>RPQJ01000123.1 GCA_003819815.1 Lysobacterales bacterium
ACCGCGGAAGCGGGCCGCACGAGCTACGAGGACCTGAGCGGCGCCGCGGAGCTCCTCACGGACAGCGAGCGCAGCTTCACGCACTACGACCTCTCGATCGGCTGGAACGCGCTGCCGGGCGAGGTGTTCTTCGGCGGCGACCGCGCGATGCCGAGCGCGGTGTACTTCACGCTCGGGGCGGGAAGCACGCGGTTCGGCGGCGACGACCACTTCACCGTCGCGCTCGGCGCGGGGCTGCGCGTGCTCGCGACGGACTGGATCGCCGTGCACCTCGACGCGCGCAACCTCGCCTTCGACAGCGATCTGCTCGGCGAGAGCAAGCTCACCCACAACCTGCAGTTCACGTTCGGCGTGACTGCGTTCTTCTGATGCGGAGTCCGACCATGCGCACGATCCGCCCTTCCGCCCTGCTCTGCCTGGTGCTCCTCGGAGCCGCGCTGCCCGCTTCCGCCGCTGTCCCGAAAGGCGCACCCGCGCCGGACTTCGCGCTGCCCGCGCGATCGGGAGGCGACGTGCGCCTGAGTGAGCTGAAGGGCCAGGTGGTCATGATCAACTTCTGGGCGACCTGGTGCGGCCCGTGCCGCCAGGAGATGCCGCTGCTCGAGCAGATCCACGCGAAGTACGAGCCGCTCGGCTTCACGCTGCTCGGCGTCAACGTCGAGGAAGACAGCGCCGCCGCCCAGGCCTGGCTGGAAAATATGTCAGGCACCTTTTCGGTGACCTTTCCGATCCTGTTCGACACGAAGAACGGGGTGGCGGAGCAGTTCGGCGTCGAGGGCATGCCGAGCTCGGTGTTCGTCGACCGCGAGGGCAAGGTGCGCTACGTGCACCGCGGCTACAAGCCGGGCGACGAGGCCGAGTACGCCGAGATGATCCGCAGTCTCGTGAAGGAGTGACCCCCGTGAAGCGCACCGTCCTCTTGATCGTGGTCGTCGCCGGCCTCACGGGCTGCGGCAACGTCGAGCCGTGGGTGAAGCCTTACGAGCGCCAGAACTTCGCCGACCCGATCATGGCGCCGGACCGCGACCCGGTCGCGACCTCGTACCTGAACCACGTGTTCGAGGCCCGCGAAGGCGCCCGCGGGGCGCTCGGCAGCCACGGCGGCGGCTGCGGCTGCAACTGAGGCCCGAGCCGATGCGACCGACCCGTGTCCTGGCGCTGCTGCCCGCCCTCGCCCTCGCCGGGCCCGCGGGCGCGGCGGTGCTGCCCGAAGACCGCGCGGACGTGCTCTACCACCGCTACGACGGCGGCGGCGTGACGATCGACGGACCGTCGCTGCTGGTGCGCAAGAAGTTTGCCGAGAAATATTCCGTCTCCGCGAACTACTACGTCGACATGGTCTCGAGCGCGTCGATCGACGTCGTCACGACCGCGAGCCCCTACACCGAGACGCGCACGCAGGCGAGCCTCGCCGTCGACATGCTGAACGGCAAGACGCAGTACAGCGCGAGCTACACGAACAGCGACGAGAGCGACTACACGGCGAACTCCGCGAGCTTCGACGTGAGCCAGGACCTCTTCGGCGACCTCACCACCGTCTCGTTCGGCTTCAGCCAGGGCTGGGACGAGGTCCGCAGGAACGGCGACGACTCGTTCGCCGAGGACGTCGACCGCCGCAGCTACCGGCTCGGCGTCTCCCAGATCGCGACCCCGACGCTGATGCTCGGATTCGGGTTCGAGACGATCACGGACGAGGGGTTCCTCAACAACCCCTACCGCTCCGTGCGCTACCTCGACCCCGACTCGCCGGCCGGCTTCGCCTTCCAGCCCGAGGTGTACCCGAGCACGCGCACGAGCAACGCGGCGGCGCTGAGCGCCCGCTACTTCCTGCCCTACCGCGCCTCGGTGCACGGCGAGTACCGCTTCTTCACCGACACCTGGGGCATCGACGCACACACGCTGACCGCGGGCTACACGCACCCGATCGGCAAGCAGTGGATCCTCGAGACCGGCGTCCGCTGGTACGACCAGTCGGCGGCCGACTTCTACTCGGACCTGTTCCCGCGCGCGGACGCGCAGAACTTCCTGGCCCGCGACAAGGAACTCGCGACGTTCACGAGCCTGATGCTGAGCCTCGGCGCGACCTACGAGCTGCCGCGGTCGGGCCTCAAGTTCCTCGAGCGCTCGACGATCAACCTGTTCTACGACCGGATCCGCTTCGAGTACGACGACTTCCGCGACATCCGCGAGGGCGGCGTGCCCGGCACGGAACCGCTCTACAGCTTCGACGCGGACGTGATCCGGCTCTTCTTCTCAGGCTGGTTCTGACGCAGGACGGCGCCGGTTCATCCGAGCCGGGCCTCGATCCGGTCGCAGAGCGACCGCAGCACCGCGAGCCGCGCCCAGCGCTTGTCGTCCGCCGGAACCACCGTCCAGGGCGCGTGGCTCGTGTGCGTCAGCGCGAGCATGTCCGCGGCGGCCTCCTGGTACGGGTCCCAGGACTTGCGGTTGAGCCAGTCCTCGGGATCGACCTTGAACCGCTTGAGCGGGTTGCGGTCGCGCTCGGCGAAGCGCGCCACCTGCTCGTCCTTGCTCACGGACATCCAGAACTTCGCCACGATGACGCCGTGCTCGGCGAGCTCGCGCTCGAACTCGTTGATCTCTTCGTAGGCGCGCTGCCAGTCCGCGGGCGCAGCCAGCCCGCG
Organism: Lysobacterales bacterium; assembly: GCA_003819815.1. Classification (GTDB taxonomy): domain Bacteria; phylum Pseudomonadota; class Gammaproteobacteria; order Steroidobacterales; family Steroidobacteraceae; genus RPQJ01. Next base: position 2,646 of record RPQJ01000123.1, read on the forward strand.
GACACGCTCGACGAGCACGCGGCCGTACCACGACCGGTCGAAGATCGTGTAGTTGCCGCGCGGCGGCAGCTGGAACCAGAAGCGCCACAGGTAGGGCCGCGCGAGTTCGTCGGGCGTCGGCGCCGAGATCGGGACGACGCGGTACTGCCGCGCGTCGAGCGCCGCGGTGATGCGGCGGATCGCGCCGCCCTTCCCCGAGGCGTCCATGCCCTCGAGCGCCACGACGACGGATGCCTTCGCGAAGCGGCGCTTCCTCGACAGCAGCGCGAGCCGGCCCTGCAGCACCTCGAGCTCGCGGTCGTATTCCTCTTCGGCGACCCGCGGGCCCGGATGATTCGTCGGCAGCAGCTTTCGCAGCGCCCGCTGGCGCGCCGCAGCCGGACGCTTGACCCGCACCGGCCGCTCCTCGCCGGCGAGCCGGCCGTCGATGCCCGCGAGCAGCACCTTGCCGACCTCGTACGCCCGGTGCTGGCGGTCGGTGCCGTCGACCACGCGCCACGGTGCCGGGCGCTGGTCGGTCTGCTCGAGACAGTGCTCGAACACACGCTCGACACGCGCGTAGTGGCGCGCCATCCAGCGATCTTCGGCAGTGACCCGCCACCGCGTCGCCTTGTCGCGAGCGAGTCGCCTGAGGCGCCTCGCCTGGAGTTCCGGGCTGACGTGCAGGTGGATCTTGACGACCGCGACGCCGTCCGCGACCAGCATGCGCTCGAGGCGGCGGATGCGCTCGACCTCGCGCTTGACGACCACCGAGTCGCGCTCCGTCGCGCGCACGGAGTCCGCGAGGAATTCCTCGTACCAGCCGGCGTGCAGGATGGCGATGCGTCCCTTCGGCGGCATGACGCGCCAGTAGCGCCACAACGGCGGCCGCTGGCGCTCGACCTCGTTGGGCGGCCGGAATCCGTAGACCGTGACGAACTTGGGATCGAGCCAGTTGAGGAGCTCGTTCACGACCTCGCTGCGTCCCGCGCCCGGGATGCCGGTGACGATCACCGCGACCGCGCGGGTCCGCTGCTTGCGCAGCTCGAACTGGGCGTCGAGCAGGCGGTCCTGCAGCTTCGGCAGCTCGTGCCCGTACTCGAGCTTCGTGAGCCGCCGGCCGGTGAGAGCTTCGTGCAGCACGCGGTGGTTCGCGGCGGACATCCGGACCCTACTTGCGGCGAGCCGCGGCGACCATTTCGACCGCCGTGTCGATGGTGCCACGCAGCCTCGCCGTGTCGCCCACGTAACCGCCGAGCGCCTCGAGAGCGCGGCACCTCAATGGCTCGGCTTCGACCAGGCCGAGCTTCGCCAGGGCCACGATGTCTTCGCGGTCCTGCATCGAATACCGTCCGAGCTTGCTCACCGCCAGGTCGAGCGGAGTGAGTATCCGCACGTCGAGAACGTGCGCGTCCACGCCTTCGAGCGACAGCGGCAGCGAATCATCCTGAGCATCCTCGTGCATGAGACCGAGCGTGTCGTTGTACTGCCGATCGAAATAGAGAAGACGGGCTGCGCCGTCTACGTCGCGGTAAGCGACGTCGAGATTCTCGGGCAGGGCGATGCGTCGCGAGAAAACGGCGTCGACGTCGGCGGAAACCCGCGATCCGGTGTGGAAGTGCAGGGCTGCACCACCCGCGACGTACATCCGCACCGGCAAGGCCTGGCGGGGTACGTCAGCCAGCGTGGCCTGGATGCGGGCCGCGAGCTCGCGGAATGCGGCGACGTACTCCGGACGAGTGTGACGTTCAGGCCGCACGCCGCAGCCGCTCGATCACCATCGGCAGAACACGCGAGGGAGGCAACGGCGTACCGGCCAGCCAACGCTCGAATACGCGCGGCTCGGTGGCGCCGGGATGCAGAGCCTCGGCCAGGGCCAGCCACCGCTGGCGGTCGAACCCAGACAGGCTGGCCAGCATCGTGGCGAAGCCGGCCAGAAAGAACGACGGCCCCAGCGGCCGCCAGGCATCGGGGCTCGTGGATCCCGAAGCAGCCAGGTCGACCACCTGTGCTTCGAACTCGCGGTCGACGCGCTCGGGCCATAAGCCGTCCCCGCCGGATCGGCGTGGGCTGGACCCTGAAGATCTCTCGACGACTGCGATGCGAGCGCCCACCGAACGCGCCAACGCCTCGAGCGTGGCGAGATCACAGGTCTGCCGCGAACGCAGGCGGCACAGCGTTTCCTTCGCCACACCCGAGCGCCGTGCCCATTCGGCATCCGACAGGCCCTTCCGCCGGGCGGCGCGGCCGAGCCGGGACAGCATGGCTGCGAGCGAAGTGGATACGGCGGACATCACGGCGCAGGATGCGCTCCGTTGACTTTCAAGTCAACGCCCGCCCTCCTGTCCCATGCCCTCGCCCCCGCGCGCCGCGCGCGGCCGGCACCTGCTGCGTGATGCAGTGCACGTTGCCGCCACCGAGCAGGATCTCGCGCCCCGGCACGCCTACGACTTCGCGCGCGGGAAACAGAGACTTGAGCTTCCGGAGCGCGGCGCCGTCGCGTTTCGGGTCGAGCAGCGGCACGACGACGCGCTTCGTGCCGAGGTAGAAGTTCACGTACGAGCCCGCGAGCCGCATGCCGGCCTCGCGCGGCTGGGTACCCTCCGCGGCATCGACGCCCGAGGCCTCCTCGGTCGTCGTGTGCAGGGGCCCGGGCTGCAAGAGCTTGTGCACCTTGAAGCGCCGGCCGCGCGCGTCGCGGGCCTGCATCAGCCGTTCGTGCGCGTCGCGCGAGATCTCGTACTGCGGGTCGCTGCGGTCGTCGGTCCAGGTCAGCACGACCTCCGCGGGCTTCACGTAAGCGCAGAGGTTGTCGACGTGGCCGTCGGTCTCGTCGAGCCGCGTGCCCCGGCCGAGCCACACGACCGTCTCGACGCCGAGGTAGCGGCCGAGCAGCCGCTCGATCTCCTCGCGTTCGAGGTGCGGGTTGCGGTTCCGGTTCAGCAGGCACTCCTCGGTCGTGATCACCGTGCCCTGCCCGTCTACGTGGATCGCGCCGCCCTCGAGGATGAACGGCGCGCGATAGCGGTCGCAGCCCTCGATCTCGAGCACCTTCTGCGCGACGGCGTCGTCCTTGTCCCACGGGAAGTAGAGCCCGCCGTCGAGGCCGCCCCAGGCGTTGAACCGCCAGTCGACGCCGCGGACGCCGCCGCGGTCGTTCACGACGAACGTGGGCCCGACGTCGCGCATCCACGCGTCGTTGCTCGAGATCTCGACGACGCGCACGGCGGGCGGCAGCAACCGGCGCGCGTTCGCGTACTGCGCGGCCGAGACGCCGACCGACACGGGCTCGCTGCCCGCGATCGCGGTGGCGACCGCGACGAACGCCTGCTGCGCGGGCTTGGCGCCGAGCCGCCAGTTGTCGGGACGCTCGGGCCACAGCATCCAGCAGCCCGAGTGCGGCTCGAACTCGCCGGGCATGCGGTAGCCGTCGCGGCGAGGATCGCCGTTCAGTGTGCGGGTCATGGGAATCTCGCCGTGCCTCCCGAAAGGGTGCCGGCGATGGTACCGACCGCGCCCTAGCCGGGCCAGAACTCCAGCACGCCGGTCGCGAGCAGTGCGCCGATCGCCGCGCCGGCCACGACGTCGGTCGGGTAGTGCAGGCCGAGCACGACGCGCGAGGCCGCCACCAGCGCCGCGAACGGCACCAGCAGCAGGCCGAGCTCCGGCACCTGCGTGAGTGCGAGCGCCGTGAAATTGACCGCGTGCAGGGTGTGGCCCGAGGGGAAGCTGTAGCGGTCGAGCGGCGCCGTGCCACACAGGATGTCGTCGTGCGACACGAAGGGCCGCTCGCGCACGAGCCGCTGCTTCAGGAACTTGTAGATCGCGATGCCGAGGACCCCGCCGACCGTCATCTGAAGCGCGGCCATGGCGCCGTCCGGGCCGCCGGCGACCGCGAGCACGATCACCAGCACGTACCAGATCGGGCCGTCGCCGAGCCGGCTCACCGCGGCGAAGAAGCCCCGGATCCCGGCACGATGGCAACCGCGGTTGACCGACAGGCAGAGGCGTCGCTCGGCCAGGTCCACGCGTCGCCACACGTTTTCCGTCGTCGTGCCCACTCGCTGCGCTCCAGCCGCCAGGCTTGGGTGCAGCATCCTCCCCGGGCATGACCGCTGGGCTTCAGACGGATTGCAATTTCATTAAGGACAATGACTTACACGAGCCTCCTGATCGGGCCGCGAAGTCGGTCACGTCGCACGCCAGATCGCGTAACACGGGGCGGCAGCGTCCCTGCCGCCACCCCGCGGTCCGGTCCGGTTCAGCGGCGCGCCAGGCGTCGCGCGAATCCGAGCAGGCCGAAGAGACCGGCGAGCAGCCAGCCGGCGGCGCCGCCTCCACCGTTGCCCCCTCCACCATTGCCCCCTCCACCGGAGCCGCCTCCGCCAGTGCCCCCGCCGCCCGTCGCCGTGTCGTCATCGCGCAGGATGACGGTCAGGGAACTGGCGGCCGCCGCGAGGACGGCCCCGCCGGTGGGGTTGCTCAATCTCACGCTGAACGTTTCATCGCTTTCCGCGATGCTGTCCTCGATCGTCTCGACGGTCACGCTCTTGGGCCCGGCCTCACCGTCGGCCCAACTGAGCGTCACGGGAGCGAACGTCGCGAAATCCGTGCCTGCCATGGCGGAGCCGGATTCCACGTTCACCGTCACGGACACGCTGCCGGACGTGTAGTCGCTGCGGGAGACGATGATCCTGTAGGGCACGCCTTCGCTGACCGGAAAGCCGCTGACCAGGCCTATCAAGCCTCCGGGGTGGCTGTCCCCACGTATGGTCACGGTCGCCCGCCCGGTCCCGAGCCCCGCCCCGCCCTGTGGATCCGAAAGCTCGACCCGGAACGATTCCGGGGACTCGCCCGCGTCGACCGCCAGGGGCACGACGATCTCGCGCTCGCCCGCTTCGCCGTCGGCCCAAGTCAGCCGACCGGCGACCTCCGTATAGTCGGAGCCAGCAGACGCGCCGTCGGCCGCCGACGCATAGGCCACGCTCACCGCGCCCGAGCGGCCGCCGATGCGCCGCACGGTCAGTCGCGCGGCACCGTCGCCCTCGACGGCTTCGAGCGACGGGGTCTCGAACGCGACCAGTCCAGGAGACGCGCCGCCGGCGTCCCCCAGCAGCCTGGCGATGAACGGCTTGTTGCGGGCGCCGCCTCCGACGACGACGACGCCGTCCGCCCGGACGTCGAGATCCTGCACCTCGACGCCCAGGTAGTTCGCCGAGCCGGGGTCGTCGCTCTCGGCGAAGTCTATCCAGGTGCGGCCCTGCTCTCCGAACGCGGGATCGAGCAAGCCCGATTGCGTGAGCCGCACCACGAGCGCGCCCGACAGCCCCAGCCCATCGTCGCCCGCCACGAAGATCGATCCGCCGCCCGTCGCGAGTGCCGTGACGGATTCGAAGCCTGCGGTAGCGGCGTCGGCGTCGAATGACGCGTCGAGCGTTCCGTCCGCTGAAAGCCTGCTCGCGAAACCGCGAAAACCCTCGCTCCAGCAAGTGCCCGCCACCAGCAGCCCATCCGGTGCCGACGCCGCGACCGCCGTGCACTCAACGATACCCTCGAGGTTCGTCACGGTCGCTACCTCGCCATTGCTGCCGAAGTCGGCATCCACCGAGCCCCCGGACGTAAGGCCCAGCACTCGACATCCCACTGCTTCCCGGTTGTACGCCACCCGGTATCCGCCAGCGCCGGTCCGCGCAATGCGAAGCCCTCCAAACCACCCGCCGTAGCCGTCCCCGCTCGGGCCGACCGCGATGCCGCCCGTGCCGAACGTCAAGTCCAGGGCACCATCGACGGTCAGCCGGACGACGACCAGCTGTCCATCGCTCCTCCCCCCGGCCACCGTGATCCGGCCATCCGGCTCGAGAACCATCGACTTGGCGAGCTGGTCCCTAGCCGTGTCGGGACCGAGCAGTCGAACGACGCCCTGCGTGCCGAAGCCTGCGTCGGGCGTCCCGTCCGGATTCAGCCGGATGACGGTCAACGCCAGCTGACCGTCCACAGGGCTGCTCCCGACGGCCACGACCTTCCCGTCCACTTGCCATGCAACGTCCGAGAAACTAGCAAGATCCAGGCGCAGGGCACCGAACAGCACGTCTTTGTCGCCGGCGGCGTCGAAGCGGTCGACGAAGCCCCCCATGTCGTAACCGGAGTAGTACTCGTAGCTCTGGCCGTCACCCGCGAACAGCACGTCGTCGCCGTCGGTGACGAGACCCCGGACGCTGCCGTAGCTGTCCGAGAGAATCGAGCGCCCCACGTCGCCGAAACTCGGATCCAGATCCCCCGGCGCAGTCCAGGCCGCCTGCGACAGCAGGCTCGTCACCGCCGCGGCAGCCGTGGGCGCGACGAGACGAATCTTAATCGATTCAGAAGCTTGCGAACGATTCTTCATGACGGGTCCTCCGGCGCTGTGATGCGCGACCCGGCGGGCCGCGACAGGCCGGAAGCGGTTCCAGCCACGACGTCGACGTTGCCGACCCGTGCCGCAGGAGTCCTGCAGCAGTCCTGAATCGTTCTGAATCGTTCTGAACGCTGGCTAGATGCGGGCCTTCCTGAGCCGCAGGGCGTTCGAGATCACGCTCACCGAGCTCAAGGACATCGCCGCGGCAGCCACCGCGGGCGTGAGCAGCAGCCCCGCCACGGGATACAGCACGCCGGCCGCGACCGGCACCCCGAGCGCGTTGTAGCCGAAGGCGAACAGCAGGTTCTGGCGCACGTTCGCCATCGTAGCCTCGCTGAGCCGGATTGCCCGCAGCAGCCCCCGGAGATCGCTGCCGACCAGCGTCACGCCCGCCGTCTGCCGGGCAATGTCAGTTCCCGCCCCCATCGCGATGCCGACGTCCGCCGCGGCCAGCGCCGGCGCGTCGTTGATGCCGTCGCCTGCCATGGCGACGACCCGGCCCGCGGCACGAAGGGCCTGCACCCGCGCGGCCTTTGCATCGGGCAGCACTCCCGCCTCGACCTCCTCGATGCCGAGCTGGCTCGCGACCGCGGCCACGGAGGCCTCGTGATCCCCGGAGAGCAGCACGAGCCGCAGGCCTTCCGCCTTCAACTGCTGCACGACCTCCCAGGCCTCGGGACGCAGCGGGTCCGTCACGCCGAGCAGGCCGACGACGAGCCCCTCGATCGCCACGTAGCTCACGGTCTCGCCGTGGATCCGGAGACGCTCGGCGTCGGACTCGAGCGCCACGACGTCGACGCCGATCCGCGCCATCAGCGCGGCATTGCCGACCGCGACCTGCCGCAACTGCACGACCCCGGTCGCGCCCATGCCGGGGTGGGCGGTGTAGCCGTAGCTGCGCCCGAGGCGCAGCCCCTTTCCGCGAGCGACCGCGACCACGGCAGCCGCGATCGGGTGCTCGCTCGCCTGCTCGAGGCTCGCCGCGTACCGCAGCAGTTCGGTTTCCGAGACGCCGTCCACCGGGATGACGGTGACGAGCTCCGGCCGGCCGGCCGTGAGCGTGCCGGTCTTGTCGAGCACCAGCGTGTCGACGTCCTGCAGCCGCTCGAGCGCCTCGGCGTTGCGGAACAGCACGCCCGACTGCGCGCCCCGCCCCATCGCGACCATGACGGACATCGGGGTCGCGAGGCCGAGCGCGCACGGACACGCGATGATGAGAGTGCTCACGGCCGCCACGAGCGCGTACGCGAGCCGCGGCTCGGGCCCGACCGCGAGCCACGCGAGGGCTGCCATCACGGCCACGGTAACCACCGCAGGCACGAACCACGCCGACACCCGGTCCGCGAGCCGCTGCACGGGCGCGCGGCTGCGCTGCGCCTCCGCGACCGTGCGCACGAT
>RPQJ01000124.1 GCA_003819815.1 Lysobacterales bacterium
CTACGTGTCGGACGACTATGCGGGCGTCGTGTACCGGGTGACCGCGGCGGCCGCGCGCTGAACGAACGGGACCACTGCATGGCGAACGATCGCGTCGTCTATACGACCGGCCAGGGCCGTCGCTGCCCCGAATGCGGGCGGCCGGTGGCCGAATGCCGTTGTCGGCGCAGCAGGCCGGCGCAGCCTGCGCCGGCGGCGAAAGGAGACGGCGTCGTGCGCGTCGGCCGGGCCACGCAGGGCCGCAAAGGCAAGGGCGTGACCGTGATCACGGGCGTGCCGCTCGCGGGCGCCGGACTCGAGGAACTCGCGACGCGGCTCAAGAAGCGCTGCGGCTCCGGCGGCACGGTGACCGGCGCGGGCGCCATCGAGATCCAGGGCGATCACCGCGACACGCTGGTCGAGGAGCTCGGCAAGCTCGGCTGGACGGTCAAACGCGCCGGCGGCTGACGGTCCGATGCGGCTCAACAAGTACCTCGCCGAGACCGGCGCCTGTTCGCGGCGCGAGGCCGACCAGTGGATCGAGGACGGCCGCGTGTCGGTGAACGGCGTGACGGCGGTGCTCGGGACCCAGGTCGGGGACGGCGACGACGTGCGCGTGGACGGCCGGACGCTCCGGCCGAAGCCGCGGCGCGTCTATCTCGCGCTCAACAAGCCGGTGGGCATCGAGTGCACCACCGAGCGCTCGGTGCCGGGAAACGTCGTCGACTTCGTGGGCTACCCCGAGCGCATCTTCCCGATCGGACGTCTCGACAAGGACTCGCAGGGACTGCTGCTGCTCACGAACGACGGCGACGTCGTGAACACCGTGCTGCGCGCCGAGTACGAGCACGAGAAGGAGTACGTCGTCGCGGTCGACCGGCCGCTCACGCCCGCGTTCCTCGCCGGCATGGCGGCGGGCGTGCCGATCCTCGGGACGGTGACGAACCCGTGCACGGTCGAGGCCGTCGGCAGGAACACGTTCCGCATCGTGCTGACGCAGGGGCTCAACCGGCAGATCCGCCGGATGTGCGAGCACTACGGCTACACGGTGCGGCGGCTAGAGCGCGTGCGCATCATGCACGTGCGGCTGGGCGACCTGCCGGTCGGCCGCTGGCGCATGCTCACGGCCGCCGAGGTGCGCGGACTGCAGCCCGCGGCACGCACGCGGGGCACGCTCAGTCTGAAGTGATCCCAGCGGCGCGGCGCGAGCGCTTGTTCGTTAGGTCGAGGTAGAGGTTGTAGCCCGCGACGCCGGCGGGAAAGAGGTTCGAAAGGATCCCGACGGAGTCGTTCTTCCCGAACGTGAAGTAAGACAGCAGCAGCAGGCTGCCCGTGATGCTCATGAGCCAGAACACGGTGGGCACGACGGGACGGCCGCGCTTGCGGGAATAGTGCATCTGCACGAACCAGCGGCCGGCGAACAGCGCGACGCCCAGATAGCCCACGAGCTTCCAGGTCGTGATGGTGACGCCGAACGCGTCGTGCAGGACTTCATTCATGTCGGGAGCTCCTCGGTCGCCCTAGCCGGCAGCGGCGCGCCGGCGCGCTCGTTCCAGGTCGTCCGGCGTGTCGACGCCGGGCGCCGGCCGCTCCGCGCAGCAGCCGACGACGATGCGCACCCGGTGCTCGAGCGCGCGCAGCTGCTCGAGCTTCTCGCGCTGCTCGAGCGCGGAAGGCGGCAGCTGCATGATCCGCCGGAGCACGCCGACGCGATACGCGTAGAGTCCGACATGGCGCATCGCGCCGCCGTGCTCGCGTTGGCTCGCGATGCCCGCGGGCGCGCCGTCCCGAGTCCATGGAATCGGCGCGCGGCTGAAGTAGAGCGCCGTGCCGTCGCCCGCAGTGACCACCTTCACGACGTTCGGGTCCAGGTATTCCTCGAGCGACGCGACGGGCGTGGCGAGCGTAGCGATGCCCGCCTCCGCATCCTGCTCGAGCAGCATGGCCGCCTGGTCGACCAGGCGGGGCGGCAGGAACGGCTCGTCGCCCTGCACGTTGACGACGATCGTGGCGTCGTCCCAACCGCGGGCTTCCGCCACCGCAGCGACGCGATCCGTCCCCGAGGGCAGTGCCGGATCGGTGAGGATCGCCATGCGACGGGTCGGATCCCGGGGATCGCGGACCGCGGCCCGGATGCGCTCGTCGTCCGTGGCGACCCAGATCTCCTCGGCGCCGCTGGCCGCCGCCCGCTCGACGACGCGCTGGATCATCGGGCGGCCGCCGATGTCCGCGAGCGGCTTGCCCGGCAGACGCGTGGACGCGTAGCGCGCGGGAATGACGACGTGGAAGGCCACGGTCAGTCGGCGAGCAGCGGATCTTCCGAGGCGAGGCGTCGCGCTTCGTCCTCGAGCATGATCGGCACGCCGTCGCGCACCGGAAACGCGAGGCGGTCGACGCGGCACACGAGGTGCTGCGAGTCGCGGTGCCATCGCAGGGGTCCCTTGCAGACCGGGCAGGCGAGGATGTCGAGTAGCTTGCTATCCAAGGTGCACTCCCGCGCCGGTCAGCCCGGTGCGTTCGAGAACGTGAGCCAGCAGTTCGCGGGCCGCTTCGCGCTCGACGGCGACGTCGAGCTCGACGAACCACCAGTCCGGGCCCGCGGCATCCCGGCATTTTACGGCATCCTTCTCGGTCATCAGGACCGTGGCCCCGGCCGGGAAAGGCAACGCGGCGGGATCGAGCGCCGCGTGGTCCGGCAGCGCGTGCGCCACGGGCTCGAGTCCTGCGGCGCGCAGCCCGTCGAAGAACGCATCCGGGTTTCCGATGCCCGCGACGGCGTGAGTCACGCGGCCGCGGAACGACTTGAGCGGCCGACGCTCGCCACTGCGCAGATTGACGGCCTCGCCAAGCCGGAACGCCGCCGTGAGCAGCCGTGGGCCTTGCACGTGCAGCGGACTCGCCCGGCCCGCGCCGCGGTCGGTGACGCAGACCGCGTCGACGCGCTCGAGGCGCCGGGCCGACTCGCGCAGCGGTCCGGCCGGCAGCAGCAGGCCGTTGCCGAACCCGCGCGCTCCGTCGACGACGACGATCTCGTAGTCGCGGGCGAGCCGCAGGTGCTGCAGTCCGTCGTCGCACACGACGATCTCGGCGCCCTCCTCTGCCGCCCGGCGTGCCGCCGCCACCCGGTCCGGGTGCACGACGACCACGTGGGGACGCCTGAGCGAGTGCAGCACCGCTTCGTCGCCGACCTGCCGCGGGTCAGCGTCGGGACCTACGACGACCGGCGCCGGGACGGCGCGACCGCCGTAGCCGCGCAGCACGACGCCGACGCGGCGACCTCGCAGCGAGAGCTGGCGTGCGAGCCAGGCCGCCACGGGCGTCTTGCCCGTGCCGCCCACCGTGAGGTTGCCGACGACGACGACCGGCACGGCGACGCGATGGGAGGCGAGCCAGCCGGTGCGGTACAGCAGCCCGCGGAACGCCACGGCGAATGCATACGCCCCGGCCAGCGGCCAGAGCAGCAACGTGCGCCAGCGCGGCCCGTACCACAGCCGCGGGAGGCGCTCGCTCAGGCTCATTCGTTGAACTGCATGCGGTGGAGCACGGCGTAGTGACCGCCGCGGGCCAGCAGCTCGGCGTGCGTGCCGCTCTCGATGATCCGCCCGCCATCCATGACGACGATGCGATCGGCCTTCTCCACGGTCGAGAGGCGGTGCGCGATGACGAGCGTCGTGCGCTCGTGCATCAGTTCCTCGAGCTGCTCCTGGATCTGGCGCTCGAGCTCGGTGTCGAGCGCGGAGGTCGCCTCGTCGAGGATCAGTATCGGCGTGTCGCGCAGCAGCGCGCGCGCGATCGCGATGCGCTGGCGCTGCCCGCCCGACAGCAGGGTGCCCCGGTCGCCCACCACCGTGTCGAGCCCCTGCGGCAGCTGCTTCGCGAACTCGGACACCCGTGCCGCATCGGCCGCCGCGACGATCTGCTCGTCCGTGGCCGGATGGCCGAACGCGATGTTGCTGCGGATCGTGTCGTTGAAGAGCACGACGTCCTGGCTCACGAAGCTCATCTGCGCGCGCAGGCGATCGAGCGGGTACTCCCGCACGTCGCTCCCGTCGAGCCGTACCGACCCGGAGGACGCCTCGTAGAAGCGCGGCAGCAGGTTCATGATCGTCGACTTGCCGCTGCCCGAGCGGCCCACGATTGCCACCGTCTGGCCGGCGCTCGCACGGAAGCTGATGCCGTGCAGCACGGGTTCCGCGGTGCCCGGGTACGTGAAGCGTACGTCCTCGTACTCGACGTCGCCCCGCGAGCGTTCGACCGGCCGCGTGCCGCCCGAGGGCTCCGGCGGCAGGTCGAGGACCTCGAAGATGCTCTGCGCTGCCGCGATGCCGGCCTGCAGCGGGCCCGCGACGTTGACGAGGCGGCGCAGCGGCCCGGTCACGAAGATCAGGGCCGCGATGAAGGACGTGAACTCGCCCACCGTCATGCGCCCCGCCACCGCATCGAGCGTCGCGAGGTACATGACGACCGCGAGCCCGATCGCGGTGATCGTCTGCACGACCGGGTTGCTCAGGCTCTTCGTGAACATGAGCTTCATGTGGGAGCGGCGGTTGCGCTCCGTCACCTGCTCGAACTGGGCCGCCTCGAAGTCCTGGGCGTTGAACACGCGCACGACGCGCGGCGCCTCGATCGCTTCCTTGGCGACGCGGGTCACGTCCCCCATCGAGTTCTGGATCCGCTGGCTGTAGCGACGGAAGAGCAGGTTGATTCGGCGGATCAGCACCGCGATGACCGGCGCGACCACGAGGCTGATCAGCGTCAGCTTCGGGTTCAGGTACAGCAGGTAGCTGATCAGGCCGATGATGGCGAGCGTGTCGCGGATGAAGATCGTGATCGAGTCCGTGGTCGCCGTCGCGACCTGCTCGGTGTTGAACGTGAGCCGGGAGAGCAGCACGCCCGACGAGCTCCGGTCGAAGTACGTCACCGGCAGGTGCAGGTAGCGATCGAAGATCTGGCCGCGCAGCGTCTTGATGATGTGCCGGCCCACGTGCCCGGGGCAGTAGGTCTGCATGAAGTCGCCGACGCCCCGCACCACGAAGAGCGCGACGATCGCGGTCGGCACGAGCCACACCATGCGCGGGTCGCGGTCGACGAAGGTGCCGTCGAGGAAGAACTTGACGAACGCCGCCCAGCCAGCGTCCGTCGCGGCGAAGATGACCATGCCGACCACGCCCACCGAGAACATCCCGCGATGCGGACGCAGGTAGCCGAGCAGGCGCCGGTAGGTCTTGAGGGCGTCCGGCGGCAGTTTCCGGATGGCGCGCCCCTCGGCTCTACGGCCCATCGTGGACCGTCGCGATGTTGATCTGCCGGTAGCCCGACCGGCCGGCCACGTCCATCGCAGTCACCACGCTCTGGTGCGTCGCACGGGCGTCGGCGCGGATCGTCAGCGGCGTGGCGCGGTCGCTGCCCGTCGCGCGCCCGATGGCCGTCGCCAGGGTCTCGGGGCTGTTGTTGATCAGCGGACGGCCGTTCACGCGGTACCCGCCCTCGGCGGTCACTTCGATCTCGACTGCCGTGCGCTCGCCGCTCGCGTCCGGCGCGATGCCCGCCTCGGGCAGGCGCAGTTCGAGGCGACCCTCGTCGATGAAGCGCGTCGAGAGCATGAAGAAGATCAGGAGCAGCAGCACGACGTCGATCAGCGACGTCATGTTGAGGTCCGGCTCCTCGCTCGGGCGCGGCTTGAACTTCACGCCGCGGCGTCCTCGGGCGGCCGGACCCGCGTGCCGCTCGTCCGGTCGATCGCCTGCACCAGCTTGATCGACTCTTTCTCCATCTGGACGATCAGCGCGTCGACTCGGCCGCGCAGGTAGCGGTACGCCACGAGCGCCGGGATCGCCACGAGCAGCCCGGCCGCCGTGGTGATGAGCGCCTCCGCGATGCCGCCCGCCATCGAGGCCGGGTTGCCGACCCCCGCGACGGTGATGGCCTTGAACGTGCGGATCATGCCGGTGACCGTGCCGAGCAGTCCGAGCAGTGGCGAGATCGCGGCGATCGTTCCGAGCATGTTGAGGAAGCGTTCGAGGTCGTGCGTCACGTGGCGACCCGCATCCTCGATCGCCTCGATCATGACGGCGCGGTCGCGATGCCGGTTCGCGAGGCCGGCGGCGAGCACCCGCCCGAGCGGCGAGTGGTGCTGGAGGGCGAGGATCTGCTTGTCCGAGAGCGCGCGGTTCTCGACCCACTGCCAGACCTTGTCCGTGAGCTCGACCGGCACGACGCGCTGCTCGCGCAACGTCCAGAGTCTCTCGAGCGTGATGGCCACGGCGAGGATCGAGCACAGGATGATGGGCACCATCACGATGCCGCCGGCCGTCACGATTTCGAACATTGCGCGCTCGTATCCCCCGCTTCAGGGCCCGCGGATCATACTTCAGCCGACCCCGCGCCGCGAATCGGGCCGGCCTCAGGGATCCCGCCACGGGCGACGCGACGCGACGCGCCACTCGTGCGGATCCGCGAGGGTGCGGCGCGGATCGACCTCGAACACGATCGCGCCGCTCGACGACGTGACGAGCACGCGGGCGCCGGAGGCCCGCCAGCGCTCGACGACGTCCGCGCGCGGAAATCCCCAGCGATTGCCATGCCCCGCCGGCACGAGCGCCCAGCGGGCCTGCAGGGCATCGATGAAAGGGGGCGTCGACGACGTGCGGCTGCCGTGGTGGGGCACGGTGACTACGCTGGCCGGCGGGACGAGCCCGGCGCCGGCGAGCTCGCCCTCGGCCGCCGCTTCGATGTCGCCCGTCAGCAGCACGACGTGCGGCCCGGCTCGCACGGCGAGGACGCACGAGCCGTCGTTGTCGCCTGCCTGCCGCACCGTGCCCGGGTGCAGCCACTGGAACTCGACGCCGTCCCAGCGCCAGCCGCCGCCGCGCCGGCACTGCGTCACCGGACCGAGCGTGTCGAGTGCGCGCCCGCTCGCGACGAGCTCACCGACCGGCAGGAGTCGCGCGAGCGTGGCGGCGCCGCCGGCGTGATCGAGATCGTCGTGGCTCGCCACCAGGCGGTCGATGCGACGGATGCCCCGATGGCGCAGGTAGGGCTCGACTGCGAGCGCGCCGGCGTCGCTGCCGCTGCGGAACGCCGGTCCTGCGTCGTAGACGAGGACGTGGCGACGGGTCTCGATCACGGCCGCGAGACCCTGACCTGCATCGAGCAGCGTGAAGCGGGCCGCACCCTCCGCCGGCGCCGCGCCACGCCAGAGGCACGCCGAGAGCACGAGCAGCCCGCCCGCGACGCGAGCGGCGGCCGGCAACGGCGCGAGGGCCGCCACCGCGCCCGCAACGAGCGCGAACCAGCCGAGCGGCGGCAGTCCCGCGATGCCCCAGCTTGCCCAGGCCCAGGCTGCGGGCACTTCGATGAGGGGCCAGCTCGCTTCGACGAGCCACGCGACCGCCCCGAGCAGAACGGCGCCGACCGCGGGCCACGCGAGCAGTACCGTCACGGATGCGAGCACCAGCGGCACGATGACGAGCGTGTACAACGGGATCGCGACCAGGTTCACGGCCATGCCCACGACCGAGACGGCGCCGAAGCTGCCGGCGAGCACCGGGGCGAGACCGACGGTGACGGCCCACTGGGCCCGCGCGTAACCGGCGAGCCAGCCCTCCCGCGACACGCGTCCCGACGCGACCAGCAGGATCGCACCGACCGCACCGAACGACAGCCAGAACCCGGCCGCGAGCGGCGCGAGCGGATCGGCCATGAGCACGGCCAGCATGCCCAGCGCCAGTACGCTGACTGCGCCGGCCGCGCGTCGCTGCAGCAGCGCGAAGCTCGCGACCGTGATCATGATGGCCGTGCGCTGCGCCGGCACGGACCAGCCCGCGAGGAGCGCATAGCCGAGCGCAGCGAGCGCACCTGCGACCACCGCGACGTCGCGGCTCGCGGCCCGTGCCCCCCGGCGCTGCCTCCACCGCTGGAGCCGTCCGGCGAGTCCGCCCGCGACGATGGCGAACAGGCCGACGTGCAGGCCCGAGATCGCCATCAGGTGGCTCGTGCCGCTGCGGGCCAGTGCGCGCCACTGCCCGGGATCGAGGGCATCCTGCAGACCCACCGCGAGACCAGCGATGATGCCGGTGGCCGGGCGCGCGCCCAGCGCCTCCCGTATCGCTGCGGCGATCGCATCGCGCGCCGCGAGCACCGGCATCGCAAGGACGTCGTCCCCGTCACGCCCCAGCGTCTCGAGCCTCCGCACGTACCCGGTCGCCCCGACGCCTTCGCGCAGCATCCGTGCCTCGAGATCGACGCCGCCGGGGTTCGAGAAACCCCGCGGACGCCGCAGGCGCGCCTCGACGCGGACACGCTCCGCCGCGTGCAGCGGACGGTCGGGCTCGTACCACGTCAGCTCGACGAGAAGCGGCAACGAGACGGCGCGCGAGGTCGCCTCGAGCCGGAATCGCAGGCCGTCGCCGACGCGCTGCGGCACCGAGACGACGCGGCCTTCGATCGTCACCGTCCGGCGCTCGAGCGCTGGATCGAGCCGGTCGGCCAGCCGCACGGCCGTGACGTGCCACGCCGCCAGGAACCCCACCGCCGGCGCCAGCAGCACCGGTCGACGCAGCATGGCGCTCGACGCGACGCACGCCGCAACGAACGCACACACGGCGAGCGGCCCGGGCAGCGCGGGATGCACGAGCAGTCCCACGGCGCCGAGCAACCAGCCGGCAGCCCATCCCACCACGACACGACTCCCGGTTCGGTTCGATCACGGGAGATTCGCGCGCTGCCCGGGCACAGCGCGAGGCCGTTAACGGCTGCGATACGAGAGATTCAGGCGGGTCCGAGCCGGCCGTCCTCCAGCACCAGCACCCGCTGCATCCGCGCGGCGATCTCCGTCGCGTGGGTGACGATCACCAGGCTCGTGCCGAGTTCGCGGTTGAGCTCGAGCATCAGCTCGAGCACGCCGCGCGCGTTGCGCCCGTCGAGGTTGCCCGTGGGCTCGTCGGCCAGCACGAGCTGCGGCCGGGTCACGAGCGCACGGGCCACCGCGGCGCGCTGCCGTTCGCCGCCCGAAAGCTGCGCGGGACGATGCCGCAGCCGTCCGGACAGGCCCACCCGTTCGAGAATCCGGCGGGCCTCGGCTTCCGCCTCGGCGACCGGCCGCCGTCGCACCAGGAGCGGCATCGCGACGTTCTCGAGCGCCGTGAACTCGGGCAGCAGATGGTGGAACTGGTAGATGAAGCCGAGTGCGCGGTTCCGCAGGGCCCCACGCTCGCCGTCCGGGAGATCCGCGAACGACTGGCCGTCGATCCGCACGATGCCGCTCGTGGGCAGGTCGAGCCCGCCGAGGATCTGCAGCAGCGTCGTCTTTCCGGAGCCCGACGCGCCGACGATCGCGAGCGTCTCGCCCCGCCCGACCCGGAGGTCCACGTCCTTGAGTACTTCGAGCCGCTGGCCGGCCTCGGTGAACTGCTTGCTCACGCGCTCGCAGGAGAGCACGACCGGGTCAGTCATGGCGCAGGGCCCTCGCCGGGTGGGTGCGTGCGGCCCGCCAGGCGGGATACAGCGTGGAGAGGCAGCACAGTGCAAACGCCGTGCCGGCGATCAGCGCGACGTCGCGGACGTCGACGCGCGCCGGCAGGTCGCTCATGAGGTACACGCTCGCGTCCATGAAGCGCGTGTCGACGAGCCGCTCGAGCCCGTGCACCAGCGATTCGAGGTTCACGGACAGCAGGACGCCGAGCGCGACGCCCGCGACCGTGCCCACGAGCCCGATCACGGTGCCCTGGGTCGCGAACACGGCGAGCACGCTGCCGGGCCGCGCGCCGAGGGTGCGGAGTATCGCGATGTCGGGCTGCTTGTCCTTCACGGCCATCACGAGCGTCGAGACGATGTTGAACGCGGCGACCGCCACGACGAGCAGCAGGATGAAGAACATCATCCGTTTCGTGAGCTCGATCGAGCGGAAGAAGTTCGCGTGGCGCTGGGTCCAGTCCTCGAGGTAGAGCCCGCCGCCGAGCGCCTCGGCCGCCGCGCGCGCGACACCTGGCGCGCGCAGCGGGTCTTCCACCTTCAGGCGCAGGGAGGTCGCGTCCGTGCCGGTCCGGAACAGGCGCGCGGCGTCCCGCAAGTTGACGAGCGCGAGGCCGTTGTCGATCTCGTACATGCCCGAGGCGAAGACGCCTTCGACCGTGAACCGCCGCATGCGCGGGACGACGCCCGCGGGCGTCACGGTGCCCTGCGCGATCGCGAGCACGACGGTGTCGCCGGCCGTGACGCCGAGACGCTTGGCGATCTCGGTGC
>RPQJ01000125.1 GCA_003819815.1 Lysobacterales bacterium
ACCCACTTGCCCTTTTCCAGGTCCTTGTAGTGCTGGAAGAAGTGCGCGATCTGGTCGGTGAGCGTCGCTGGCAGGTCCTTGTACGAGCGCACGCCGGAGTAGAACGGATGCAGCTTGTCGACGGGCACCGCGATGATCTTCTCGTCGTCGCCCGCCTCGTCCTTCATCAACAGCGCGCCCACCGGCCGCACCCGCACGATCGCGCCGGCCACGACGGGACTCGGCACGACCACGATGACGTCCACCGGATCGCCGTCGCCCGACAGCGTGTGCGGGATGAACCCGTAGTTGCCCGGATAGAACATCGCCGTGTTCAGGAACCGGTCGACCCGCAGCGCTCCCGAGGCCTTGTCGAGCTCGTACTTGACCGGCACGCCGCCCTGCGGAATCTCGATCAGGACGTTGACGTCCCGCGGCGGGTCCTCGCCGATGCCGATCTTGCTGATGTCCATGGGGCCTCCGGGGGAAAGTGTACGGGGTAGGGGGGTAATGAATAGGGGGCAGTTAGGAGAAACGGTGCGCGCGTTCAGTGCAATCCGGGTTTCTTCACAGGGCGGTGTCCCTCGACGCACCCACTCCATTCGCGACCCCCTATCCACTAACCCCTGTTCACTACCCCCTATCCACTTACCCCCCGTGGTACCGCGGCGACAGCTCGTGCACCGCCTCCACCATCGCGAGCGCGTGCTCGGGCGGAACGTCGGGGTGGATACCGTGGCCGAGGTTGAAGACGTGACCGGTGCCTTCACCGTAGCTCGCGAGCACGCGGGCGACCTGTACGCGGATCTCGGCGGGCGGCGCGTAGAGCACGCTCGGATCGAGGTTGCCCTGCAGGGCGACGCGGTCCCCGACGGCCCGGCGCGCGTCGGCGAGATCGGTGGTCCAGTCGACGCCTAGCGCATCGCAGCCGGTGGCGGCCATGTCCGGGAGCCACGCGCCGCCGCCCTTCGTGAACAGGATCACCGGGACGCGGCGACCCTCGCGTTCGCGGACGAGGCCGTCGACGATCTGCTGCATGTACTGCAGCGAGAACTCGCGATAGCCCGCCGGCGTGAGCACGCCGCCCCAGGTGTCGAACACCATGAGCGCCTGCGCGCCCGCCGCGGACTGGGCGTTCAGATAGGCGATCGTGGCGCGCGCGAGGACGTCGAGCAGGCGGTGCAGCTCGCGGGGCGAGCCGTAGAGCATGCGCTTGACGTGCTGGAAGCTCTTGCTGCCGCCGCCCTCCACCATGTAGGTCGCGATAGTCCACGGGCTGCCCGCGAATCCGATCAGCGGCACGCGGCCCGCGAGTTCGCGGCGGATCAGGCGCACGGCGTCCATGACGTAGCGCAGCTCGCCTTCCGGGTCCGGCATCGGCAGCCGGTCGATGTCCGCCGCGGTGCGCACGGGACGCGCGATCTTCGGACCCTCGCCGGCCTCGAACTCGAGCCCGACGTTCATCGCGTGCGGGATCGTCAGGATGTCCGAGAAGAGGATCGCGGCGTCGAGCCGGTAACGCTCGAGCGGCTGCAGCGTCACCTCGCAGGCGAGCTCGGGATTCATGCAGAGCGCGAGGAAGCTGCCGGCCTTCGCGCGCGTCGCGCGGTACTCGGGGAGGTAGCGCCCGGCCTGGCGCATCATCCACAAGGGCGTGCGCGTCGTCGGCTCGCGGAGCAGCGCGCGCAGCAGCAGGTCGTTCGCCGGGGCGCTCATGCCGTGCGCCCGCCGAACACGCCGGCGATCGTCTGCTGGATCGCCTCGGCGGCGGCGCGCGGGTCCGCGGCGTCGCGGATCGGCCGGCCGACCACGATGTAGTCGGCGCCGTTCGCGAACGCCTGCGCCACGTCGACCGTGCGCTTCTGGTCGTCGACGGGCCGGTTCTCCACGGGCCGGATCCCGGGCGTCACGACGAGAAGCCGGTGGTCGATGAACTGCCGCAGCATCGGCGCCTCGAGCCCCGACGACACGACGCCGTCGCAGCCGGCCTCGAGCGCGCGCCGCGCCCTCGACAGCACGAGCTTCTCGACGTCACAGGAGAAGCCGAGATCGTCGAGGTCGCCGCGGTCGAGGCTCGTGAGCACCGTGACCGCGAGCACCTTGACGTCCCCCTTCGCGGCGGCAGCGGCCTCCATCATCGCCTGGTTGCCGTGCACGGTCGTGAGCGTGACGCCGCGGTTGCGGAGCTGGCGGACCGCCGAGCCGACGGTCGCGGGCACGTCGAAGAACTTGAGGTCGACGAACACCTGCTTGCCGCGGCCCACCATCCAGTCGAGCAGCTCGAAGTAGCCGCCGGACATGAAGAGCTCGAGGCCGAGCTTGTAGAAGGTGACCGAGTCGCCGAGCGTGTCCGCGAGACGCCGCGCCGCGTCCGGGTCGGCGACGTCCATGGCGAAGATCAGGCGGTCGCGCGCGGGGATGGGCTTGGGCGGGATGGGCATCGGGGGACTCGGCCGGAAGGGCAGCGGGAAATGATACGGGCGGGAGGAGATAGTGGATAGTGAATAGGGGGTAGTCGGAAGGGCTGCGCCGCGCGACGACGGGCCGCGTTTCCGGCTACCCCCTATTCACTGTTCACTACCCCCTAGGTTCTCTCGGACGGATCGAACAGCCGCTGGTGCTCGAGGATCGCGTAGCGGTCGGTCATGCCGGCGATGTAGTCGGCGACGGCGCGGGCACGGCCGGGGCGCCCGTCGTCGGCCTCCATGCGAAGCGCGGCCTCCTGGTGCTCCGTGGGCATCAGCTCGACGTCATCGAGCAGCACCGTGAAGAGCGAGTGCACGACGCGGCGCGCCTTGGTGGTCATGCGCAGCACGCGGTAGTGCCGGTAGAGGTGGCGGTGCAGGTGCTTCTTGAGCTCCAGCTGCTCGGCCTCCACCTGCGCGCTGAACGTGAGGAGCGGCTGGGAGCGGGCGCGAACGTCCGCTACGCTCGCCGGGGCGGCGGCCGCGAGCGCGGCGGTGGACGCGTCGACGAGGTCGTTCACGAGGTAGTCGATCATGCGGCGCACGACCTCGTGCACCAGCCGCCGCAGCCCGAGGCCCGGGTAGCGCGCGGCGACGAGATCGTACTGCCGGCGGAAGATGGCGACCTCGCGAAGCTCGTCGAGCGTGAGGAGGCCGGCGCGCAGCCCGTCGTCGAGATCGTGGTTGTTGTAGGCGATCGCGTCCGCGAGGTTCGCGAGCTGCGCCTCGAGCGACGGCTGGCGGCGCTCCAGGAACCGCTCGCCGAGCTCGCCGAGCCTGCGGGCGTTCGCGGCGGAGCAGTGCTTCAGCACGCCTTCACGCGTCTCGAACGTGAGGTTCAGGCCGGGGAAATCCGCGTAGCGCTCCTCGAGCTCGTCGACGACCCGGAGCGACTGCAGGTTGTGCTCGAACCCGCCGAACTCGCGCATGCACTCGTTGAGCGCGTCCTGGCCGGCGTGCCCGAACGGCGTGTGACCGAGGTCGTGCGCGAGGCAGATCGCCTCGGACAGCGGCTCGTTGAGACCGAGCGCACGGGCCACGCTGCGAGCGATCTGCGCCACCTCGAGCGAGTGCGTGAGCCGCGTGCGGTAGAGATCGCCTTCGTGATTCACGAATACCTGGGTCTTGTAGACCAGGCGGCGGAACGCGGTCGAGTGCACGATGCGATCGCGGTCGCGCTGGTATTCCGTGCGGTGCCGCGGCGGCGGCTCGGCGTAGCGTCGGCCGCGCGTGTCGGCCTCGTGCTGCGCGTACCGGGCGAGGCCTGGCGCGTCGGGGCTCAAGCGGCCGCCCCGAAGTGCTCGACCAGCGCCGCAGACAGGAGTTCCGCGGGGTAGTCGCCGCTGACCGTGGCCTCGCCCAACCTCGGCAGCAGGACGAGCCGCACGCGGCCCGCCTGCACTTTCTTGTCCATCGCCATGAGCTCGAGCGCCCGCGACGCACCGATGGCCGGGGCCCGGGTGGGCAGGCCGGTCCGTTCGAGCAGCCGGCGCACGCGCTCGACGTCGGTCGCACCGAGCCAGCCGAGCCGCCTCGAGAAGTCGGCGGCCATCAGCATGCCCGCCGCGACGGCCTCGCCGTGCAGCCACTCGCCATAGCCGGTCGCGGTCTCGATCGCGTGGCCGAACGTGTGGCCGAGGTTCAGGAGCGCGCGGCGACCGTGCTCGCGCTCGTCCTCGGCCACGATCTCCGCCTTGAGTTCGCACGAGCGGCGCACCGCGTGCTCCAGCGCGCTCCCGTCGAGCGCGAGCAGCGCCTCGACGTGCGCCTCGATCCACCCGAGGAACGACGCATCGGCGATCAGGCCGTACTTGATCACCTCGGCGAGCCCTGCCCTCAGCTCGCGCGCAGGCAGGGTCGAGAGCGTGCCGATGTCGGAGATGACGGCGCGCGGCTGGTGGAACGCGCCGATCAGGTTCTTGCCGCCCGGGTGGTTCACGCCCGTCTTGCCGCCGACCGACGAATCGACCTGCGCGAGCAGAGTCGTCGGGACCTGCACGAAGTCGACGCCCCGCTGGTAGCAGGCCGCGGCGAACCCGGCCATGTCGCCGACCACGCCGCCGCCGAGCGCCACGACGCAGGCGTCCCGGTTCATCCGCGCCGCGACCAGCGCGTCGAAGAGCCGCTCGAGGTGCGCGAGGGTCTTGTACTGCTCGCCGTCCGGCAGCGCGACCGACGCGACGCGCTTGCCCGCGAGGCCGCGGACCAGTCGATCGAGGTACAGCGGGCCGACCGTGACGTTGGTGACGACGAGGACGTCGCGCGCCGGAACCGCCGCAGCGAGCACCGCCGGATCGTCGAGCAGGCCGCGCCCGACCAGGATCGGGTAGCCGCGGTTGCCGAGGTCGATCGACAGCCGGTGCATCAGGCGTCCCGGCCTGCGGCGAGACGGCGGATGATCTCGGCGGAGACGGTGCGGACCTTGCGGCCGTCGGTCTCGACGACGAGGTCGGCGACCTCCTCGTACAGCGGTACCCGCTGCTGCATCAGCCGCTCGAGCGTCGCGCGCGGATCCGCGGTGCGCAGGAGCGGCCGGTGGTTGCTGCGACGGGTGCGTGCAAGTTGCTGGTCCACGGAGGTCCGAAGATACACGACGCGCCCGCGCGCGCGCAGCCGCCCGCGCGTATCCGGGTCGATCACCGCGCCGCCGCCGGTCGCAAGCACGACGTCCGTGCGGCGGGTGAGCTCGTCGATGAGGTCGCGCTCCCGGGCGCGAAAGCCGGGCTCGCCTTCCGTCTCGAAGATCGTCGGAATGTCGACGCCGGTACGGGCCTCGAGCTCCGCGTCGCTGTCGACGAACCAGAGCCCGAGTTCGCGCGCGAGCTGCCGGCCCACGGCGCTCTTGCCCGAGCCCATGGGGCCCACGAGGAACACGTTGTCGACGTTGAGCATGTGCAGAAAGAAGAACGGCCGCAGGGTCGCTGCGGCCGTTCATTGTCCCACCGGAGGGACGGGGCGTCAGTAGATCTCGGCGCCCTCGCGCAGGATCTTCGGCGTCACGAAGATCAGCAGCTCGTCCTTGTTGTCGGTCTTCGACTTGCTGCGGAACAGCACGCCGAGGCCCGGGATGTCGCCGAGGTAGGGGACCTTGCTCACCGTATCGCGGCGCTCGGTCTCGAGGATGCCGCCGAGCACGACGGTCTGGCCGTCGTTCACCAGCACCTGGGTCGTGATCTCGCGCGTGTCGATGCTCGGCACGAAGCCGCCGGTGGCGCTCGGGACGACCTGGCCGACGCTGTCCTTGTTGACCGTGAGGTCGAGGATGATGCGGTCGTCCGGCGTGATCTGCGGCGTGACGCGCAGCGACAGCACGGCCTTCTTGAACTGCGTGGTCGTGGCGCCGCTCGACGCGGACTCCTGGTAGGGGATCTCGACGCCCTGCTCGATGCTGGCCTCCTTGCCGTTCGCGGTGATCACGCGCGGGGCGGAGACGAGCTCGCCGCGGCCCTCGTTCTGTGCCGCCGTGATCTCGAGGTCGACGACGTAGTCGGAATCGAGCAGCGTCATCGCGAGCCGTCCGGCCGGGTTCGCGATCGGCAGGTTGACGAGGTAGCGGTCCGGCACGGGCGGGGTCGCGACCTGGTTGCCGTCGATGCCGACGCCGCCGGGGCCGTTCGGGGAGATGATCGGGCCGCGGTCGCCGTCGACCGAGTTGAGGCCGCGCGAACCGACGTACATGAGGCCGTCGCTGCTGCCGTAGTTGCCCACGAATGCGCCGCCGAAGCGGACGCCGAGCTGGCGGCTGAAGTCGTCGTTGACGATCACGATGCGCGCCTCGATCAGCACCTGCTTGACCGGGATGTCGAGCGTCGACACGAGGCGGCGGATGTCGGCCAGCCGATCGGCCGTGTCCTGCAGCAGCAGGGTGTTCGTGCGCTCGTCGATCGAGACGTTGCCACGCTCGGAGAGCAGCGACGTCTTGCCCTGCGAGCGGATCAGCGCCGCGAGGTCTGACGCCTTGGCATAGTTGACCTGCAGGTACTCGGTGCGCACCGGGGCGAGCTCCACGAGCGACTTCTGCGACTCGAGGATCTGCTTCTCGCGGGCCGCGAGCTCCTCGGCCGGGGCCACGTAGATCACGTTGCCTTCCTGCCGCTTGTCGAGGCCCTTGGTGCGCAGCACGATGTCGAGCGCCTGGTCCCAGGGGACGTTCTGCAGGCGCAGCGTGACGTTGCCCTGCACCGTGTCGCTCACGACGATGTTCTGGCCGCTCGTCTCGGCGAGCAGCTGCAGCACGGCGCGGGTCTCGATGTCCTGGAAATTGAGGGTCAGGCGCTCGCCCTTGTATTCCTTCTTGGTCGGGTCGACGACGGCCGCCTTCTGCCGCGGCCGCAGCTCGAGCACGTAGTCGCGGTCGGACTGGTAGGCGAGCTGCTCGTAGTCGCCGGCGGCGGAGACGACGATGCGCGCGCCGGCCGGGGTTCCCGTCACGTCGAACGCGTTCACGGGCGTCGCGAAATCGACGACGTCGTAGCGCTTCGCCTGCTCGGCGCCGACCGTGGTGCGGGGGAAGTCGACGACCACGCGGCCGCCCTCCTGCTTGAGGCTCGCCTGCACGCGCGGGTCGCTGGTGCGGACGAGGATGCGGCCGGCGCCGTCGGGGCCCCGCCGGAAGTCGATCTTCTCGATCGTCGCGCCCGCCGGGGCGACGGCCGCGCCCGGCACGACCGGCGCGGCGACCGACGCCGAGGCAGCGGTTGTGCCGCCGAGCGTCACGATCACCGTGTTTCCCGACACGCGGGTCTGGTAGGGCTGCAGCTGGTCGAGGTTGAAGACCAGGCGGGTGCGCCCCGCGGCCTCGGCCGCGACGATCGTGTCGACGCCGCCCGCCTTCACGTCGACGCGGCGCGAGGGCAGCGCGATCGTGGTGCCCGGCAGGTCGACGGCGAGACGCGCCGGGTTGTCGATCGTGAACGTGACCGGCTGCGGCGCGGGACCGTCGAGCACCAGCCGCACCTCGAGCTGCTCGCCGGGCTGCGGCTGCAGCTCGACCTTCTCGAGTCGGGTGCCGACCTGCGCCAGCGCGGCCTGTGCGAAGAGCGCAGCCACGCCGGCCAGCGCGGCGAGCGCTGCGCGGCCCTGCCGGCGGATCGCCCCCTCGCGCCCTGCGCGGCGGAGGATCGTGTGGAACGATGCAGCGGTCATGCTCGGGTCTCCTTGGAGATCATTCGCTCAGCGCAAGTGCGGCGGGACGCTGGATGAACCCGCCCATGCCGTCGGGGACGATCTCGGTGAGCGAGATCTTGCTTTCCTCGACGGTCGTGATCCGACCGTCGCTCTGGCCGAGATGGTTGCCGGGCAGCACCCGGTGGACCAGCCCGTCCTGTGTCTGCACGAGGCCGTAGGTGCGGCCATCCAGCCGCAGCGTGCCGACCATGCGCAGCGTGTCGAGCGAGAACTGCTCGAGGAATTCCCGGGGACGGTTGGCGTCGGGACGCAGCGCGTTCGGCGCGTTCGCCGAGGCGGGCACGCCGGCCTCGAAGGGCGAACGCTGGTCGAGCGCGGCGTACGCGAACGTCTCGTAGGGCTTCACCTCGGGCAGGGGCTCGATGCGCCCGCCCGGGCGCGCCTTGATCTCCGCGACCTTGGCGCGGAGTTCGTCCGTGTCGTCGGCGCAGCCCGCGACCGCCACGAGGGCGAGCGCCAGTGCGATCCGCTTGGAAGTGCTCATGTGCAACGGGGCCTCCGCCTATAGCCGCTTCAGCCGCCTGCCGCGGGCGCCGCGCCCGGTGCCGCCGGCTGCTCGTCTTCTTCGAGGTAGCGGTACGTCTTCGCCGTCACGTTGAGCGTCAGGTCGCCCCCCGCGACGGCGCGACCGCCGCCGGCCGGCGTGATCTCGATGTCGTGCAGCGTCACGATGCGGGGCAGCGCGGCGATGCCGCTCGCGAAGTTGCCCATCTCGTGGTAGCCGCCCGTCAGCCGGATCCGGATCGGCAGCTCGGCATAGAAGTCCTTGCGGATCTCGCCTTCGGGCTGGAACAGGTTCTCCTCGAGGCCGGCGGCGAGGCCGGTCTGGGAGATGTCGACCAGCAGGTTCGGCACCTCGGTCTTGTTCGGGAGCTGCCGCAGCATCGCGCCGAACGACTTCTCCATCTCGGCGAGCTGGTCCTTGTAGGCCTGGAGGTTCGCGGCCTTGCGCGCCTTGGTCTCGAGCGTGCCCCAGAGCTCAGTCTCCTTCGCGCGCACCTCGAGCAGCTCCGGGCGCTTCGCCTTCCAGACGAAGTACCAGTAGCCGAACGAAGCGGCGAGGAGGAACAGGAGCACCACGGTGCCGACACGGATGCCGAGCGGCCAGCGGCCGGGATCGTTCGGGTCGAGCTGGCGCAGCTGCTCGAAGAATGCCTTGGGGTTGTTCATTGTGCGGCCACCGTCGCGGCTGCAGCGGCTTCCTCGGGCGGCACCCGGCTGCGCTGGTTGGCGAACAGGACGAAATCGGAACCGCCGCCGCCCGACCGCTGCACGACCTGCAGTGCCGGGTCCGCGAGCCACTCGGAGGCGTCGATGTTGCGCATGAAGGCCGACACGCGCGTGCTCGACTGCGCCACGCCGCGCATCTCGAAGCGGGTGCCGGACTGCTTGAGGTAGGTGAGGTAGACGCCCTCGGGCAGCACGCGCACGACCTCGTCGAAGATGTGGACGATCTCGGGGCGGCTGCGCTGCAGCGTCTCGATGATCTCCATGCGCGCGAGCAGCCGCTCCTTCTGCTTCTCGAGCCCCAGGATCTCCTGGATCTGCTTGTCGAGCTGCGCGATCTCGTCGTTCAGGATCTGGTTGCGCCCGTTCTGGTGGTCGATCGCGGCGGTCATCTGCCAGCGGCCGATCAGCGTGACGAGCGCCGCGGTGGCGATGGCGGCGCCGACCGACAGCACGAACTCCTGGCGCTTGCGCTTGCGCTCGGCGTCGCGCCACGGCAGAAGGTTGATTCTCGGCATCAGTCGAAGCTCCTCAGCGCGAGACCGCAGGCCGTGAGCAGCGCGGTCGCGTCCTTCTTCACGCCCTGCGCGAGCGCGCGGGTCGAGATCTTCATCTGGCCGAGCGGGTCGCCGCGT
The DNA here is from genome assembly GCA_003819815.1 of Lysobacterales bacterium. Lineage (GTDB taxonomy): Bacteria > Pseudomonadota > Gammaproteobacteria > Steroidobacterales > Steroidobacteraceae > RPQJ01. The sequence continues at coordinate 9,494 of RPQJ01000125.1, forward strand.
TCGGCCGGTATGCCCACGCGGCTCGCGATCACGTCCGCCACGCCCGGGATGTTCGCGCACCCGCCGCAGATCAGGATCTGCTCGGGCTGCTCGCGGCCGGCGCCGGAGGCCAGGTAGAACTGCAGCGAGCGGCTCACCTGCTGGCACATGTCGTCGATGAAGGGATCGAGCACCTCGGCCTGGTAGTTGCCCGGCAGGCCGCCTTCCTTCTTGGCGCGCCCCGCCTCCTCCATGCTGAGGCCGTAGGTGCGCATGATCTCCTCGGTGAGCTGCTGCCCGCCGAAGGCGAAATCGCGCGTGTACGTGACCTTGAGGTTGCGGAGCACGGAGAACGTCGTGCTGCTCGCGCCGAAGTCCATCACCGCGATGTTGCGATCCATGCCGCCGTCCGGCATCTGGTGCGTGAGCAGCCGGCAGGCATTCTCGAGCGCGAAGGCCTCGACGTCGACGATGCGCGCGGTGAGGCCCGCGGACTGCACCGACGACTGGCGCTGCTCCACGTTCTCGGAGCGCGTCGCGACGAGCAGCACGTCGAGCATGTCGGGGTCCTTCTCGGACGGCCCGACCACCTCGAAGTCGAAGCTCACCTCTTCCATCGGGAAGGGGATGTACTGGTCGGCCTGCATCTCGACCTGCGACTCGAGCTCGGCCTCGCGCAGG
>RPQJ01000126.1 GCA_003819815.1 Lysobacterales bacterium
CAGCCCCCAAGCTGACCGATCGGTCGGTCAGTGCTAGGATCGAGCGATGGCATCCCCGAACCCCTCTGCCCGCCGGCCAGCCCCGGGGGCGCGACGCATCGAGACCGCTGCCCGGCGCCTGTTCGCCCACCATGGCTATGCCGCCACTTCGATGGCGGACATCGCAGCCGCGGCCGGCGTCAGCAAGGCGACCGTCTTCCACCACTACGGCAGCAAACGAGCGCTGTACGACGCCCTGCTCGGGGACGCGTTCGCCGGCTTTCGCGAGCAGCTGATTCCGCTGCTCGACGTCGAGGGCGACGTGCAGGCGAGCCTGCGCAACTTCACGGCTGCACACGCGGAGCGCCTGGCACGCATGCAGGGCACCATGCGGCTCGTCGCGCGCGAGCTGCTAGCCGGCTCCGCGGGCGAGGGCGAGGCCCTCTCCGGCACCGCGATGTCGCACAACTTCTCGCTGCTGGTCGCCGCGCTCAGGCGCGGCCAGGCACTCGGGACGGTGCGCGCCGACGCGGACGCCGGGCTCGCAGCCTACCTGCTGCTCTGTGCCAACTGGTTCCTCTTCCAGGCGCCGGGCCTCGTCCGTCGCAATCCCGACCTGCGCGTCACGGCGTCGACCGACACCTATGCCGACGAACTCGCGCGACTGCTGTATTTCGGGCTCGAGCCGCGCGACGGCCCGGCCCGCGAGGATGCTCCATGAGCCGTTCCTTCCGCGCCATGCTGCTGCTCCTGCCGGTGCTGCTCGCGACCGCCGGGTGCGGCCGCGACGAGGCGCAGCCCGCAGCGTCCGTGCGCAAGACCCCGGTCACCGTTGCCCAGGCGGCGCGCCAGCGGGTCGATGCAGTCGAGACGACCGTGGGTCGCGTCGAGGCGACTTCGGCACCCGCGCTCGCCGCCGAGACCTCGGGCCGCGTCGTGCAGCTGCTCGTGGACGCGGGCAGCGTCGTGAAGCAGGGACAGCTGCTCGCCGAGCTCGACGGCGAGCCGCAGCGCCTCGCGGTGGCCTCGGCCCGCGCGAGCGTCGCGCGGCTCGAGGCGCTGCTCGCGAACCAGCGCCGCACCGTCGAGCGCTACGAGGAACTGCGCTCGAAGGCCGTGTCGGAGAGCATGCTCGAGGAGGCCACGGCGCAGCAGGCGGCGCGCACGGCAGAACTCGCGGACGCGCGGGCCCGGCTCGCCGAGGCGCAGTACCGGCTCGATCGCACGCGCATCCGCAGCCCGGCCGACGCGGTCGTCGAACGGCGGCTGATCTCGGTCGGGGACTACGTGTCGCCGGGCACGCCGGTCGTGACGATCGTCGGCAAGGACCGGCTCCGCGCGGTGCTGCCCTTTCCCGAGCGGCTCTCGGGCGATCTCCGGCCGGGACTCCCGGTGACGCTGGAGCAGCCCTCCCGCGCAGGCGAGCCCGTCACCGGCACGCTGACCGAAGTGCGGCCCATGGTCGGCACGAACAGCCGTGCCATCGAGGCGCTCGCCGAGCTGCCGCCCGGCACCGACTGGCCTGCGGGCGGCACGGTGAGCGCGCGGGTGGTGCTCGCGTCGCGCGAGGGCACCGTCGTACCCGCGGGCAGCGTCGTGCGACGGCCCGCCGGCGAGGTCGTGTACGTCCTCTCGGGCGAGCAGGTCGCGGAACGACGCGTGGCGGTGGGCATCCGCACGGCCGAGTCCGCCGAGATCCTGGACGGCGTCGAGCCCGGCGAGACGGTGGTCGTCTCCGGGGCGGGCTTCCTGACGGACGGCGCGCTCGTCGCGGTGCGTGAGCCGGCGGCCGCGGGCGCGGCGCAATGAAGCTCGCCGAACTGTCCGTACGCCGCCACGTGCTCGCGCTGATGGCGAGCCTGGTGTTCGTGCTGTTCGGCATCGTGGCCTACGAGCGCATCGGCGTCGACCGCTTCCCGCGCATCGAGTTCCCGGTCATCTCGGTCACGACCGTGCTGCCCGGCGCCAACCCGGACGTCGTCGATTCGAGCGTCACGAACATCATCGAGACGGCCGTCAACAGCGTGCCCGGCATCGACTTCATCCAGTCGCGCTCCTCGCCCGGCGTCTCGACGATCGTCCTCACGTTCGACCTCTCGAAGGACATCGACGTCGCGTTCTCCGAGGTGCAGGCCAAGGTGAACCAGGTGCTGCGCCAGCTCCCGGACGACGCCGACCCGCCGGTCGTGCTGAAGGTGGAGGTGGGCGCCTCGCCGGTCATCTGGCTCGCGCTCCAGGGCGACCGGACCCAGCAGCAGCTGAACCAGTACGCGCGCCAGGTCGTAAAGAAGCGCCTCGAGACGATCGACGGCGTGGGCCAGGTCATCATCGGCGGCGAGCGGCGCCGCAACATCCGCGTGGAACTCGACCTCGACCGGATGGCGGCGCTCGGCGTCACGGCGCAGGACGTCCGCGACGCGTTCCGCGCCGAGCACGTGCAGCTGCCGGGCGGGTTCCTCGTGAGCGGTCCCGGCGAGAACCTCATCAAGCTCGACCTGGAGTACCACAGCCCCGTGGCGCTCGGAGGCATGGTCGTGCGCTACGCCGACGGCGCCCCCGTGCACCTGCGCGACGTGGCCGGGGTCGTCGACGGCCTCGCGGACGACCGGCAGTTCCTGCGGTTCAACGGCAAGCCGGCCGTGGGCATCGGCATCGTCAAGGTGAGCAACTACAACACGGTCAAGCTCGTCGACGACGTGCGCGCGCGGCTCGAGGCCGAGATCCTTCCGCAGCTGCCGCCGGGCCTCTCGCTCGAAGTCTCATCCGACGACTCGACGCCGATCCGCAAGATCGTGCACGCGCTCGAGAACCACCTCGTCGAGGGGACGGTGCTCGCGGGCCTCGTCGTCTGGTTCTTCCTGCGCAGCTTCCGCTCGACGCTGATCATCGCGACGGCGATCCCCGTGTCGCTGCTCGGCGCGATCGCGGCGATGTACTTCCTCGGCTACACGTTCAACCAGATGTCGATGCTCGGGCTGCTGCTCCTGATCGGCGTCGTCGTCGACGACGCGATCGTCGTGCTCGAGAACGTCTACCGGCGGCGGGAGGAGGACCCGTCGCTCGACCGCCGCACGGCCGCGATCGAGGGCACCGAGCAGGTGGGGTTCGCCGTCGTCGCGGCGAGCCTCACGCTCGTGTCGATCTTCGGCTCCGTGCTGTTCCTCGAGGGCATCATCGCGCGGTTCTTCCAGTCGTTCGCGGTCGTCGTGACGGTCGGCGTGCTCGTCTCGCTGTTCGTGTCGCTCACGCTGACGCCGATGCTCTGCTCGCGCTTCCTCGAGGTGTCGACGAAGCACGGCCGGGTCTACCGCTACTTCGACCGGATCCTCGAACGCGTCGACTCGACCTACCGGCGCGCGCTCGGCTGGGTGCTCGTGCACCGCTGGAAGGTGCTGCTCGTGACGTTCCTCGTCGTGCTGTCGAGCGGCTTCTTCTTCGCCCGCGTCGGCAAGGACTTCATCCCGCAGGACGACGACGGCCGCTTCCTCGTCACGTTCCGCGCGCCGCTCGGCACGAGCCGCGAGGCCATGGAAGGGCTCGTGGGGCAGATCGACGCGACGATCCGCCGGCACCCGGAAGTGGTCTCGAGCTTCGTCGGCATCGGGCTCGGCGGCACGGCACAGGTCAACACCGGCATCGCCTTCGTCACGATGGTCCCTCGCAGCGAGCGCGACGTGCCGCAGCATGTGTTCATCGAGCGGCTGCAGGCCGAGCTGTCGACGATTCCCGGTGCGCTCGCCTTCGCGGCGGCGCCCTCGCCGATCGGCGGGCAGCGCGGCGAGCAGCTGCAGTTCAGCGTCGTGGGCCCGGACCTCGACGCGGTCGCCTCGCTGTCGCGAGAGCTCGCACGGCGGCTCGGCGAGGACGAAGCGCTCGGCCGCATCGACCTCGACCTTCAGCTCGACCTTCCGCAGGTACGGCTCGACGTCGACCGCGAGCGGGCCGCCGATCTAGGGCTCTCGAGCGCGGACGTGGCCTACGCCGTCAACATGCTCGCGGGCGGCGTCGACATCGCGAAGTACAACGACGACCCGGGCGACGGCGACCGCTACGACATCCGCGTCAAGGCCGCCGACGGGGAGATCACCTCGGCCGACGACCTGCGGCGCATCTTCCTCCGCACTCCGGGCGGCCAGATGGTGCGGCTCGACACGGTCGCGCGCGCGGTCGACATCGTGGGTCCGGCGGTCGTGACCCGCTACGCCCTGCAGTACTCCGCGAACTTCTACACCAACCCGACGATGCCGCTCGGCGCCGCCGTCGAACGCGTGCGTGCCGAGGCCGCCGAGCTGCTGCCGCCGGGCTACTCGATGGAGCTGCAGGGCCGCTCGCGCGAGTTCGCGAAGACCTCGGGCTACGTGAAGCTCGCGCTGATGCTCGCGCTCGCGCTGGTCTACATCGTGCTCGCGAGCCAGTTCAACTCCTTCGTTCAGCCGCTGATCGTCATGACCGCGCAGCCGCTCGCGATCGTGGGCGGCCTGTTCGCGCTGTGGGCAACCGGTACGACGCTCAACATGGTGTCGATGATCGGCCTGATCCTGCTGATGGGCCTGGTGGCGAAGAACTCGATCCTGCTCGTCGACCTCACGAACCAGCTGCGGGCGTCGGGGCGCGGCATCGAGGACGCGCTGCGCGAGGCCTGCCCGGTGCGGCTGCGCCCCGTGCTGATGACGTCGCTTACCGTGATCCTCGCACTCCTCCCGGCGGCGCTCGGCCTCGAGGCGGGCGCGGACACCAACGGGCCGATGGCGATCGCCGTGATCGGCGGCATGGTGAGCTCGACGCTGCTCACGCTGGTCGTGGTGCCGGCCGTATACTCGCTCGTCGAGCGGGGCCTCGAGCGCCTGCGCAGGAGAACTGGATGATGCGGCTTCGATGGCTCGCGACGGCGGCGGCGGCCGCCTGCCTGGGCGGTTGCGTGACGGACTGGGAAGTCGACCGGTTCGCGGCGCCCGAGGCCGACGTCGCGGCGCTGCGCACGTTCCTGTGGCAGCCCGGCCAGCTCGGCACGCCGGCCGAGGTTCCGGCACCCGTCGCGGCGCAGATCGAGGCGCGCGTGCGCGCCGTCGTCACCCAGGAACTGGCGCGCAAGGGCTACGTCGAGGTGCCCGACCGGTCGGCCGCGGAAATGATCGTCACGTACCAGGTGGCCGGCAGCCGCCGGACGGTGGTCAGCGAGCAGCCCCGCGTGGGCGCGCCGTCGCCGAACGACGTCCTCTCGCCGAGCCGCACGCCGCCTCCGCCGTTGTCCGAGCTGCCGCGCGAGCAGACCATCCGCTCCGGGTCCGTGATCCTGTTCATCAAGGATCCCGCGAGCGACCGGCTGCTGTGGCGCGGCCTCATCCAGGCGGATACCCGCACCGGTTCGACCGAGTCCGGCATCCGGACCCTCGAGCGCATGGCGCGCGAAATCGTGGCGACGGTGCCGGCCCGACGCCAGCCCTGAACGGCGCGGGCGTCGCCCGGTCCGCCGCGTCACCCGCGCAGTCGCTCAGCCCGCGTACCAGGCGGGCTCACTGCCCTTGCGCCACTTGATGTTGCAGCCGAGGCTCGGCACCTGCTCGGCCGACGGAGCACGCCCTTCGAGCGTCGCATCCACCGCGGCCCGCAGGTCCGCGCCGGTCACGGGCTTGCCGTTGCCGGGCCGGCTGTCGTCGAACTGCCCGCGGTAGACGAGCCGCCGCCCGGCGTCGAACAGGAAGAAGTCCGGGGTGCACGCCGCCCGGTAGGCCTGCGCGACCTGCTGCGTCCCGTCGATCAGGTAGGGGAACACGTAGCCGAGCTCGGCGGCCTCGCGTCGCATCGCGTCCGGGCCGTCCTGCGGGTAGGCGGCGAGGTCGTTCGAGTTGATCGCGACGACCGCGAGCCCGCGCGGAGCGTACTCGAGGGCGAACACGGCGAACTCGCGCCGCAGGTGCTGCACGAACGGACAGTGATTGCAGATGAACGCGACGAGCAGCGCCGGCGAGCGCGCGCTGTCCTCGAGCGCGTGCATGCGGCCGTCGAAGTCCGGCAGCCGGAAGGGCGGCGCCGGGGTGCCGAGATCGAGCATGGTCGACGGAGTGCGTGCCACGGGTTCCCTCCTCGCGGTCGTGCGCGGTTCAGCGCTTCAGGATGAGCAGCACGCCCGCGACCAGCAACGCCGCCCCCAGCAGGCGCAGCGGGGTGACGGGCTGCTCCGGAAAGCCGATGACGCCGTAGTGATCGACGACGAGCGCCGCGGCCATCTGGCCCGCGAGCGTTAGCGCGAGAAGCGCGGCGGCACCGAGCCTCGGGCCCAGCACGGTGGTCGCGGCCACGTAGGCCGCGCCGAGCAGGCCGCCGAACCAGGCCCACGCCGGCACGGCGGAAGCCGAACCGGGAGTCATCCGCGCGCCGCTCGCGAGCGCGACCGCGGCGAGCGCGGCGAGGCCCACGACGAAGTTCACGATGGTCGCGAGCACGGGCGAGCCGATCACGTGCCGGACCGTCGAATTCATGCCCACCTGCACCGTGAGCCCGGCACCCACGAGCGCCGCGAGCAGGTGCGGCCAGTAGCTCACGCCACCGCCTGCCGGCGGTTCCATGCCTGCCAGGTGAGCGCGCCGATGCCGAGGAGCAACGCGAGGAACGCGATCAGGCTGCCGACGAGCGGGATCTGCTGGACTAGCCACAGCGCGACGAGCGCGAGGAACAGCGCGACGAGCTGCGCCCCGCGCGACTCGACCCGCCCGGGCCGCAGGGTCTCGAGTCCGCGCAGTCCGACGAACAGCGCGGCCGTCGCCCAGCCGAGGAACAGCAGCAGGAAGTAGACCGGGATCAGGAGCAGAGCGAGCGGGATCCCGACGATCGTGATCAGCAGCACGATGGCGACCAGCGGCACGGCCGCGACGATCGCGAGCCCGAGACCGAGCGACTGCAGCGGCTTGCGACCGATGACGGACGCCGCGTTTCGGGCGAACCGCGGGAACGCCGCGAGGAACGCCGCGGCTGCAAGGAACACGCCGACGAACCACAGGAACGAGCCGAGACGACTCGTCGAATCGACGACGGGGGGCTGTTCCTCCTCGGAGCTGACCGCGGAGGAACCTCGCTCGCGGAATTCGATGCCGCCTCCGATCACGGCCCCCTCGGCCACCTCGGGCTCGCGCGGTCCGGTGACGATCAGCCTGCCGCGGATGCGCGCCTCGGGGCCGATCACGAGCTCGTCCGCCTTGACCTCGGCATCGCCGTGCACGGCGCCGTCGATTCGTACCGAGGCGCCCGCGACCTGCAGGTAGCCGTGAGTGTTGCCCTCGAATTTGACGTTGCCGCCCGTGAGCGAGACCGCACCGGCCACGACCGTCGCCGGTCCGACCGTGACGTCGCCGCCGGCGAGCCGCGCGTTGCCCGAGACGATCGCGTCGAGCGCGACCTCGCCGCCCGCGGCGTACAGGTCGTCGCCGATCGCGCCGCCGATCGACAACTCGCCGCCTGCGACCACGAGATCGCCCTGGACCTCGCTCGCGATCGAGACCTGGCCGCCGACCAGGAAGGCGTCGCCCTGGACCGGGTCGGTCAGGTTCAGCATGCCGCCGACCGCAAAGTGGTCCGCCCCGAACTGACGGGACACCGCATCGCCGTCTTCGTGCTGGAAACCGCAGCCGGTGATGGTCGCCAGGCCGAGCGCCATGAACGCCGCGGCCGATACTCGCCGATGCATCGCACACTCCTCAGGTCCCGGCACCCGCCTGCGGGGCGGACCAGGGTAGGCAGGCCATCGGCGCCAGTGTAAGGCAGGCGGCTGGCGACGAGCGAGCGGCTGGACGGCGTGGACGATGCGAAAAAAGGTGCCTGACACCATATGCAGAAAAGGCCGCGAGCAACCGACGCTGCTCGCGGCCCCTCTGGCGTGGCCTTCCCTGGCCCGCCCGTCACCCCCGTTCAGGCATCCCCCGAATCCGGATCCCCTGCCCCGCGTGCGACGGGTCACGCCAGGGTGGCAACTTTCTACGCGGGTTGCGCGCAGGCGTCATCATGCGCTGCAACAGGACGCAACATTGTCAGCGCTGCGCAACGCCTTCGGTGAACCAGCCGGCGAACCGCGGCACGCGCTCGAGGTAATAGCTGCGCACGGAACCGGGCACGAGTCCGCTCGCGGCCACCAGATCGCGCATCGGCCGGTTGAGGTGGCAACCGCCGGCCAGCGGCCGCCATGCGGAGTTGAGTCGGTCCTGCAGTCGCGCGACGGCCGGATCCGGCGAGCGTCCGTGCTCGAGGAAGAGAAACTGCCCCCCCGGCTTGAGTACGCGCCGGATCTCGGCGAGCGCGTGCTCGACGTCCGGGATCGAGCACAACGTGAACGTGCTCACCACCGTGTCGTAGCGGCGGTCCTCGAACGGCAGGTGTTCCGCGTCGAGGTGGTGAAAGTCGACCTCGATCGGCGCTCGCGCGATCCGCGGCAGCGAATACCGGTCGAGATCCAGATCGGGGTCGATCGCCTCGATGCGCCGAACGTCCGGCGGATAGTGCGGCAGGTTGCGGCCCGTGCCGAATCCGATCTCGAGGATGCGGCCGCGCGCCGGCGCCAACGTCCGCTGGCGGGGTGCGTGCAGCCGGCGATTCGACATCACCGCGTCGAGCAGATACGGAAAGACGAAATGGTGGTAGAGGCGCACCGGGACGGGTCGCTCACGGATGCGGCGCGGCGGCTGGCCACGTCACGCTGAACGCGCCACGGAGGTCGCCCTCGCGGAAACCGGTTGCCTGGTCCGAGGGATAAGCCTCGCGGACAGCCGCCGCGATCTCGGGCGCGAGCGTCTCGCCGTGGCAGGCGAGGCACACACCCTCGGTCGGGATCGCGCGCATGTAGTGCCGCTCGACCGCGCCTCCGCGGTTGATCTCGAATGCCGCCTCGAGCGGCGGCGTGAATTTTCCGGAAGCCAGTTCCGTGGAGAACTGCTCGAGCACCGCGCGCTCGAGCCCGTCGGGTGCGTTCGCGGAGTTGCGGACCTTCAGCGCCGTGCGGCCCACCCGCGCACCCGACTCCTCGGACAGCCGCCGGGCGATCTCAGGCGCGCGCTTGCGGCACACGTCGATCGCGACGGCCGGGCCGCCCTGCTGCATGGCTCGCGTGAGCTCGCCCTTGAGCTCTGCGCCGAACTGCTGGGTGACGGTGCGGCTCGTGTCGACCCAGACGGGAGTGGACGACGGCGGCGCGTCGGCGAGGGCAGGTGCGGCGACCAGGATCAGCGTGGCGATGCAGGCGCGACGTTTCATGGCGGCTCCAGGCGATGTCGATCGACGGGTGTTCGATACGGATTGACAATCCGGCCAGACTTGAACCGAAACGGCAATTGATTGTTCCACTCGCACATATAATAACGCCTCGCGCGCGAGTGGCCCCAGGAAGCACGCTCGGGTAGATTGCGCGCCCCGCCACAAAGGGTCCGTCCACGATGGGTCGCATCTTCGAAGTCCGCAAGCACGCGATGTTCGCGCGCTGGAACCGCATGGCGAAGCAGTTCGCCCGCATCGGCAAGGAAATCACCATCGCCGTGAAGAAGGGCGGCCCGGACCCGAACTCGAATCCGGCGCTGCGCCGCTGCATGCAGAACGCGCGCGCCGTCAACATGCCCAAGGACAAGGTCGAGGCCGCCATCAAGCGGGCCTCGGGTCGCGACGCCGCGAACTTCGAGGAAGTGATGTACGAGGGCTACGCGCCCCACGGCGTCGCGGTGGTCGTCGAGTGCGCCACCGACAACCCGACCCGCACCGTCGCAAGCGTGCGCAACGCCTTCAGCAAGCACGGCGGGAATCTCGCCACCACCGGCAGCGTCGCGTTCCAGTTCAAGCGCATGGGCGTGTTCCGGCTGAACCCCGAGGGCATCGACGCGGACGACCTCGAGCTGTACCTGATCGACCATGGCCTCGAGGAGTTCGGCGAGAGCACCGGCGAGAAGGGGGAGCCGCAGCTCGTCGCGCGCTGCCTGTTCGAGGATTTCGGCACGCTGCAGAAAGCGCTCGAGGACCGGGGCATCACGCCGGTCTCGGCGGAGCAGGAATACATCTGCCAGACGCCCACGGAGCTCGGCGAGGCCGAGGCCACCGAGGTGCTCGAGCTGATCGACAAGCTCGAACAGGACGAGGACGTGCAGAAGGTGTACCACACGCTCGCGTGACCGATCGGCTCGCCCGGGC
>RPQJ01000127.1 GCA_003819815.1 Lysobacterales bacterium
GAACGCTCGACGACGGCCACGGGCGTGCCGACGGAGCCCGCCTCGCGCGAGCCGACGGCAAAATGGAGGGTCTCGACGTCGGCCGCGAGCTGCTCCTCGAGCGCGAAGGGCACCGCCTGCGCGAGGCGCGCCCCGCCACGCAGGGGCAATTCAGGTTCTGCGAGCGTCACCTCGCTGCCGGGGACCAGCACGACCACGCGACGGCCCTGGGCGGCTGCGAGCGCATCGGCGACCGGACCGCTCTGCACCGGACCGGAGCGGGCGCCGTTCGAATCGACGATGAGCCAGGACGCCGGCGCCTGTTCGGTGGCGCGTAGCCGAATCACCAGCGTCTCAGACATCGGACCTCGGGGGGATTATTCGCTGCCAAAGCTGCGCAGGACCGGCCGGACGCCGCCGCCGCCTCCGCGAGCGAGCAGACTGTACAGCGTGAACTGGGTGGTGCCAATAGTGACCCAGGCGGTCGCGCGGAAGTAATTGCTCGATTCCGTGAGCGAGTTCCGGACCTTGTTGTATTCCTCGTCGCCGAGGGCGCCGCGCAGGTCCTCGAGCGACGGAAAGCAGGCGTCCGTGCGGCGCTTCGCGAGGTCCTCCGGGTTGACGCCGAACTCGCGCACGCCTTCGCTCAGTGCGTCGAGCACCGGGCCGGGCGCGGTGCAGACGTTCAGCTTGGAGCCGACGGGCAGCGCGGTGACGAACGGCTTCAGGCGCGCGTATCGCTCGGGGCCGAAGTCCGGCAGCGACAGCAGCTCGCTTGCGCGCGTCACGGGCATGTTCGCGGTGAGGTGCGGCGGGTTCCGCCCGGTGTAGACCGTGTCTTCCGCACCGTCCGGGAAGCCGGGCTGCGTGTCCTGGTCGATCCAGTCCGCGATCGTGCTCGCCCACTGGGGCTCGATCTCGAGCGCGTCGAGCAGGCGCTCGAGCTGCTTCTGCACCTCCTCGTCGACGGTGCCGTCGGCCTTGACGAGGTTGTTGAGATTGAAGCGGCCCTGCAGGTCCTCGAGACGGCCCTCCACGGTGCCGCCGCCGTCGATCGGCAAGGGCGGCAGCGGCCGCGCCCAGATCTCGCCGAGGTGATCGGTCTTCGAGTTCTGCAGGTCGCGCTTCAGGAAGTCCGCCGCCCAGGCTTCGGCCCCGAAGGCGATCTCGAGCGCCTGGTCGTGCGCGAACATCGTGCCGCTGCGTCGCTGGTCGAGGAAACCGCGGTAGGCCACCTCGACGGCGAGCATCGTGCCGAGCGCGACGATCAGCACCGCCGTGATCAGCGCGACGCCACGCTCGTGCGCGCGCGAGGCCACGCTCATCCCGCCACCTCGACGAGCCGCCGGATCTCGCCCCAGTCCTCGAGCTCGATGATCACTTCGACCGCCGCGGGCCGCGCGCGCTCGTCCTGGCCGGTCGCCCCCGGGTTCACCGGCCACGTCTCCACCCAGTCGCGACTGGAGTTCATGAAACGGAAACGCACGGCGCGCACGTCTCCCAGGAGCTTGCGGCGCACCGGCTCGACGGCGAGCGTGCGGTCGAGCACCGGCCAGTAGTCGCGCCACAGTCCGTCCTGGTCGACGCGGTAGCCGACGCGCTGCAGCGTCGGACGCGCGAGTCCCGCGGTGTTGCTCCAGCCCGCGCGCGTGAACTGCAGGCCGTATTCCGCCGACTCGCCCGCCAGCACCGCGGGCAGCCGCGTGTCGCCGAGCGGCTCGCGGATCGGCCGCGGCTCGATCTGCCCGAGGTCCTGCACGATCGCCTGCACGGCGCGCTGCACCTCGCGCGTGCGCGCGAGCCGGACCTCGGCGTATTCGCTCTGGCGCTGCAGTTCCGTGTAGCCCGACAGCGCGAGCGTCCCGACGATCGCGAAGATCGCCATTGCCACGAGCAACTCGAGCAACGTGAAACCGCCGGCCGGACGTGCGCGCATGGACGTCATCGTCAGTCCGTCGAGGGCGGCTCTTCGTCGCCCGGGTCGCCCGCATCGGGCGGTGGCTCGTCCCCGCTGCCCGGCACGCCGGGCTTCCCGCCGTCCGGGCTGCCGTCCCCGTCGTCCCCGTCGTCATCGCCATCGCCGCCGGGCCCGCCGCCGTCGGCCTCGCCGCCCCACGCCACGGTGCCGCCGCCGCTCGCGCCGATCGCGGTTCCATAGAAACCCGTGACCGTCGCGAGCGAGGACGTCTCCGGGGCGTCGGCGGCACGAACGCTCACGTCCATGCGCCGCAGGCTGGCCACGGGGGTCTGCGTGACGCGCAGGGTCCAGCGCCAGCGCTGCCCGGCAAACTCGAGTTCGTCCGATGACTCCGCGACGTCGGGCGGGGAGGCGAGAAGCCGACGCTCGGTGATCAGGTTCATGCCGATCCAGTGGGCCAGCGTCTTCTCGCGCAGGTAGGTGCCGTTGCGTGCGGTCTGCGTGACGGCCTGGATGACGCCGAGCATGCCGAGCGCGACGATCACCAGCGCCGCGAGCACCTCGATCAGCGTGAAGCCGCCGGCACGAGGCCGGGGCCGGGAGGATTCAGCGTGCCGGCTCATCGTCGTTCGCCAGGACCTCGAAAGTGCCCTCGACGCGGCCGGCGATGCGGCGCGTCTCCTCCGTGCCCTCGCGCTCGAGCCGCACCTCGAAAGGCACGACGTCGCCCGAGGCGAAGACGATCACCTGCGGCGTGGGCGGCCGCTCGTCGGTGCCGGCCGAGCGCGGCGTGAGCACGATCTCCCGCGACTCGAGCCACAGTCGTGCGCGCAGGCCGTCCGGCAGCGTGCGCTCGCGCAGCAGTGGATCGCCGTTCACGAGGTCCCAGCGCTCGTTGCGCGGCTCGTAGCGCAGGAAGTCGTAGCCGGTCGAGTCGATGCGGAGGCCGACGTCGCGGCCCTCGAGCATCGCGTCCTCGCGCGACTGGCCGAGGACGGCCTGCAGGCGCTTCGCCTCCTGGTCCATCTCGTGGTCGCCGCCGAGCACGCGCGTCGAGACGACGGCCATGCTCGTGATGATGCCGATGATGATGACGACGACGAGGACCTCGAGCAGCGTGAAGCCCGAGGCGCGGGACGCGGCGCCCACGCGCCGCGGACGGCTATTCGATGTTCCAGTTGCCGATGTCGGCATCGTTTCCTTCGCCGCCGGGCTGCCCGTCCGCGCCGAGCGTGTACAGGTCGTACTCGCCGCGCGTACCCGGAGCGATGTAGAGGTAGTCGTTGCCCCAGGGATCCTTCTTCATGCCGTCGATGTAGCCGCCGGCCTTCCAGTTGCGGATGCTCGGATCGGCCGGCTGCTTGACGAGCGCCTCGAGGCCCTGCTCGGTGGTCGGGTAGCGGAAGTTGTCCATGCGGTAGAGGTTGAGGGCCGTCTCGAAGGCCCGGATGTCCTGCCGTGCCTTCGTGACGCGTGCGTCGTCGATGCGGCGGATCACGTTCGGCGCCACGAGCGCGGCGAGGATGCCGAGGATCACCACGACGACCATGATCTCGATCAGCGTGAATCCGGACTGGCGGCGGCGGGTCGAGCCCGCGTCGAGGGAGACGTTCATCGCGTGTGTGATGCCCAGGCTGTAGAGTGTGCGAATGATAGCAAATCGGGGTGGCGGCCCCGCGGTCGGGTAGGGCGCATGCGGGGTGCGCTGTCGCGGCTGGCCGGTGGCCGCTGGGCGGACGCGAGCGCATTCCTCACGCTCGCGGCGCTCATGACCCTCCTGCAGCTCGCACCAGCCGACACCGTCGAGGCCCTGCGCTACCAGCGCGACGCCGTGGCGACCGAGCCCTGGCGGCTCGTCACCGGGCACCTCGTGCACGCCGACGCGGCGCACTTCGGCTGGAACATGCTCGGCCTCCTCATCGTCGGCACGCTCTTCGCCCGGGACTACCGCGCCTCGGAATGGCTCGTCATCGTGCTGGCTTCGACCACCGCGACCAGCATCGGGTTCCTGCTGTTCGAGCCCGGGCTCGCGTGGTACGTCGGATTCTCCGGCGTGCTGCACGGCTGCATGACCGCGGGGCTCGTCGCGTGGCTGCGCTCTTCGCGCGACTGGCTGACCGCGCTCGTCGCGGCTCTCTTCGTCGGCAAGCTCGCCTGGGAGCACGCGATGGGGCCATTACCGTTCACGGCGTCGACGCTGTCGCTGCCCGTCGTGTACCCGGCGCACACGTACGGAGCCGTGGGCGGCCTCGTCGCGGGCCTCTGGTACTCCCGGTCGAGGCCGCGAGACGCCGCCTCGCTATAATCCCGCATCGACGCGCCCGCCGCGGCTGCGTCCCACAGGAGGCGGCATGTCGCTCGCGTTCGTGTTTCCGGGCCAGGGATCGCAGTCGGTCGGCATGCTCGCGGGGCTTGCGGCCACCGAGTCCGTCGTGCCCGAGACGTTTGCCGAAGCCTCGGAGGTGCTCGGCTACGACCTCTGGCGACTCTGCCAGGAGGGGCCCGAGACCGAACTCGGCCGCACGGAACGCACACAGCCCGCGATGCTCGCGGCCGGCGTCGCGACTTGGCGTGCGTGGCAGAAGCACGATGGAGCCCGACCCGTGGCGATGGCCGGGCACAGCCTCGGCGAGTACACCTCGCTCGTCTGCTCCGGCGCGCTCGACTTCCGCGCTGCGGTCGACCTCGTCGCGTTCCGGGGCCGCGTGATGCAGGAGGCCGTGCCGGCAGGGCAGGGTGCGATGGCGGCAGTGCTCGGGCTCGACGACGCGGAGGTCGTCGCGGCCTGCGCCGAAGCGGCGGGAGACGAGGTCGCCGAGGCCGTCAACTTCAATGCGCCGGGCCAGGTCGTCGTCGCGGGACACGCGACCGCGGTCGCCCGCGCGATCGAGGCCGCGAAAGCGCGCGGCGCGAAGCGTGCACTGCCGCTGCCGGTGAGCGTGCCGTCGCACAGCCGCCTCATGCGCCCCGCGGCCGGACGCCTCGCGGAACGGCTTGCGGCCGTCGAGGTACGGATGCCGACGGTGCCCGACGTCTACACCGTGCACGTACGCCGCCACGAGAGCCCGGACGGCATACGCCGCGCACTCGCGGAGCAGCTTCACGAGCCCGTGCGGTGGGCCGACACGGTGCGGGCCATGCTCGCGAGCGGCGTCACGACGATCGTCGAGTGCGGGCCGGGCAAGGTGCTCACCGCGCTCAACCGCCGCATCGAGCGGCGGCCCGAGCTCACGATGCTCGCCATCGAGGATCCGGAAGGGCTCGCCGCGGCGCTCGCGGCCTGCCGGGAGCAGCAGCATGCTTGAGAATGAATTCGCGCTCGTCACGGGTGCCTCGCGCGGCATCGGCAAGGCCATCGCGCTCGAGCTCGGCCGGCGCGGAGCACGGGTCGTGGGGACCGCGACGAGCGCGGCAGGCGCGCAGTCCATCGACGCCTGTCTCGCGGAGGCCGGCCTCGTCGGACGGGGCGTCGTGCTCGACGTCGCCGATCCCGCCTCGATCGACGCCTGCTTCAAGGACCTGGACGCGCACGAGGGGACGCCGACCATCCTCGTCAACAACGCGGGGATCACGCGCGACGGGCTCCTCGTCCGGATGAGCGCCGACGACTGGCAGGCGGTCATCGAGACCGACCTGAGCTCGGTGTACCGCACCTGCAAGGCCGTGCTGCGCGGCATGATGAAGGCGCGGCGCGGCCGCATCGTCAACATCGCGTCCGTCGTGGGCACGATGGGCAACGCGGGCCAGGCGAACTACGCGGCGGCCAAGGCGGGCATGGTGGGATTCAGCAAGAGCCTCGCGCGCGAGGTCGGCTCGCGCGGCATCACGGTCAACGTCGTGGCGCCCGGGTTCATCGTCACGGACATGACCGACGCGATGAACGAGACGGCGCGCGCCGCGCTGATGTCGCAGGTCCCGCTCGGACGCCTGGGCTCGCCCGAGGACGTCGCGCACGCGGTCGCCTTCCTGGTCTCGCCGCAGGCCGCCTACATCACGGGCGAGACCCTGCACGTGAACGGAGGCATGTACATGATCTGATGGGGGTTTTCCCCTAATTGGACCCTCGCGGCGCCGTTCACTTAGAATACGCGCCCCAGCCCGGCCTGCCAGCGGACGCCGGGCTGAATGTTTCCCACAGAGGAATCCGACGACAATGAGCAGTATCGAACAGCGGGTGAAGGCGATCGTTGCCGAACAGCTGGGGGTCAAGGAAGAAGAAGTCACCAACGATTCGTCCTTCGTCGACGACCTCGGCGCCGACTCTCTCGACACCGTCGAGCTCGTCATGGCGCTCGAGGAGGAGTTCGAGACGGAGATCCCCGACGAGGATGCGGAGAAGATCACCACGGTCCAGCAGGCCATCGACTACATCAACGAGCGTCGCAGCCAGGCCTGACCGCGCGATGCGCGCACCGCCACGGAGGGCGGTGGCTGGGGAGTTCCACCAGGGGGACGCAGCTTGACGAAGCGCAGGGTCGTCGTCACCGGACTCGGCATCGTGTCCCCGCTCGGCAGCACCGTCGCGGACGCCTGGGACGGCGTCGTGAACGGCCGCAGCGGCATCGTCCGGCTCACGAAGCTCGACACCTCTGCGTTCCCGGTGCACATCGGCGGTGAAGTCATTGGCTTCGACGCCGAAGCGTACTTGTCCCCGAAGGACGTACGCAGGTTCGACCCGTTCGTGCCGTTCGGCGTCGCGGCCGGCGTGCAGGCCATCAGGGACTCCGGGCTCGCGATCGACGAATCGAACGCTCCGCGCGTCGGCGTGGCGATGGGCGCCGGCATCGGCGGCCTGAGCACGATCGAGGAAAACACGGCGAAGTGGCTCGAGTCCCGCACGCCGCGCAAGGTCTCCCCGTTCTTCATCCCCGGCAGCATCATCAACGCGGCGGCGGGCCAGCTGTCGATCCTCCACGGCCTGCGCGGCCCGAACCTCGCTCTCGTCACCGCGTGCACGACCTCGACGCACTCGGTCGGCATCGCGGCCCGCTGCATCCAGCACGGCGATGCCGACGCGATGGTGGCGGGAGGCTCGGAGATGGCGTTCACGCCGCTCGGCCTCGGCAGCTTCGGCCAGGCCCGCGCGCTGTCGCTGCGCAACGACGAGCCGGCGCGCGCGAGCCGCCCGTGGGACCGCGACCGCGACGGGTTCGTGATGGCCGAGGGCGCCGGCGCCATGATGCTCGAGGAGTACGAGCACGCGCGGCGGCGCGGCGCGCGCATCTATGCCGAGTTCATCGGGTTCGGCATGAGCGGCGATGCCCACCACATCACCGCTCCACCGGAAGACGGCGAGGGCGCGCGACTCGCCATGGTGAACGCCGTCCGGGACGCCGGCCTCGCCCTGGAAGACATCGACTACATCAACGCGCACGCCACCTCGACCGAGCTCGGCGACCGCGCGGAGACGGTCGCGATCAAGCGGGCCTTCGGCGATCACGCTTACAGGCTCGCCGTGAGCTCGACGAAGTCGATGACCGGGCACCTGCTAGGCGCGGCGGGGGTCGTCGAAGCCATCTTCTCGGTCCTCGCGATCCGCGACGGGGTGCTGCCGCCGACGATCAACCTCGAGAATCCCGATCCCGAATGCGACCTCGACTACGTGCCGGGCAGTGCGCGCCAGGCGCCGGTCCGCGTCGCGTTGTCGAACTCGTTCGGGTTCGGCGGCACGAACGGCAGCCTGGTCTTCCGCCGCCTGCAGTGAGTCCGGCGAGCCGGGGCGACGACGAGCGGTTGCTGCGGCTGCACGAGGCGCGGCCCGACCGCTATCCGGTCCTGCTCGAGAGCATGGGCGGCGATCCGGAACTCGGCCGCTACGACGTCCTTTTCGCCTTGCCGGGCGATCGCCTCACGCTGGACCGTGACCGCAGGACGAACGGGCCGGGCGCCGCGCGCGCCGATGACCGGTTTCTCGCTGCGCTGGACGCCTGGTGGCGGTCCGAGCGCGTCCCGGCGGTCACGAAGCCAGCCGGGGTGCCGTATGCGGGCGGCTGGTTCCTGTACCTCGGCTACGAACTCGCGGGCGAGATCGAGCCGACGCTGCGCCTGCCGCGATCCGAACTCCCGATCGCCATCGCCTGGCGGATGCGGGGCGCAGTTGTGCTCGATCGCGAGACGGGGCGCATCGCCGCGTACGCGGAGCCCGGCGGGCTCGAGGCGCTGAACGTGGCGCTCGAGGCCGACCTCGCGGAGACGGAAATCGGTGCGGGCCTGTCGAGATCGGTGGCCGGCGCGCCCGGCGGGCGGATCGTCGTCGAGGAAGAGCCGCCCGGGCGATTCCTCGCCGGCGTCGAATCCGTGCTCGAGGCGATCGCGCGCGGCGACGTGTACCAGGCGAACCTGTCCCGCGGCTGGCGCGCGCGGCTGCCGGAAGATCTGGGTGCGGTCGACCTTTACCGACGCCTGCGGCGCGCGAACCCGGCCCCGTTTGCAGGACTCGCGCGGCTGCCGGGGTTCACGCTGCTGAGTTCGTCGCCGGAACGCCTGCTGCGTGTGGTGGGGGACGAGGCGAGCACGCGCCCGATCGCGGGCACGCGGCCGCGCGGAGACTCGGCTTCCCGCGACGCGGCACTGCGGGACGAACTGGTGCTGAACGAGAAGGAACGCGCGGAGCACGTGATGCTCGTCGACCTCGAGCGCAGCGATCTCGGCCGCGTGTGCCGCGGCGGCAGCGTGCGCGTCGACGAGTACATGATCGTCGAGACGTATGCGACCGTGCATCACATCGTGTCGAACGTCACCGGGCGGCTGCGCGCGGGCGTCACGCCGGGCGAGGCGATCGCGGCCGTCTTCCCGGGCGGCACGATCACGGGCTGCCCGAAGGTGCGCTGCATGGAACTGCTGGCCGGGCTCGAGGCCGCGCCTCGCGGGGCCTACACCGGCTCCATGGGCTATCTCGGGCGCGACGGTTCGCTGGATCTCAACATCCTGATCCGCACCCTCGCGATGCGCGACAATGTGGTGGACTTCAGGACCGGCGCGGGGATCGTCGCCGATTCCCGGCCGGAGTTCGAGCTGGCGGAGACCCGGGCCAAGGCGCGCGGGCTGCTGCGCGCGCTGGGGAGCGAAGGATGATCGGACGACGACTGGTGAATGGCGTCGAGACCACCGCGATTTCGGTGGACGACCGGGGACTGCAGTACGGCGACGGCCTGTTCGAGACGATGGCCGTGGTGAACGGGCGCGTCCGCAACCTCGACCGTCATCTCGACCGGCTCACGGCAGGCTGCCGGCGGCTCGGCATGCCGATGCCCGACCGCGCGCTGATCGCGGCCGAGTGCGACAAGGCGCTCGAGGGGCTCGGCACCGGCGCCGTGAAGCTGCTGCTCACGCGCGGGCCCGGCCCCCGCAGCTACCGTCCGCCCGAAGAGCCGTCGATGCGCCGAATCGTGATCTCTTCGGCGCCGCGGCCGCGCAACGACCCGGAGAGCGGCATCGTCGTGCGGCTCTGCGACACGCCGCTCGGCCTCAATCCCGTCCTCGCGGGCATCAAGCACCTGAACCGGCTCGAGCAGGTCATGGCGTGCTCGGAGTGGAACGATCCCACGATCGCCGAAGGGCTCATGTCGTCCGTCGACGGGCGACTCGTGTGCGCGACGGCCGCGAACTTCTTCGTCGTCCACGAGGACCGCCTTCTGACGCCCGACATCCGCGACTGCGGCGTGGCAGGCGTGATGCGGGGCATCGTGCTCGAGGCGGCGCGGTCGCTCGGGATCCCGCACGAAGTGGGTGACGTCACGGAGGCGGTGATCGCCGACTCCACGGAAATGTTCCTCACGAACGCGATCACCGGCGTGCGCCCGGTCGGCGAAGTGCTCACCCTCCGCCGCTGGGACGCGCCGGGCCCGATCACGCGCCGGCTGATCGACTTCACGACCGGAACCACGGGTTGACGCTGCGCACGGCGATTGCGGGTCTGGTGTTGCTCGTCGCGGTCGCGGCGGGCTCCGCGGCGGTCGCGTTCCATCGCTGGCTCGACCGGCCCCTCGCGATCGACGCGCCGCTTGCCGTCGAGATCCCGCGGGGCCAGCCGCTCGCGGTCACTGCACAGGCCCTTGCCGAGCGCGGCGCGCTCGAGCACCCCCGCTGGCTGCAGGCCTATGCCCGGTACACGGGCGCCGACGAGCGCGTCCACGCGGGCGAGTATTCGGTGCTGCCCGGCACGACGCCGCGGGCGCTGCTCGAGCTGTTCGAGTCAGGTGACGTGGTCCAGCACACGGTGACGATCGTCGAGGGC
>RPQJ01000128.1 GCA_003819815.1 Lysobacterales bacterium
CGAGGCCTTCCTCGACGAGCCGCGACGCCTCGTCCAGCGCACCTTCGTCGATGAGCCAGTAGGCGAGGCTCGTCGCGTTTCCGGCGACCGCGGGGTGCTCGGGCCCAAGTACGCGGCGACGCATCTCGAGTGCCTGTCGCAGCAGGTCGATGCCCTCGGCGTGGTTTCCGCGCGCGTAGACCGTGAAGGCCAGGTTGTTCAGGTTGGTCGCGATCGTCGGATGCTCGTCGCCGAGGAGCTGGCGGTTGATCGCGAGCGCCTCGCGGTACGCGCGTTCCGCGCCCCCGAGGTCCAGCCGCATGTCCAGGATGATCGCGAGGTTGTTGACGCCGGCGGCGACCTCCGGATGCACGTCGCCATAGAGCTGCCGCTTCATGGAGAGCGCGAGCCGCGCGAGGGGTTCGGCTTCCTCGACCTCGCCGACTTCGACCAGCGCACTCGAGAGATTGTCCATCGCCTGCGCGAGCGCGGGGTGTGCCCCCTTGTGCAGGTTCCGCTGCATCGCGAGTGCCTCGCGGAGGTAGGTGATGCCCTCCTCGTACTCGCCGCGCGCGCCGTAGTTGAGGCCGAGGTCCTCGAGGCTGCGCGCGACGTCCGCGGCCGCCTCGGGACCGAGCGCGCGACGGATCTCGAGTGCCTCTCGGATCAGCTCCTCGCTGCGCCCGAAATCCCCGGTCGCCGAATGCACCTCCGCGAGACGGCTCATCGTGTCGGCCACCTCCCCGCTGCGCGCCCCGAAGAGCGTGCGGCGTACCGCGAGCGCGTCGTTCAGGTAGCGCTCGGCCTCGGCGTAGTCGGCCTTCTGCGTCAGCACGCCGCCGAGGTGATTGAGGCTGTCGGCCACTTCCGGGTGCTCGGTGCCCCACAGCTCGCGGCGCTTCTCGTAGGCCTGGCGGACCAGGCGCGCCGCCGGATCGTAGAGCCCGAGGCTCGTGTAGACCGTGCCCATCGTGTCCATCAGCGTCGCCTGGATCGCCGGCTGCTCGGCGAGTTCGCGCTCGATGCGCGCGGCGCCCTTGTCGAGGATCTCCCGGGCCGTGATGCGGTTCCCGAGGGCCTCGCTCGGGTCCGACACCTTGAAGAGCCCCACCATGAACTGCGTGGTCTGGCGAGCCGTCTCGGCTTCGGCCTCCGCGCGCACGCGCTGACGTTCCGCCTCGTTTCGGGCGAACCAGGCCGCAGTCGCGAGGCCGGACGTGATGGCCATGCCGGCGAGCGACGCGGCCACGAGCAGCATCATGCGCCGGTGCCGCCGGTGCGCCTCGCGCTGCTTCAGCTCGTCGAGACCGACGCCGAGCATGCCGGCGATCAGCTTCAGCTTGACGTCGAGCTTGCCGTCCTTGCCCGGCCGCACGTCCGCGGCGATCGGCTCGCTGCGCACGTCGGTCAGGTTCCCGTCGGCGCCCATCTCGTAGATCAGCGCCTGCGGGAAACACTCCGCCTGCGGGTCGCCGGGCTCTCCGCCGACGATGAGACAGAAGATCCGATGCGATCGCCCGAGACGCTTGAACGTCAGCACCTCCTCGTTGACCCAGCGCGACTTCGCCGCGGCGGGCGAGCAGATGACGATCTGGTTCTCCGACTGCTCGAGCGCGCGCGTCAGCGTCTCGCCGAGGCTCGTGGCCGTCGCGAGTTCCTCGCGGTCGCGGAACACCGGGGCGATGCGCTCGGGGACGATGCCCGCCGACGTCTCGCGCCCGACGAGGCGCTTCGGCACGCGGTACGTCTCGAGCGCACGGTGCAGCCACTTGGCCCATGCCTCGTCGGAATGGCTGTAGCTGATGAATGCGCGATAGCGGTACTCGACGTCCATGCGTTTCACCCGATGCGGGCCGCCTCGTGCTCGTCGATCGCCCGCTCCCGGTGCATCAGGATCCACTCGGCATGCTCCTCGAGCGCGGCGTCGCCGAGGAGCTTGAGCACGTGCCGGCGGTCGCCGTCGGCCTCCGCGGCGTCGATCCGCCGGCGTGCGTTGTGGAACGTGCGGCGCATGAACTCGTACTGCTTTATGACCTCGCTCTCGGCGGTGCTGCTCGCGTAGGACTGGCGCACGCCGACCATCAACAGCACGCAGCCCATGAGGTACACGACCGGGCTCGCGACGTCCTCGGGGATCCACGAGCCCACGAACAGGAGGATGAGCAGCGCGAGCGCCGTCGCGACGAGGCCGAGCCGAGCGATGCGCCGCGTGGTCGCCTGCCGCACGAGCCGCTCCGTGGTCTTGCGCCGGTAATAGCCGAGCTGGCCCGAGCCGTCGTCGCCGATCCACTCGCGGATCGCGAACTCGAGGCCCTCGGTCGTGCGCTGCGGCGCGGCATCGCACTCGATGCCCGCGACGCGCATGACGTTGCGGATCCAGCCCAGGTCGGGGTCCTGCATCTGCAGGAAGTTGTCGTGGGCGAACTTGCTCACGTTGCCGCTCGTGACTCCCGCCGCCGCCCAGTAGAACTGCACGCGCAGCCCTTCCGCCAGCGTGCGGTAGTCGAGGTACTTGCGGTGCCAGGCGCCACGGTTCGCGAAGAAGCTCAGCCCGGCCGCGGCTCCCATCAGTCCGAGGATCATCATTATCAGGAGCCCGGTGCGCCGGAGGTCCGTGTACGAGATGTACGCGAAGCCGGTGAGCAGCGCGGAGACGTGCATGACGCGCACCGTGAGCTGCACGCGCTTCTGGTAGCGGATCGCGAGCCAGTCGGCGGCACAGAACACCTGGTTGATGTCGAGCAGGCCGGGCGCGAGCCGGGCGGCCTGCTCGAGTTCGAGCAGCGAGTAGCGTTCGCGGTCGATCGTCTCGGCATGCGCCTGGGCGTCGCGGCTGAATTCGTTCGCGCGCTCGAAGATCCGGGCGTGCCGGTCGGGCAGCCGGTCCGAGCGCGGGCGATCCTCGTCGGTCGTGTACCACGAGGTCTCGAACGGGGCGAGCCCCTCGGCCGGCGCGCCGTCGGGCCGGTCGCGAGAACAGACGACGTGGTAGACCAGGTCGCTCTCGTCGTCCGCGAGCGTCAGGCGGCCGGCCGCCGTCCGCGGCGTGTAGCCCGGCATGTAGTCGGTGTGGTGGAAGCGGACGACCTGGGCCGTCCCGCCGAGCCCGTCTCCGTCCTTGCCGTCCCACAGCGCGAGCAGGATGTGGCAGTGCGCGCACAGGAACACGCCGGCCTGGGCGTACTGGCGTTCGCGGTTGGGTCCCGGGTCCGCGACCGAGGCACTGGTGTTGCCCGGGGTGATCGGCAGCTCGTAGATCTCGGCGGCCGCGCGGCAGAGCGCGTCGAACTGGGCCCGCGACTGCTCCGTCGCGAAGTCCTGGACGTAGAGGTCGCGCGGCATCGGCAGCGGGACGTGCAGCGGCAGCCGCAGCGTGATCGCTTCCTCGGCCACGAGCCGGTCGGCCCCTTCGGCGAGCGCCGACATGACGGCGACGACCCGGCCCGGGTAGGCGTCGCGCGTCGCGCCGAGGAAATCGCGGACCAGCTTCCGGAGCCGCGGAATCTCGTCGGGCCGCAGATCCCGATGACCCGTCACCGCGATGACGAGCGGGACGGCGTAGCCGCGCCGGCCGCCGCGCCGGTCGCCGGTGACCGGTGCCTCGAAACCCGCCGTCACCAGGCCGGTCGGGCGGTCACTGGAACCCGCCCGGAGGGACCGACTTGATGAACTGCTGTGCGTACACGTAGTTGATCACCGCGATGCGCACGAGCAACTCGCCGTAGCGGTTCGCGACATCCGGCCCCTGCGGTGTCGCTCCTTCGAGCCTTGCGATGTAGGCGTCGAACTGGGTCCGGAACGCATTGCAGGTCTGGTCGAGCGCGCTCGTCTTGCCGGCCTGCGCCGCGCCGATGCACTTGTTGAGCTTGTCGCGGGTGTTGTCCCAGTCCGCCTCGAGCGCGCTGCAGATTCCGGCCGAAAGCGGCGCCACGCCACCGTTGCCGTCCACGTCGCGGCAGGCCGAAAGTACCCGGGCGCGCTCGAGGTCGTCGAACAGGCCGTCGAGCAGGTGCGCGAACCGGTCGGGCCGGGTGTCGGTGAGGTCGAGGCCGTAGGCGTACAGCGACCAGGTCTTGCCCTTCGTCGCGGTTGGGTTGGTGCAGAAGGTGTTGGTCAGCATGTCGACGTGGCGCGCCGGCCCCGTCGCCGGGCTCGTCGCGCGGACTGCGAGGACCGTGCCGTCGAGCGCCGCCGCCGTGGTCGTGCGCTCCGACACGGTCAAGATCGCGTCCCAGCCGTCGGGATCTCCCGTGACCGGCGCGTACTGGAACCCGCAGCGGCTGACGTTCTCACCCGTCAGTTCGGCGACCAGTTCGCCGACGTCGAACTCGAGGTCGAAGACGTCGCGGAACAGTACGCCGTCCTCCGTGCGGCCGAAGAGCGCTTCGAAAGTGTATCCCCCGTACTTGTCCTGACGGGCCCTGTACTGGGGTCCGATCAGCAGCTCGAGATCCTCCAGCGTCGGCGAGGTGGTGTCGTCGACCAGTTCGAGCACCTCGGGCGGCAGCAGCTTGGCGACGTCCAGGTACGCCTGGCCATTGATCGCCACCACCGCACCCGCAGGGCACGCGCTGGCCGGCAGGTGGCGGCAGTCGGGAATATTCCGTATGCGGAACACCGTGAGGCCGGACCGGCCGTTCGGCACGATTTCGACGTTCGTGAGACGTGCGCCGACGTTGTTGGCCGTGTCCGGGCCGTCCGGCACCAGGATGCAGTCCTCGTCGAAACAATCGGCAAGATCGATGCCGATGCCGGGGGACACGGAGAGCGTATCGAGTGAGGTCGTGCTCGAAGCCGGCGCGGTCGAGAGCGACCCTAGCGGCACGAGCGCCGCGAGCGGATCGCTTGCCGACGCGAAGGCGCGCACCTGCTGGCAGCTGCGGTCCGCGACGAAGATCTGGTCGGTCTGGCGGCTCACGCGCACCCAGTACTGCGGGACGAGCGTGGAGCCGCAGGTGGGGACCGTGGTGGCCGGAAGCGTCGGGAAGACCTGTGCCGTGGGTCCGAGCGGATCGAGCCGCTTCGCGACGACGCGTCCGCCGGAGGTCGTCGCCAGCAGGTAGTTGTCGCGGTCGTTGCCGGCGCACGGCGCGGTGGTGCAGGGTCGCTGCGAGAGTGCGACGCTCTGCACGGCCTCGTTGCCGATGAGCGCGAAACCGCTCTTGCCGCTCGCGAGCACGACCGGCGCGACGGTGTCGGGCGCGCCATTCGGGAGCTTGCGGTCGGCAACGAACACGGCGGTGCGGCGGTCTTCGAGCAACAGCACGCCCTTGCCGAACGTGCCGGACGGGCCCTGGAAGCCCACCGCAGCCTTGCTGTCGATCGACACCATGTCGACGATGACGGGCCGGCCGGTGGCGTAGCGGCGGAAGCAGAACTTCGAGCCCGACGGCGACGGCCGCGAGAACTCGCTGAAGCCACGGCTGTCGGTGACGTCATCGACGAGCGCGTTCCTGTCGGTGCCGCACGTTTCCGTGGTCGGCACTTCGACGACCTTGATCAGGCTGTGCGCCTGGCCGTCCCGTCCGCCGATCCATACGTTGCCGGCGAGGTCCGCGGTGACCGACGTGCACGGATTGGCGCGACGACGATCGAGAGCCAGGGCGGGATCGGTGCAGTCGAACAGGGTCTCGGACGATCCGGCCTCGGTGTAACGCAGCACCGGCTGCACCAGCAGGCCGGTCGCCGGATTCGTATAGCTGTTCAGCAGGCAGCTCAGTCGACGGTCTCCTGCGCGCTGGCAGGCCGCGAAACGGGTCTGCAGCCCCGGAGCCGTGCCCACGATCGGCGCCGACGCCGTGACCGGATCGTCGTACGCGGGAACCGGCACGGTGGATTCGCCGAAGCGCATCTCGAGGACCTGGCGGCTGGTGAGGGCGTCGACCGAGTCGAGCGTCTGCTCGACGTCGGCCAGGGCCGAGATCGGCAGTGCAGCCACCACGAGCCACGGCGCGAATCTGCTGGCGGAAACCTTCTGCTTCTTATTCGTGCACATCGTCCGTCCTCCGGGCGTGCTGAGACTCGGCCAGGAGATGCGGTTCGGTCCGGACGAAGGCACGGGACGACAGCGGGCGGTGCGTGCACCGTTCCCGAACGTTCCCTACCCTTCGAGCGCACCGTTCGTCGCTCCGATCCCCTGGGGAACTCGAGCGGCGACTATACGCGATGCCGGGCCGCGCGCCGATACCATTGCAGGTCGCACGCGGTTGGACTGGAGCCCGGGTCCGCGCGGGTTCACCATTAGGGCCCCGGTTCCCTTCCCGAAAATGCGACGACGCCATCCGACCTCCGCTCGAACCTGCCCTGCCGCCCGGACGGCTGCGGTGCTCGCGCTCGTCCTGGCAAGCGGCTGCCAGCGGGCGACCGATCTTCCGTCGGCCCCGGAGGTCGAGCCGGGCTCGGTCCTCCGGCGGGGACTCGGAGCGGAGCCCGAGACGCTGGCGCCGCAGCTCGCATCCGACAATGCCTCGCTCGCGGTGATCGCCGACCTCCACGAGGGACTCGTGGCCGAGGACGCGGGTGGTCGCCTGGTGCCCGGCGCCGCGGAGTCCTGGACGATCGAGGCCGGCGGCAAGAGCTACGTCTTCAGGCTGCGGCCGGACCTGCGCTGGTCGAACGGCAAGCCGCTGACCGCGGCGCACTTTGCCGAGGCGCTGAGCACGATCCGCGCGCCCGCCTCCGTAGCGCCGATGGGCGACCTGTTCGAGCCCGTGATCGCCGCGGACGCGCTGGATCCGCGCACCCTCCGGCTCACGCTGTCACGGGCCCTCCCCCACCTCCCGGCGCTGCTCGCGCTGCCGGCGGCCGCCCCCTGGTACCCGGGCGCGGCCGATCCCGCCGAGGCCCCGAGCAGCGGTCCGTATCGACTCGAGCGCTGGACTCCCGGGGACCGGATCGAACTCGCGCGCAACCCCCACTATCACGATGCGGGGTCGGTACGGATCGAGCGCGTCGTGTACCTGCCGGTCACGGACCTCGCGACCGAGCTCAAGCTCTTCCGGACCGGCGAGCTCGACCTCACGAGCGAGGTGCCGAACTCGCAACTCGACTGGATACGCGCGAACCTGCCGGACCAGCTGCGGGTGCTGCCGTTTCTCGGCACCTATGCTTACGCGGTGAATGTCCGCCGTCTCGGGGATGCCGGGTCGCGGCAGGCGCTCTCGATGACCGTCGACCGTGAGCGGATCACGACCCAGGTGACGGGTGCCGGGGAAACACCCGCGCTCGGCTGGGTGCCGCCTGGCCTCCCGGGCTATACGCCTGCGGTGCCCGCGTGGGCCAGCTGGTCGGCCGAACGCCGGCTCGAGCAGGCACGGAAGCTATGGGCCGATGCCAGGGCACGGGGCGCAGTGCCGCGCGAGCTGCTGCTCTGCACGGATGCGAGCGCCAATCACCGGCGCACGGCGGTTGCGCTCGCCGACCTCTGGCGTGAGGCGCTCGGAGTCGAGGTGAGGATCGAGGAGTTCGAGTGGGGCGTGTACCTTGCGACGCGCCGCAATCCCGGCCGGTGCGACCTCGTGCGGCTGGGGTGGTCCGCGGATTTCGTCGACGTCGAGGCATTCGCACAGGTGTTCGAGACCGGCCATCCGCAGAACACGCTGGGCTATTCGAGCCCCCGCTACGACGAGGCGCTGGCGCGCGCGCGACGCGCAGGCACCGAGGCGCTGCGCCTCGCTGGACAT
This sequence comes from Lysobacterales bacterium, assembly GCA_003819815.1. GTDB lineage: Bacteria > Pseudomonadota > Gammaproteobacteria > Steroidobacterales > Steroidobacteraceae > RPQJ01. The sequence goes on from RPQJ01000128.1 coordinate 7,662, forward strand.
ACCGAGGCCGAAGCCGTCCTGCTCGACGAGGTGCCGGTGATACCCGTGTTCTTCCGCGTCACGAAGCGGCTCGTGTCGCCCCGGGTCTCCGGCATCGAGCCGAATCCGCTCGGCCATCTTCCGACGCGCCACCTGGCGTTCGAGCCATAAAAAAGGGCGGGCGGCCCGTGCCACCCGCCCGAATCGGACCGAGAGGTCCGGGGTTCTTTGCCGCTACGGATTCGCGGCGCGCATTGCGTCGGAGATCGCCTGCAGCTCGGCCGTCGTGAGCCGTGACAGGAAACCCATCCCGCCCTTGTTCTCCGTGATGGCCCGCTGGATGTCGGAGACCGCGCGGTTCGAGACCGGCATGCTGCGGATGGCGGTGATTGCTCCGTGGCAGCCCGCGCAGTCGGCCGCGTAGAGCGCGGCACCGTCGGGGCCGGCCGGGGGCGGCGGCGGCGGATTCACGGGCGGAGGCTCGCTCGGCGGCGGCGGGTTGACAGGCGGCGGCGTGACGACGATGCCGCCGTCCTCGCGCTCGATCTCCGCCTTGTCGGCGAGCAGGCTCGAGCCGTTCCACTGACCCTCGACGTCGACGATCCGGCCGGCGGCAGCGGCGAAGAAGGTACCGGCGCCGATGCCGAGTTCGTCGTCCTCGAACTCCGTGGCGGGCGTCGTCTCGATCGCGACACCGAGAATGCGGAATCGCGGCGCCTCGACGGCCGTCGCGGGACCGCGCAATTCGACCTCGTCCTCGGGCTCGTCGCGCTCGAGCCGGGCCGCGATCACGCGACCGGCGACGGAGGGATCCGGCTGGCCGCGCACTTCGACCCAGTCGCCGACCCGCAAGTCCTCGAGCGAGAACGACGCGTCATCGTCGTCCGACTGGTCCTCGCGCCGCGTGTTCACGTCGACGACGATCGTGAGCCCGAGCGCGACGAACGTACCGGCCGCCGCGTCGACCGACTCGACCGGCGCCGCGAGCCGCACCGTCGACTGGCGCTTGAACACGACCTTGGTTGCGACGAGCGTGCCGGAGTCGTCGACGCGACCCTCCACCTCGACCTTGACGTCGAGGCGCAGGTCGGTGCTCGCTCCGCCGACATACACCGTCGCGGCTGTCGTCGTGGCGCGCCGGCCGGCCACGTCGAAATCCGTGGCGGACGCGAAACGCGTCACGAGTCCCTCGACCTCGGCTTCATCGTCGCTCGAGCCGAAGCGATCGTCTTCCTTCTGGACGCGCTCCGCCCTGAGCGTGCCGTCGGCAAGCAGCGTGCGGCCCTTGACCTCGACGAGGTCGCCGGCCTGGACGCCCGCCGCCCCGAAGTCCTCGAGCACCGCGGTGGAATAGTCGATGCGCAGCCGACCGACGCTGAACCGACGGGCGGCCGTGTCGAGATCCGCGACCACGCCGGTCGTCTCGATCTCGAGCTCGGCGGCATCGTCTTTCTCGATGCGCGTCGCGCGCGCCTGGCCGCTCGAGCCGGCGTAGCCATGCACCTCGAGGCGCTCGCCGACGGCGAGACCGTCGAGCGCGCCGCCCACGATCGAGTCGTCGAACGACGTGTCGTCGCCGACGTGCACGACCTGGCCCGCCACGGTGACGGTTCCAGCCGGGGCGTCGATCGCCTCGATGCGGCCGCGCAGCAGAGGATGGTCGTCGATGCGCCGGGCCCGTGCCTGCCCGCGATCGTCCACCTCGGCCTCGACCCGGATCACGTGGCCGACGCGGAGATCGTCGAGCGACCCGGGCTGGTCGTCCATGAACACCGTCGTCGCCGACGTGTCGTAGCGCACGCCGTTCACGATGACGCTGCCGAACCCGGTGATCGCGCCGCTCGCGATGACCGTCTTGCTCGATGCCGTCGGCGGCGGGGCCGGCGGGATCACGGGACCCGCGGAGGAATCCCCTCCTCCGCCACCGCCGCCGCAGGCGGTGACGAGCAGCGTCGCCGCCACGGTCGGGAACAATCTGTTGCGTGTCGAATTCATCTCACACCTCTGCATCGCTCGGTACTGATCGGATTCGGGCGCGCGCGGCGCCCGCCATACCCCGGAGCCCCGGTCAGTCCTCGAGCTCGGCCTCGTCGGCCACGACGACGTCTCCGACCCGCGTGCCGCGCACCTTCACCTCGCGGCCGGGGGCCGCGGCGAAGAACTCGGCCGCCGTGATCGGAGCGTCGTCTTTGTCCTGGAATTCGGTCGCGCCGTCCGTCGTGACGGCCAGGCCGCCGACCTTGAACGCGGGCGGCGCGACGTCGGTGGCGGCGCCCTGCAGCTCGACGGTGCCGGCGTCGTCCTCCGGATCGTCGCGCTCGAGCAGCGTCGCGACGAGCGTCGCGCCGTCGCGGTAGGCGCGCACCTCGACGTAGTCGCCGACGCGCAGGTCGGCGAGGCCGAAGCGCGGCAGGTCCGCGGCGCTCTGGTCCTCATAGCGCGTCAGCGTGTTCGTGAGCAC
>RPQJ01000129.1 GCA_003819815.1 Lysobacterales bacterium
AAGGGCATGGTGCTGCCCGGCACGATGTTCGAGGAGATGGGCTTCAACTACATCGGGCCCGTCGATGGCCACGACGTGGACGCGCTCGTGAAGACGCTCGCGAACCTGCGCGACCTGCAGGGTCCGCAGTTCCTGCACGTCGTCACGCGCAAGGGCAAGGGCTACGCGCCGGCCGAGGCCGACCCGATCAAGTGGCACGGTCCGGGGCCGTTCGACCCGACGAGCGGCACGATCTTCAAGGAAAAGAGCAGCGGCCCCGCCTACTCGCAGGTGTTCGGCCAGTGGCTGTGCGACATGGCGGAACTCGACCCGCGACTCGTCGCGATCACGCCCGCGATGCGGGAGGGCTCGGGCATGGTCGAGTACTCGAAGCGCTTCCCGGACCGCTACTTCGACGTCGCGATTGCGGAGCAGCACGCCGTGACGCTCGCGGCGGGGCTCGCCTGCGAGGGCGCGAGGCCGGTGGTCGCGATCTACTCCACGTTCCTGCAGCGGGCCTACGACCAGCTCGTGCACGACGTGGCGCTGCAGGAACTGCCGGTGACGTTCGCGATAGACCGCGGTGGCCTCGTGGGCGGCGACGGCGCGACGCACCAGGGCGCGTTCGACCTGAGCTACCTCCGCTGCATCCCGAACATGATCGTGATGGCCCCCGCCGACGAGGACGAGTGCCGGCAGATGCTCTACACCGCCGTGCAGTCGGGGAAGCCCGCCGCCGTGCGCTATCCGCGCGGCCAGGGCCCGGGCGCCTTGATACGAAAGGAAATGACGGCGCTGCCGGTCGGCCGCGCCGAGATCCGCCGCGAGGGTCGCGGCGGGCTGCTGTTGCTCGCATTCGGCACGATGGTGGCGCCCTGCGTCTCGATTGCCGACAAGCTCGACGCGACGCTCGTGAACATGCGCTTCGTGAAACCGCTCGATGAAGACCTGGTCTGCCGCCTCGCCCGGGCTCACGAATGCATCGTGACCGTCGAGGAGAACGCCATCTCGGGCGGTGCGGGCAGCGCGGTCGCCGAGTGCCTCGCCGCGAACGGCATCGAGCGCCCGCTGCACCTCGTCGGCATCCCGGACCGCTTCATCGAGCACGGTTCGCGCGAGGACTGCCTCGCGATGGCGGGCCTCGACGCCGCCGGGCTGCACCGGACGATCCAGCGCCTGTGGCCCACGAAGCCGGCGGCACGCGCCGTCCCCGCGGCGCGGCAGGGCGTCGTCTGAGATGGATGCGCCGGTGAACACCGACCGAGCCGCGCCGATGGACGACGTGCAGGGTCGGGCCGACTCGCGCCAGATCCCGATCAACAAGGTCGGCATCAAGGACATCTATCACCCGGTACGCATCCGCGACCGCTCCGCGGGCGAGCAGCACACGATCGCGAACTTCAACATGTACGTCGCACTGCCCCACGACTTCAAGGGCACGCACATGTCCCGCTTCGTCGAGGTGCTGCACCAGCAGGAGCGGGAGATCTCCGTCGAGTCGTTCCGGCAGATGCTGCGCGAGATGACGCGCCGCCTCGACGCGACCTCGGGCCACGTCGAGATGAGCTTCCCGTTCTTCGTGACGAAGACCGCGCCCGTCTCGGGCGTCGCGAGCCTGATGAACTACGAGGCGACGCTGATCGGCGAGATCCACGAGGGCCGCGAGGAGACCTGGATCCGCGTGGTGGTGCCGGTCACGAGCCTGTGCCCGTGCTCGAAGCGCATCTCCGAGCGCGGCGCGCACAACCAGCGCTCGCACATCACGATCAAGGCGCGGGTGCAGGGACACCTGTGGATCGAGGAGCTGATCGACGTCGCCGAGCAGGAGGCGTCGAGCGAGCTCTATGGGATCCTGAAGCGGCCCGACGAGAAATTCGTGACCGAGCGCGCCTACGACAACCCGAAATTCGTCGAGGACATCGTCCGCGACGTCGCCGTGCGCCTGAACGCCGAGCCGCGCGTGCTCGCCTACGTCGTGGAGGCCGAGAACTTCGAGTCCATCCACAACCACTCGGCGTATGCGCTGATCGAGAAGGAAAAGGAAGTGAATCGGGGATAGTGAATAGGGGGTAGGCAGCAAGCGCTCATGCGCGCGCCCGCGCTGCGGGCTTCCGACGACCCCCTATTCCCTATCCCCTGTCCCCTCTACTTCCGTCCCCGCTGCAGCCGCTCGATCAGCTCCCGCAGGAAGACCTTGTTGAAGCGCAGCTGGCAGGCGATCGACGCCTGCTCGAGCAGGGTGGCGGTCACGCGGAGCAGCGTGACGGGGCCTTCGGCCTCGATGAGCGTGTCGCGGCGCGCGCCTTCGGCGTAGGCCGCCTCGCCGAAGCAGCCGCCCGTCTCGATGCGGCCGACGATCTCGCCCTTGCGACTCACGCGGACCTTGCCCGAGACCACGACGTAGAACCGGTCGTCGGTGTCGCCGGGCCGCAGCACGGACTCGCCTTCGGGACACTCGATCCACGCGCAGGCCCGCATCACCTCGCGGATCTCGGCGTGGGAGAAGTCGTGGAAGAAACGCAGCCGCCGCAGTACGGCGAAGCGCTCCTCGGTGTCCATCTCGGAGTGCGCGACCCGCAGCTTCTGGTGCACGCGCGTCAGCTCGGCGGCGAACTCCGCCCCGTTGCGGAAGCGCTGCTCCGGGTCCTTCATGAGCGCCCGCACGACGATCGCCTCGAGTTCCTCGGGAATCTCGGGACGGACCTCGCGCAGCGGCTCGGGCTCGGAATGCACGACCTGGCGCAGCAGCTTGCCCAGGGCGCCGGCGCGGAACGGGCGCTGGCCGCACAGCATCTCGTACATGACGGCGCCGAGCGAGTAGAGGTCGGAGCGTGCGTCGAGCTCGTGGCCCTGCACCTGCTCGGGCGACATGTAGGCCGGACTGCCCGCGACGCCCTCGAGCCGCGAGACGTCCGAGTCCGACACGAGCGCGATGCCGAAGTCGACGATGCGCACGTCGCCGTCCTGCGTGAGCAGGATGTTCGACGGCTTGATGTCCCGGTGCACGACGCCGCGAGAGTGCGCGTAGTGCAGCGCCTTCGCGCACTTGTAGATCAGCGACACGATCTGGTCGATCGGCAGCAGGCTCGTCGGCCGGCAGTAGGCGGCGAAGGTGCGCGCGCCGTGGATGTGCTCGGTGACGACGTAGCGACGCCCCTCCTCCTCGCCCGCATCGTAGATCGGCACGATGTTCGGGTGATGGAGCTTGCCGATCATGTGGGCTTCGCCCATGAACATGCGCCGCGCGTTGCGGCTCTCGGCGTCGTCGCCGACCGTCGCGTGGTACATCTTTATCGCGACGTCCCGGCCGTAGAACGGGTCGTGGGAGAGGTAGACGGTGCCGGTGCTGCCCCGCCCCACCTCGTGCACCACGTAGTACTTGCCGATGCGCTCCGGCGCAAGCTGCGGCGCGGAGAGCATGGGAGTCGTCTTGGTCGGGGCGATCGCGTTGGTCAGGGTCACGTCAGGTAGCGGATCGACAGCAGCGCCAGCGCGGCGAAAATGCCTGCCAGTACGTCGTCGAGCATAATTCCCGCCCCGCCGGCCATTCCGTGATCGATCTCCCGGATCGGCCAGGGTTTCCACACGTCGAACAGCCGGAACAGGACGAACGCGAGGACGGCGCCCCGCCAGCCCTGCGGCGCCGCGAGCATCGCGATCATCATGCCTGCGATCTCGTCCCAGACGATCGCCGGATGATCATGCACCCTGAGCCGCCGTGCGCTTGCCCCGCAGATCCAGAATCCCGCTGCCGTCACGATTGCGGCCGCCACGAGCTGTCCGGAGAAGCCGAGCGGCGCGACGGCGAGCGCGAGCCCGAGTCCCACGAGCGAACCGAACGTGCCCGGTGCAATCGGCGCGAGGCCCGCGCCGAACCCGAGCGCGAGGAGGTGCACGGGGTCCGCCAGGTGGCGCGCCGTCGGGCGCACGGGGGACGGCCTGTCCTCAGGCGAAGTGGTCATAGCCGCTCCCCTCGACGCGCTCCTCGACCCCGCGCCGCAGGCAGCGGACGCCGCTCCCGGCCTCGATCGCGCCGATGCGCGTCACCGGCACGGACGACCGGAGCGTGGCCTCGAATGCCATGGCTGCCGGAGCGGGCACCGTGAACAGCAGTTCGTAGTCGTCGCCGCCGTACAGCACCCATCTCTCGCGGTCCGCGAGCGTCCCGTGTGCGGCGAGCGCACTCGATACGGGAAGGCGGTCGAGATCGAGCCGCGCCGCCACGCCGCTCGCCGCACACAGCTTGCCGAGGTCGCCGAGCAGGCCGTCCGAAACGTCCATGGCCGCCGTTGCACGTCCCGCGAGCGCGCGCCCGAGCGCCAGTCGCGGTTCCGCGTAGAGGTACCTGCGCACGAGTGGATCCGCGAGGTCGAACGGCGCTCCACTCCCGAGACGCTCGAGGCCCGCCGCCGCTTCCCCCGGCGAGCCCGATACGTACAACACGTCTCCCGGCTGCGCGCCGTCGCGGCGCAGCGCGAGTCCGGGCTCCACCGTGCCGAGCGCCGTGACGGTGATCACTCGCGGCCCGCGCACCGTGTCCCCGCCGACCAGTGCGACGCCATGATGCCCGGCGAGCGCATGCAATCCGTCCGCGAACCGGCGCACCCAGTCCTCGTCCGCCGACGGAATCGACAGCGACAGCAGCGCCCACGCGGGCTCGGCGCCCATGGCGGCGAGATCGCTCAGGTTCACGGCCAGGGCCTGGTGCCCGACCGACTCGGCCGGCGCACCGGGAAGGAAGTGACGACCCTCGACCAGCGTGTCGGTGGCGGCGACCAGGACCCGGCCGGGCGGCATCTCGAGCAGCGCCGCGTCGTCGCCGACGCCGAGCAGCACGTCGCGGCGCGGGGTCGATCGCGAGAAGTAGCGCTCGATCAGCTCGAATTCGCCGGGCGGCACGGCGAGCCCGCTCAGGCGCGGACCTTGCCGGGCGCCGGGATTTCGGCCGCGCGGTGGATGCGCGCCGCGCGGTCGAGCACCGCGTTCACGAACTTGTGGCCGTCGGTCGCGCCGTACTTCTTGGCGAGATTGACGGCCTCGTTGATCACCACGCGGTACGGCACGTCGCGCCGCCCGCCCAGTTCGTGCAGGCCGACGAGCAGCACGGCGTGCTCGACGGGGTCGAGCTGCACGACGGGACGGTCGATGAGGCTGCCCAGCTGCTCGTCGAGCGCCGCTGCGCCGTCCGTCACGGACGTGAGGAGCTCGACGAAATAGTCGGCGTCCGCGTCCGCGTAGCCCTCTTCCGTCGCGTACTGGTTTCGCAGCTCGGCGGCCGACTGGCCGGTGAGCTGCCACTGGTACAGCGCCTGCATCGCGAGCTTGCGCGACAGGCTGCGGGCCCGCCCCGCGCGGTCCGGACGCGGCGCCACGTCAGACGTCCAGGCGCTTCAGCAGGTTCGCGAGCTCGAGCGCGCAGAGCGCCGCGTCGGCGCCCTTGTTGCCGGCCTTGGTGCCGGCGCGCTCGACCGCCTGCTCGATCGTGTCGGTCGTGAGCACCCCGAATGCCACCGGCACGCCCGTCTCGTCCGCGGCCCGCGCGAGCCCGGAGGCGCACTGCCCGGCGACGTGGTCGAAGTGCGGCGTCGCGCCGCGGATCACGGCACCGAGCGCCACGACGGCGTCGTAGCGCCGGCTCGCGGCGACGCGCTTCACGATGAACGGCAGGTCGTACGCGCCCGGCACGCGGATGATCTCGATCTGCTTCTCGCCCGCGCCGTGGCGCAGCAGCGTGTCGACGGCGCCGCGGATCAGCGAGTCCACGATCGCGTCGTTGAAACGGGCCGCCACGATGGCGAATCGCAGGTCCCGTGCGACGAGGTCGCCGTTCAGCGTGCGGATGTTGTCCATGCCCGTGCCCTCAGGTCGCCTCGTCCACGTATTCGGCCACCTCGAGCCCGAAGGCCGACAGGCCGTGCATCTGTTTCGGCGCGCTCAGCACGCGCATCTGCGTGATGCCGAGATCGCGCAGGATCTGCGCGCCGATGCCGTAGGTGCGCAGCACCTGCGCGCCGCGCGCCTTGCCGATGGGGCCCGAGCGGTCCGGGGAGCGCACGGCCTCCGCGATGTCGAGAGGGCTCTCGTGCGGCCTCAGCAGCACCACGACGCCCGAACCCTCCCGCGCCACGCGCTCGAGCGCGCTGCGCAGCGTCCAGCTGGACCCGTCCTCGCGCGCGCCCACGAGGTCGCGCACCGTGTCGCCGAGGTGCACCCGCACCAGCGGTGCGGCGCGCTCGTCGAGCTTTCCCCGCACCATCGCGAGGTGCACCGTGCCGTTCACGTGGTCCTCGTAGCAGTGCAGCCGGAAAGGGCCGAAGTCGGTCTCCACCTCGCGTTCCGCGATGCGCTCGACGGAGCGCTCCTTCTCGAGGCGGTAGCGGATCAGGTCGGCGATCGTGCCGATCCGGAGACCGTGGTCGCGGGCGAACACCTCGAGTTCGGGCCGCCTCGCCATCGTGCCGTCGTCGTTCAGGATCTCGACGATGACGGCGGCGGGTTCGAGCCCGGCGATGCGGACGAGGTCGCAACCCGCCTCGGTGTGGCCCGCACGCGTCAGCACTCCGCCCGGCTGGGCCATCAGCGGAAAGATGTGGCCGGGCTGGCGCAGGTCCTCGGGGCGCGCGTCCGGGGCCACGGCCGTCCGTATCGTGTGCGCGCGGTCGTAAGCCGAGATGCCCGTGGTGACGCCCTCGGCGGCCTCGATCGACACGGTGAAGTTCGTGCCGTGGTCGAGGTCCGTCTCGCTCACCATCAGCGGCAGGCGCAGCTGGCGACAGCGGTCGCGGGTCAGCGTCAGGCAGATCAGGCCGCGGCCGAACCGCGCCATGAAGTTGACGTCCTCGGGCCGGACCTTCGAGGCCGCCATGATCAGGTCGCCCTCGTTCTCGCGGTCCTCATCGTCCATCAGGACGACCATCCGACCCTGGCGTATGTCCTGGAGGAGCTCGTCGATCGAGTTCAGAGATCCCATGCGGCAATAACCGTAAATCTATGAATAATAATTATATTTTATCGCCACAAGTGCGTCGATCCCGCCCGCGGCGCGCTGCCAGTGTAGCAGGCAGGCGCCGCCGCCGGGTCGACCGCCGGACCGGGCCCTGGTGCGTTCAGCCGCGGCTCTCGGCGAGCAGGCGCTCGAGGTAGCGGGCGATGATGTCCACTTCGAGGTTGACGCGCGTGCCCGGGCGATAGTCGCCGAGCACCGTCATCTCGAGCGTATGCGGGACGAGGTTGACGTCGAAGCGGCGGCCCTCGACCCCGTTCACGGTGAGGCTCACGCCGTCCACGCAGACCGACCCCTTGCGCGCTACGTACCTGGCGAGCCCGGCCGGCACCTCGAACTCGACCCGGACGGACCGGGCGTCGTCGTGCCGCGAGACGACCGTCCCGACGCCGTCGACGTGGCCGGTCACGTAGTGCCCGCCGAGCGCCTGCCCGGCCGTGAGCGCCTTCTCCAGATTGACCCGCGCGCCCGGCGACCAGTCGCCCGCCGTCGTGAGCGACAGCGTCTCGCGGGACACGTCGGCCACGAACGCCGCAGGCTCGAGCTGCACCGCGGTCAGGCACGCGCCGTTGACGGCGATGCTGCCGCCCGGCTCGACGTCCGAGATCGGAACCGTGCCCGTCTCGACCCAGATCGTCACGTCGCCGCCGCGCGGCTCGACGGACCGGATGCGCCCCACGCCCTGCACGATCCCCGTGAACATCAGTGCCCTCCTCGCCTGGGCCGCAGCGTGAGCCTCAGGTCGTCGCCGACGCGCGCTACGTCGCGCCATTCGAACTCGCAGCGGTCGCACATGCGCTCGAGGTGCGGCAGCTTGAAGAGGCTCCGCGCCGCGTGGCCGAGCACGACGGGCGCCATGTAGACCACGACCTCGTCGACGAGCCCGCGGCGCACGAACTCGCCCGCGAGCGTGGGCCCCGCCTCGACGAGCACCTCGTTGCACTCGAGATGCCCGAGCCGGTGGAGCACCGCCTCGAGATCGAGCCCCCCTTCGCCCGTCGCGATCGCCTCCACGCGTGCCCCGGCCGCGCGCAGCCCTTCGGCGTGAGGCAGTTCCGCGTCGCGCGTGAAGATCAGCGTCGAACCCGCGTAGCCCAGGACCTGCGCGTGCTCCGGCGTCGCGAGGCTCGTGTCGAGCACCACGCGCAGCGGGCGGCGCCCGCGCATCTCGAGCGCCGGGTCGCGGACCGTGAGCATCGGATCGTCCGCGAGGACCGTGCCGCTGCCCGTGACGATCGCCGATGCGCGGGCGCGCAGTTTCTGCACGTCCGCGCGCGCCGCCTCGCCGGTGATCCACTTGCTCGTGCCATCCGCGAGCGCGGTGCGGCCGTCGAGGCTGGCGCCGAGCTTGAGCGTCACCCAGGGGCGGCCCGTCAGCATGCGACGGACGAATCCGCGATTGATCTCCGCCGCTTCCCCGGCGAGCAGCCCGTGGGACGTCACGATGCCCGCCTGCTCGAGCCGGAGCAGGCCCGTCCCGTTGACGCGGGGGTTCGGGTCGCGCATCGCGACGACGACGCGTCGCACCCCGGCGGCGATCAGGGCCTCGACACACGGCGGAGTCCGGCCGTGGTGCGAGCAGGGCTCGAGCGTCACGTACGCGGTCGCGCCCCGGGTCGCGGGACCCGCCTCGGCCAACGCCATCGCTTCCGCATGCGGCTCGCCGGCCCGCTGGTGGAAGCCCTCGCCCACGACCTGTCCCCAGCGCACCAGCACGCAGCCCACGCTCGGGTTCGGCGGGGTGGAATAGATCCCGAGCCGCGCGAGGTCGAGCGCGCGCCGCATGTGCTGGTGGTCGTCGGCCGAGAGCGCAGTCACTTGCGGCGGGGCTCCGGTTCGGTCTGCGACCACAGCGCGAGCTGCACGTCCTCGGCGGTGCGGGGCTGGCGGTGGCGCAGCCGCTCGATCTCCTCGCGGAACGCGTCGACGTCCTGGAAGCTGCGATACACCGAGGCGAAGCGCACGTAGGCCACCTCGTCGAGTTTGTGCAATTCGTCCATCACGAGCTCGCCGACGAGGCGCGCCGGCACCTCGCGCTCCCCGAGCGTCCGGAGCTTGTGGCACACGTGGTTCACGGCGGCATCGATGGCCGCGCTCGAAACCGGCCGCTTCTCGAGCGCCTTCAGCATTCCCATGCGCAGCTTCGTCTCGTCGAACGGCTCCCGCGTCGCGTCGCTCTTCACGATGCGCGGCATCACGAGCTCGGCGGACTCGAAGGTGGTGAACCGCTCCCCGCACTGCAGGCACTCGCGCCGGCGCCGCACCTGCTGCCCTTCGGCCGCGAGGCGCGAGTCGATGACCTTCGTCTCCTCGTGCGAGCAGAAGGGACAGTGCATGGCCCGGCGCGGCCGCGGATCCGGTCAGCCGTAGACCGGGTGGCGCCGGCAGAGCTCGACCACCGCGCGGCGCGTGCGATCGAGCACCGCCTCGTCGCCGACGTCCTCTAGGACGTCGGCGATCCAGCCCGCGAGCTGCCTTGCCTCCGCCTCGCGGAAGCCGCGGGTCGTGATCGCCGGAGTGCCGATGCGCAGGCCGCTCGTCACGAAAGGCGAGCGCGGATCGTTCGGCACCGTGTTCTTGTTGACCGTTATGTGCGCACGGCCGAGCGCGGCGTCCGCGTCCTTGCCGGTGTAGCTGCGCCCGATCAGGTCGACGAGGAACAGGTGGTTGTCGGTGCCGCCCGAGACGATCTTGACGCCCCGTTCCATCAGCGTCGACGCCATCGCCCTGGCATTCGCCACGACCTGCTGCTGGTAGACCTTGAACTCGGGCTGCAGCGCCTCGAGGAAAGCGACGGCCTTCGCGGCGATCACGTGCATCAGCGGCCCGCCCTGCGTGCCCGGGAAAATGAGCGAGTTCATCTTCTTCGCGATCTCCTCGTTCGGGCGCGCGAGGATGAGCCCGCCGCGCGGACCGCGCAGCGTCTTGTGGGTCGTCGTCGTGACCACGTCCGCGAACGGCACGGGGCTCGGGTAGACGCCCGCGGCCACGAGGCCCGCGACGTGCGCCATGTC
>RPQJ01000130.1 GCA_003819815.1 Lysobacterales bacterium
CGATCGACTGGCCGCCGGCGTCGGTCGCCGCGTCCAATGTCCATCGATGGGCCACGAGCGTGGAGGCGAGGTCCGGAGCAGCCGGCGCCGGGGCAACCGCTGCCGCTGTGGCAGCTGCGGTTCCGGCAGGCTCCGCCGGCGTTCCGGTCGAAGTGCCCTGAGAGCACCCGGCCAGGCTCAGCGCGACGGCAATCATCGAGACTCGACCACGGGGGCAGATCGGCATAAGCACTCCAGTCCGTTCCAGTGTTGGCGAGATGCCATCGTTGCTGCGGACGAGGCGCGAGTTTAAGGGATCGCGAATCGAAGCGCTGCATGGGGGGACGGCGCTGGATGTCGGGCTCAGGTGCGCTACCATGTCGGCGCCGCACCGGCGGCGTTGTAGGTCGCAGTGGACGCGGCCCGACCTAGCGCAGGGCAGGGAGGTGTCGCACTTGCATCCACCCGCATCCACGACCGGCGAGCGAATGGCCGCGTTGCACCCGCTGCTGCAACTCCTGCTTTTCTTCGCGCTGTACCTCGGCGGCGCAGAGCTGGGTCACTGGCTGTCCGTCGATTCCGGTCACTTCGCGACGTTCTGGCCCAACGCGGGCCTGTTCCTCGCCGTGCTGCTGCGGGTGCCTCCGCAGCGGTGGCTGCCGTTCGTCGCGGCGGGGCTCGCCGCGAACTTCACCTCGGACTTTCTGCTGCACGATCGCCCGCTCGTGATGGCCGCCGGATTCTCGCTGGCGAACGGGCTCGAGGCGAGCGTCGGCGCTGCGATCGTGCGCTGGCAGCTGGCCGGGCACGCTGCGCTCGACGACCTGCGAAGCGCCGGCAGGCTGCTCGGCGGGGCGGCGTTCGGAGGCGTCGTGCTCGGCAGCCTCGTCGGTGCGACGGTGGCCTGGCACTTCTATGCTGCCCCCTGGCCGTCTGCATTCGCAGCGTGGTGGATCGCGGACGCGCTGGGCGTGCTGATCGCCGCTCCGCTGGTCCTCGCGCTCATCGACGTGCGCGAGCGTCCGACGGCGTTCCGGGCGTTCGAGTTCGTGGCGCTGCTGGTGCTGATCGCGCTGGTCGGCGCGTTCATGCGGAGTGCCACGACCCTGTCCTCCGGCGTGCCGCTGCTGTTCCTGCCCTGGGCCGCGATCCGGCTCGGCATTCCGGGCGTCGCGGCAGCGACGTCCGCGATCGCGGTCATCGCCGTGCGCCACGCCGCCGCGGACCTGGAAATTCCCGGTCTCGACGACGGCTCGATCCATCCGCTCGTCGACGTGCAGGTCTTCATCGCCGTGACCGGCCTGCTCGCCTACGGATTCGCCATTGCGCTCGAGGAGCGACGCCGGGGTGAGGCGACGCTCGAGCTTCGCGTGGCGCAGCGCACGAAGGAACTGCAGACGTCGGTCGCCCGCGCCGAGAGCTGGCAGGCTCGTTACGAAGCCGCGGTCAAGGCGAGCCACAGCGTGCTGTACGACGCGAACCACCTGACCGGCCAGGTGATCTTCGGCGGCGACTGCGCGAACATCCTCGGCTACACGGCCGACGAGCTGAACGGCGACATCGGCAAGTGGGTCGCGCTGGTGCACCCCGACGACCGCGCCTCCTTCATGAACGAGTTCCGGCGGGTGACGGGGCAAGGACTGCCGTTCCACGCCGAGTACCGCATGACGCGGAAGGACGGCGGCGTCGTCTGGATGCGCGACGACGGTCACTTCGTCGCCGGCTCGAACGGCGGCCGTCCCGTCCGTGTCGTCGGTTTCGTGCGTGACGTGACGGCCGAGCGGCGCGCGGAAGAGCAGAGGGTGGCCGAGGAGCGCGCGCGCCGGCAGGTCGCCGAATCGCTCAACGAGCGCTCGGCGCAACTCGAGTTTGCCCTGGGCGCGACCGGCGTCGGAATGTGGCTGAACCCGTTGCCGCTTGGGCGGCTCGACTGGGACGCGCGCACCCGCGAGCTCTTCTTCGTCGGTCCCGACGAGGAACCGACGGCGGAGCTGTTCTATTCACGGCTGCACCCCGACGACCGTGAGCCGACGCGCCTCGCCGTCGAGGCCGCCCTGCGCGACGGGACGCTCTACTCGATCGAGCACCGGGCCGTGAACCCGGCCACCGGCGCGGTGCGCTGGGTCCGCTCGATGGGCCAGGCGACCTACGCACCGGATGGCACGCCCGTCCGCTTCGACGGCATCAACTACGACATCACGGCACGCCGCCAGTCCGAGGAGCGCCTGCGTTTCAGCGAACAGCGGTTCCGCCGGCTCGCCGACACGCTGCCGCAGATCGTGTTCACCGCGGCCCCGGACGGCACCATCTCGTACGTCAACCGCTACGCGCTCGAATACACCGGGCTCACGGAGGTCGACGTGCAGACGGCGGCCGGACGCATCCATGCCGAGGACCGCGAGCGGGTGATCGCGGAGTGGCGTGCCGCCATCGAGCGCGGGCAGTACGTCGAGTTAAAGACGCGCTACCAGCGGGCAGACGGCGAGTACCGGTGGCTGCTGTGCCGCGGCCTGCCGGTCCGCGACGCGGCGGGAGCCATCGTCGAATGGATCGGGGCCTGCACTGACGTCGACGATCTGGTGCGCCTGCAGGCGGAGCTCGAGGAGTCGGCGCAGCGCAAGGACGAGTTCCTCGCCACGCTCGCGCACGAGCTGCGCAACCCCCTCGCGCCCATCCGCAACGGCCTGCAGGTCATGAAGCTTGCGGGCCGCGATCCGGCCGGCGTCGCCCGCGTGCGCGAGCTCATGGAGCGCCAGGTCGAGCAGATGACGCGGATCATCGACGACCTGATGGACCTGAGCCGCATCAGCCGCGGCCGCATCGTGCTGCAGGAAACGCTGATGCCCCTGCAGGATGCGATCGCGAACGCGGTCGATTCCTCGCGGGTGTTCATCGAGGCCCGGGAGCAGCGCTTCGAGATCGACGTGCCGGAAGCGCCGCTGCAAGTGCACGCGGACGCCACCCGGCTTTCGCAGGTGCTCGCGAACCTGCTCAACAACGCCTCGAAGTTCACGCCGCAGGGCGGCACGGTCCGGCTCGCGGTGCGGCGCGAGGGCGAGGAGGCGGTCCTCGTGGTGGAGGACAGCGGCATCGGCATCCCGCCGGAGATGCTGCCGCGGGTGTTCGAGATGTTCACGCAGGTCGATCGATCGCTCGAGCGAGCCCAGTCCGGCCTGGGAATCGGGCTCAACATCTCGAAGCGCCTGGTGGAATTGCATGGCGGGAGCATCTCGGCGCACAGCGAGGGCGTGGGGCGGGGCTCTTCGTTCGTCGTGCGGCTGCCGCTCGCCCGCGCGCAGTCGGCCGCCGTGCTGCCGTTCCGGTTCGGCGACGAGCCCGGGCGTCCGGGCGGCCGACGCATCCTGATCGCGGACGACAACGTCGACGCCGCGACCAGCCTCGCCACGCTGCTCGAGCTCATGGGTCACCAGACGTGGACGGCGCACGATGGCGCCACGGCGGTCGAGCTCGCCGAGCGGCACCGTCCGGACATCATTCTCATGGACATCGGCATGCCGCGGCTCAACGGCTACGACGCGTGCCGCGCGATCCGGTCGCACGACTGGGGCGCGCAGATCCACGTCGTCGCCGTCACCGGCTGGGGCCAGGAGCGCGACCGCGAGCGTTCCGCCGCAGCGGGCTTCGACGGTCACCTGACCAAGCCCGTGAGCCCGGAGGCGCTCGAGGACGTCCTCGCGAGCACCCGGGCCCCGGCGGCCTGAGGGTCGCCCACCACGGGACGCCCCGTCGCGCCATACGGCTTTGGACGAGTGCCCGCAACTGCAAGCCGCGTCCCGACTTCTATAGACTACGGGGTCCGCGCGCCCGTCGAGGGTGCAGGGTCCGGCGGGCTTTCCGAGACGAGACATCGGTGCGATGAGCGAATTCCAGGCGATGCTGTCGACCACGCCGCTCGCGGCGGGCAATGCTCCCTACGTCGAGGCGCTGTACGAGCGTTACCTCGCGGACCCGACGCTGGTCGAGCCCAGGTGGCGCGAGTACTTCGCGCGCCTCGGCGGGCCGCCCGGCGAGGTCGCGCACGGTCCGCTGGTCGAGGAACTGACGCGCCGCGCCAGGGTGCGTCGCCCGGGGACGGTGGCCGCGCCCGCGCCCGAGTCCGGGGGTGCCGCGAAGCAGGGCGCCGTCTCGCGCCTCATCCAGGTGTACGCGAACCGCGGCCACCTGATCGCGAACATCGACCCGCTCGGCCTCATGGAGCGGCCGGTGCCCAAGGTCCTCGGCCTCGAGTATTTCGGCCTGACCGAGGCCGACCTCGACAGCGAGTTCCTCACCGGCAGCCGCAACGAGGCCATCAAGCCCCGGCTCAAGCTGCGCGACATCCTCGCGCAGCTCCGGCACATCTACTGCGGCACCATCGGTGCCGAGTTCGCGCACGTCTCGGACGAGACCGAACGGCTCTGGCTGCAGGAGCGGTTCCAGGTCGGCCGCATGCAGCAGCACTACTCGGCGGAGGAGCGGCAGGACATCCTCTGGAACCTCACGATGGCCGAGGGCCTCGAGCGCTATCTCGCGACGCGCTATCCGGCCCAGAAGCGGTTCTCGCTCGAGGGCGGCGACAGCCTCATCCCGCTGCTCGAGGACCTCATCCAGACCTCCGGCGCGCACGGCGTCGAGGACATCGTCATCGGCATGGCCCATCGCGGCCGCCTGAACGTGCTCGTGAACGTCCTGGGCAAGTCGCCGGGCGAGCTGTTCTCCGAGTTCGAGGGCAACTACGACCTGAAGAAGCTCAAGGGGTCGGGCGACGTCAAGTACCACAAGGGCTTCTCGGTCGACGTGAGCACGGCGGGCGGCAACGTCCACGTCGCACTCGCGTTCAATCCGTCGCACCTCGAGGTCGTGAACCCGGTCGTCGAGGGCTCGGTGCGGGCACGCCAGGAGCGCCGCGGCGACGCGAAGGGCGACAAGGTCATGGCCGTGCTGCTCCACGGCGACTCGGCGTTCGCCGGGCAGGGCGTCATCCAGGAGACGCTGCAGCTCTCGCAGGCCCGCGCGTTCTACACCGGCGGCACGGTGCACCTGATCATCAACAACCAGGTGGGCTTCACGACCCACGATCCCCGCGACACCCGGTCGACGCTCTACTGCAGCGACGTCGCGAAGATGATCGAGGCGCCGATCCTGCACGTGAACGGCGACGATCCGGAGGCCGTCGTGTTCGCGGCGCGGCTCGCGGTCGACTACCGGATGAAGTTCCACAAGGACGTCGTCATCGACCTCGTCTGCTACCGGCGGCTCGGCCACAACGAGGCCGACGAGCCCGCGGCGACGCAGCCCGTCATGTACGCGAGGATCCGCAAGCAGCGGAGCACGCGGGCGCTCTATGCGGAGCAGCTCGTCAAGGAAGGCACGATCACGCAGGAAGCCGCCGACCGCATGGCCGACGACTACCGCCGCGGCCTGGACGACGGCAAGCCGCAGGCGAAGCAGGTGCTCGGCCTGATCGGCAACAAGCACACCGTCGACTGGACGCACTACCACGACGTCGACTGGACCGAGCAGGTCCGCACCGGCGTCAAGCTGTCGGTGCTCAAGGAACTCGGGCTCAAGGCCACGACCTACCCGGAAGGCTACACGCTGCACCGCCAGGTGCAGAAGATCGTCGAGGACCGCCGCCGCATGGCCGCCGGCGAGATGATGCTCGACTGGGGCTACGCCGAGACGCTCGCCTACGCGACGCTGCTCGACGAAGGGTACGAGATCCGCATCACCGGCCAGGACAGCGGCCGCGGCACGTTCTTCCACCGGCACGCGGTGGGCCACGACCAGAACACCGGCGCGAGCTACGTCCCGCTCAAGAACCTGAAGCCGGGCCAGCCCCGCTTCCGGGTGACCGACTCGCTGCTCTCCGAAGAGGCGGTGCTCGGCTTCGAGTACGGCTACTCGACCGCCGACCCGAACTGCCTCGTGATCTGGGAAGGCCAGTTCGGCGACTTCGCGAACGGCGCTCAGGTCATCATCGACCAGTTCATCAGCTCGGGCGAGGCGAAGTGGGGGCGCTACTGCGGGCTCGTGATGTTCCTGCCGCACGGCTACGAGGGCCAGGGGCCGGAGCACTCCTCGGCGCGCCTCGAGCGCTTCCTGCAGCTCTGCGCCGAGAACAACATGTCGGTGTGCGTGCCGTCGACGCCCGGGCAGATGTTCCACATGCTGCGCCGGCAGATGCTCCGGGACTTCCGCAAGCCGCTCGTCGTGATGACCCCGAAGAGCCTTCTGCGCCACAAGCTGTCGGTGTCCTCGCTCGAGGACCTGTCGAAGGGCAGCTTCCGGAACGTCATCGGCGAGATCGACGACCTGCCGCCCGCCGGCGTGCGCCGCGTCGTGTTCTGCTCGGGCAAGGTCTATTTCGACCTGCTCGAGGCGCGTCGCGCCGAGGAACTGCGGAACGTCGCGATCGTGCGTGTCGAGCAGCTCTATCCGTTCCCGGCCGACGAGTACGCGGGCGCGCTCGCGCGCTACCCGGAGGCGACCGAGGTCGTCTGGTGCCAGGAGGAGCCGCAGAACCAGGGCGCGTGGTATCAGGTCCGTCACCGGCTGCAGGAGGCGCTCTCGGGCAGGCAGGAGCTCCTCTACGCCGGGCGCGCGCCGGCCGCGGCGCCGGCGGCGGGGATACTGCAGCTCCACACGCTCCAGCAGAACGGCCTGGTCGCCGCGGCGATCAAGGCGTCGACCAAGGTTGAATCCGCGCGGGCCACGTCCCGCCTGCGCGCCACCGGCAGCAGGAAGTCCTCATGACCATCGAAGTCCGCGTCCCCCAGCTCCCGGAATCGGTCGCCGATGCGACGCTCGTCGCGTGGCACAAACAGCCGGGCGAAGCCGTGAGCCGCGACGAGAACCTCGTCGACCTCGAGACCGACAAGGTCGTGCTCGAGGTGCCCGCGCCGGCGGCCGGCACGATCAAGGAAGTGCTGGTGCAGAACGGCGCCACCGTGACGAGCGGCCAGGTGCTCGCGCTGCTCGAAGAGGGTGCGACGGCCGCTGCGAAGCCCGCGGCCGCGGCAACGGCGGTTGCAGCGGCTCCCCAGCCCGCCGCGGCAGCGGAGCCGCCCGCGGCCCAGCCTGCGCCCGAGCCGGCCAAGGCCGGCCCCGCCGCGGACAAGCTGGCACCGTCGGTGCGCCGGCTCGTCGAGGAACACAAGCTCGACGCAGGCACGATCCCGGGCAGCGGGCGTGACGGCCGCATCACGAAGAGCGACGTGCTCGCGCACATGACGACGAAGCCGGTGGCCACGCCGGCTCCGTCCGCAGCTTCGTCCTCGGCGCCTTCGGGCCGCGTCGAGCGCCGCGTCCCGATGACCCGCCTGCGGACCCGCATCGCCGAGCGGCTCGTGCAGGCGCAGTCGACCGCCGCGATGCTCACGACCTTCAACGAGGTCGACCTGAAGGCGGTGAACGAGCTGCGTGCGCGTTACCGCGACCGCTTCGAGAAGGAGCACGGCGCGCGGCTCGGCTTCATGTCGTTCTTCGTGAAGGCGTGCGTCGAGGCTCTCCGGCGCTTCCCCGTCGTGAATGCCTCCATCGACGGCAGCGACATCGTCTACCACGAGTACTACGACGTCGGCGTGGCGGTCTCGACGGACCGCGGCCTCATCGTGCCCGTGCTGCGCGATGCAGACGCCCTCGGCTTCGGCGAGATCGAGAAGGCGGTCATCGGATTTGCGACGCGCGCGCGCGAGGGGTCGATCACGCTCGACGAACTCACCGGCGGCACTTTCACGATCACGAACGGCGGCGTCTTCGGCTCGCTGCTCTCGACGCCGATCCTGAACATGCCCCAGAGCGCGATCCTCGGCATGCACAAGATCCAGGAGCGGCCCGTCGTGATCGATGGCCAGGTCGTCGTGCGGCCGATGATGTACCTCGCACTGTCGTACGACCACCGGATCATCGACGGTCGCGAAGCCGTGCAGTTCCTCGTCGCAGTCAAGGACGCGCTGGAGGATCCGGCGCGGCTGCTGCTTCAGGTCTGACGCCCCCCACCCCCGGAGCCCCCATGTCCGACTCCACCACTTACGACGTGATCGTCATCGGCGGCGGCCCGGCGGGCTATCCCTGCGCGATCCGGGCGGGCCAGAACGGCCTCAAGGCCGCGTGCATCGACGAGTGGAAGAACTACGACGGGACGCATGCGTTCGGCGGCACGTGCCTCAACGCAGGATGCATCCCGTCAAAGGCGCTGCTCGAGTCGACGGAGCTCTACCACCGCGCACAGGCGGAGTTCGGCGCGCACGGCATCAAGGTCGGAGGCCTCGAGTTCGACCTCGGGACGATGCAGAAGCGCAAGTCGAAGATCGTCAAGGCCTCGACGCAGGGCATCCAGGCGCTGTTCAAGGCGGCCGGCGTCACCGGGCTGCCCGGGCACGGCCGGCTGCTCGCCGGGAACAAGGTCGAGTACACGGCCCTCGACGGCACGAAGCGCGAGCTCGCGGCCCGGCACGTCGTGCTCGCGAGCGGCTCCGCGCCGATGGAACTCAAGTCCGTGCCGTTCGACGGCAAGGCCGTGGTCGACTCGTGGGGCGCGCTCGAGTTCGACGCCGTGCCGAAGCGGCTCGGCGTGATCGGCGCCGGCGTCATCGGCCTCGAACTTGGCAGCGTGTGGAGGCGGCTCGGCGCGGAGGTGGTGGTGCTCGAGGCGCTCGAGCAGTTCCTCTGGATGGCGGACCAGCAGGTCGCGCGCGAGGCGCTCAAGCACTTCAGGAAGCAGGGGCTCGACATCCGTCTGGGCGCGAAGGTGGGCGGCGCGAAGCAGGGAAAGACGGGCGTCACGCTCGAATACGCGGATGCGTCCGGTACGCAGACGGTCACCGTGGACAAAGTCGTCGTCGCGATCGGAAGGCGACCGTTCACGACGGACCTCCTGGGCGAGGGCACGGGCGTCGAGCTCGACGAGCGCGGCTTCGTCAAGGTCGACCACGAGTGCCGTACCGCGGCGCCGGACGTGTGGGCCGTGGGCGACGTCGTGCGCGGCCCGATGCTCGCGCACAAGGGCAAGGAGGAGGGCGTCATGGTCGGCGACCTGATCGCGGGCCGCGTCTCGGAGGTCAATTACAAGGCGATTCCCTCGGTGATCTACACCGCGCCCGAGATCGCGTGGGTGGGCCTCACCGAGGAGGAGGTCAAGAAGAGCGGCCGCCCGTACAAGGTCGGCAGCTTTCCCTTCCTCGCGAGCGGCCGCGCGCGCGCCATGGAGGCCACGGCCGGCTTCGCGAAGCTCATCGCCGCCGCGGACGACGACGAGATCCTCGGCGTCCACATCGTGGGACCCATGGCAGGCGAGCTGATCGCCGAGGCCGTGCTCGCGCTCGAGTACTCGGCCAGCGCCGAAGATCTGCAGCGCACGATGCATGCCCACCCGACGCTGAGCGAGGCGCTGCACGAGGCGGCGCTCGGCGCCGACAAGCGCGCGATCGACTTCCCGAACCGCTGAGGCCTACGCATCCACGAACGCGCGGAACGGCACGCCGCGCGAGGCCCAGGCCGCCGCGGCGTCGCCCAGGATGACGAGCGCCGTGTTTAACGCTTCGGGCGCCGAAGCGGCGAACTCCGAGGCGTTCTCGTACACCAGCAGGTGCCCGGGCGCCGTGCGCCAGCCGAGATCGGCGAGGCAGTCGTAGTAGGCGTCCCAGTTCTCGCCGAACCAGCCCGGGAAGTCGAGCGCCTCGGCCGTGCGCTCGAGGAACGTGGGCTTGTCGTGGCAACCCGCGAGGTCGATGCGAGTCGCGTCGTGCCCGAGGGAGCGCGCGTAGGCGCAGAGCGCCGCCGCCCCACCCGTTCCGAGAGGCAGACGCTGCACGGGATCGGACTGGCCGGACTGCTCCGGTGGGTTCATCGCTGCACCTCGATGCGCCGGAAGCTCCGGTAGTGATCGCTCGTGTAGTAGTACACCTCGGGGGGGGCGCCGCCCGTCACGATCCGCCGCGCGCCGCGGTCCGGCGAGCCC
>RPQJ01000131.1 GCA_003819815.1 Lysobacterales bacterium
CTCGAGTGGCGCCAGCGACAGGCCCCGCGCACCGACGAACCCGACGCCGAGCGTGGCAAGCAGGAGCAGCAGCACGTAGCGCTGCAGCGACGCGTTGGCGACACGGTCGACGAGTCGTCGTGACCCCGCGATGGCGACCGCGACCAGCCCCTCCGCCAGCGCCCGTCCGTCGCAGCCCTGCTGGCGGTACCCGTGCAGGCCGAAGTAATAGCGCCGCGCGAAATAGATGAGCGCGCCACCCGCGAGCGCCACCGCACTCATGAGCACGGGCAGGTTGAACCCGTGCCAGAGCGCGAGCGAGTAGGGCGGCAGCGGCGCCTGCAGCACCGCTCCGGCGGCGGACGCGAGCAGCGGGCCCACGGTGATCGCCGGAAGCAGGCCCACCAGGAGGCACAGTGCCACGAGGATCTCGACCGGCACCTTCATCCAGCGCGGCGGCTCGTGCGGCGTGCGCGGCAGGCCCGTGGGCGGCGACCCGAAGAACACGTCGTGGACGAAGCGGGTGGAGTAGGCCACGGTGAAGATGCCCGCGAGCGTCGCGAAGACCGGCAGCACCCAGTACCAGCCGCCGAGCCACTGCACGTGGAAGGTCTCGGCGAAGTACATCTCCTTGCTCAGGAACCCGTTCAGGAGCGGCACGCCCGCCATCGAGCCCGCCGCGACTGTGGCGAGCGCGGCCGTCCAGGGCATGTAGCGCGCGAGACCGCTGAGCCGCCTCATGTCGCGGGTGCCGGTCTCGTGGTCGACGATACCGGCCGCCATGAAGAGCGACGCCTTGAAAACCGCGTGGTTGATGATGTGGAACACGGCGGCGATCTCGCCGAGCGCCGTGCCCATGCCGAAGAGCAGCGTGACGAGGCCGAGGTGGCTCACCGTCGAGTACGCGAGCAGCCCCTTGAGGTCGTGGCGGAAGAGCGCCACGTAGGAGGCGAAGAGCTGCGTGGCCAGGCCGACGCCCGTGACGAGGAAGAACCAGATCTCGGTGCCCGCGAGCACCGGGAACAGACGGCCGAGCAGGAAGACGCCCGCCTTCACCATCGTCGCCGAATGCAGGTACGCGCTCACCGGGGTGGGCGCCGCCATCGCGTGCGGGAGCCAGAAGTGGAACGGGAACTGCGCCGACTTCGTGAAGGCGCCGAACAGCACGAGCACCAGGATGGTCTCGTACAGCGGGTGCGCCTGCACCTGCGGCCCCGCGGCGAGCACCCGGGTGAGCTCGAAGCTGCCGACGACGTGGCCGAGCAGCAGCACGCCCGCGAGCAGCGCGAGCCCGCCGGCGCCGGTGACGAGCAGCGCGAGCCTCGCCCCGCGCCGGGCCTCGGGTTCGTGGCGCCAGTAGCCGATCAGCAGGAACGAGCTCAGGCTCGTGAGCTCCCAGAACGTCACGAGCAGCAGCAGGTTCTCGGACAGGACGACGCCGAGCATCGCGCCCATGAAGAAGAGCAGCAGCCCGTAGAACCGCTCCTGCGAATCCCGGGGGCTCAGGTAGTAGCGGGCGTAGACGACGACCAGGAGCCCGATCACGAGGATCAGCAGCGCGAACAGCAGGCCGAACCCGTCGAAGCGGAACGAGGCGTCGAGACCGAGTTCGGGCATCCACGGCCACGACTGCACGAGGGTCGCGCCGTCGAGGACCGGGCCGGCGTGCGTCAGGACGAGCGCGAGCGAGGCGACGACGAGCGCGGCGGCGGTGCGGGCCGGATCGAGGCCCAGAAACCGGCTCAGCGCGGCGGGCAGCAGCGCGCCGAGGAGCGGGATCAGGACGACGAGGGGCAGCCACATGGGAATCGGGTTCCGGCAGAAGACGAGGCGGCCGGAAAGCGTAGCGTATCTCCGATCCGGGCGCGCCCGGTCGGTGGGGGCGAGGCTACGGCGGGGCGCAGGTCACCCGGCCCGTGCCAGGCACCACGCCTCGACGCGCTCCGCGCCTGCCAGCCGTAGCGCGCGGCCGAGCTCGCCTGCGGTGCTGCCGGTCGTCGTGACGTCGTCGACGATCGCGATGCGGAGCCCTCGTGCCGACGGCGACGCGGCGAAGGCGGATGCCAGGTTCCTGCGCCGGGCCGGCCCGTCGAGACCGACCTGGGGCGGAGTGTCGCGCAGCCGGCTGACCATCCGCAGGGCAAGTGGCTGGCGGGTTTCGCGCGTCACCCAGCGCGCGAGTTCGACGGACTGGTTGTACCCGCGGGCCGCGAGGCGCGCGGGGTGGAGGGGCACCGGAACCAGCCGGTCGACGTCGACGTGGAACCCCAGCCGCGCGACGTGCCGGCCGAGCAGCGTCCCGAGGACCCGCCCGACCGCGAGTTCGCCGCGGTACTTGAGGGCGTGCACCAGGTCGTCGACCGGCGCGGCGTGCCGGTAGAGCGCGAAACTGCGCGCGAGCGGGCCGTCGTCGTCCGACGCGCAGTGCTCGGCCAGCGGCAGCTCGAGCTCGCACTCGCGGCACAGGTCGAGGCAGGGCGGCTGCCCGGGCGCGCCGCACAGCACGCACCGCGGCGGGAGCAGCATCCCGCCGATCCGGTCCATGAGCCTGTCTACCTGCAGTCTCGCCATCGGTTGACAGTCCGCGGGACCGCTCTGAATACTCCCGCCGACCGCGCCCCGCGATCCTCGGGCGCCCACGGCTCGCCGGCACGGCGAATTTCGCCCGCGTACGGCTGCAAACTGCAGGACACCCCATGGACCGCCCCGACCTCGACAGCCTCGGCAGCGTGCGCACGGACTGGACGCTCGAGGAAGCCCGGGCGATCTTCGGCCTGCCTTTCAACGACCTGCTGCATCACGCGCAGCGCGTGCACCGGCTCACGTTCGACCCGAACCGCATCCAGGTGAGCACGCTGCTCTCGATCAAGACGGGCGGCTGTCCCGAGGACTGCGCCTACTGCCCGCAGAGCGTCCGCTACGAGACCACCGTGGGCCGCGACGACCTGCTCGACCTCGACGAGGTGAAGGCCGCGGCGCAGACGGCACGGCGCAACGGCGCGACGCGGTTCTGCATGGGCGCCGCGTACCGCAATCCCAAGCCGAAGCAGCTCGAGCGCATCAAGGACATGGTGCGCGAGGTCCGCTCGATGGGACTCGAGACCTGCGCGACGCTCGGCATGCTGACGCCCGGCCAGGCGCGCGAGCTCAAGGACGCGGGGCTCGACTACTACAACCACAACCTCGACACGTCCGAGGCCTTCTACGGCGAGATCATCACGACCCGTACCTACCAGGACCGGCTCGAGACGCTCGAGGCGGTGCGCGAGGCCGGGATCGCGGTCTGCTGCGGCGGCATCCTCGGCATGGGCGAGTCGGAGCTCGACCGCGTGCAGCTGCTGCACACGCTCGCGACGATGCCGCGGCATCCCGAGAGCGTGCCCATCAACCAGCTCGTGCAGGTCGAGGGCACGCCGCTGCACGGCCGGCCGCCGCTCGACCCGCTCGACCTGGTGCGCACGATCGCGACGGCCCGGCTCCTGATGCCGCGCTCCTACCTGCGGCTCTCCGCGGGCCGGACGGACATGGACGACGCCGTGCAGGCGCTGTGCTTCCTCGCCGGCGCGAACTCCATCTTCTACGGCGAGAAGCTGCTCACGACGCCGAACCCGGGCCGCAGCCACGACGAGGCGCTGTTCGCTCGCCTAGGGCTGCGGCGCGAGGGCGACGCGCCCGAACCGGTCGGCTGACCCGGCCATGCCTGCGCTCGACGCAGCCCTCGAGGACGGGCTCGCCGGGCTCGCGCCGGACCGGCGCCGGCGGCGGCGCGTGGTCGAGCGGCGCTCCCGCGGTACGACCCGCGTCGTCGTCGAAGGCCGGGAACTGCTGGCCTTCTGCAGCAACGACTACCTGGGCCTCGTCGATCACCCGCAGGTCGTGGCCACGTTCGAGGCAGCGGCGCGGCGCTGGGGCGTGGGTGCCGGGGCGTCGCACCTCGTGAGCGGGCACACGGCCGAGCACCACGCGCTCGAGGAGGCGCTCGCGGAGTTCACCGGGCGCGAGCGGGCGCTCGTGTTCTCGACGGGTTACATGGCGAACCTCGCGGTCGTCGCGACGCTCGTCGGACGGGGCGGCCACGTGCTCGAGGACCGGCTGAACCACGCTTCGCTGCTCGACGCCGGCCTCGCGAGCGGCGCCCGGTTCGCGCGCTACGGCCACGCGGACCCGGCCGCGCTGCGCAGACGGCTCGCGCGAGCCGCCGGCGCGCCGACGCTCGTCGTCACGGACGGCGTCTTCAGCATGGACGGGGACGTCGCTCCGCTCCAAGCGCTTGCGCAGGCTGCGCGCGACGCGGGTGCGTGGCTGCACGTCGACGACGCGCACGGCTTCGGCGTGCTCGGCACGCGCGGGCGCGGCAGCCTCGAGCACTGTGGCGTCGACGACGCAGCGGTGCCGGTGCTCATGGCGACCCTCGGCAAGGCGCTCGGGACGATGGGCGCTTTCGTGGCCGGCAGCGCGGCGCTGGTCGAGTCGCTGGTGCAGCGGGCCCGCACCTATATCTATACGACGGCCCTGCCGCCCGCAGTGGCCGCGGCCTCGCGGGCGGCACTCGAGGTCGCAGGCCGGGAATCGTGGCGTCGGGAGCGGGTGCTCGGGCACGTCGCGAGGTTCCGTGCGGAAGCCGCACGGCTCGGGCTCGCCCTGCCCGATTCGCCGACTCCGATCCAGCCGCTCGTGCTCGGTTCCGACGCCGCCGCGCTCGAGGCGAGCGCGCTCCTCGAGGCGCACGGCATCTGGGTGCCTGCCATCCGCCCACCGACGGTGCCGGCAGGCTCCTCCCGTCTGCGCGTCACGTTCTCGGCTGCCCACGAGGAGGCCGACGTCGACCGGCTGCTCGAGGTACTCGCCTCGTTGCCCCGCGCGGACCGGGGGCCCCGGTGAGCCTGCACGTCGAGACCCGGGGCCAGGGCCGGGACGTCGTGCTGCTGCACGGCTGGGCCCTGCACGGGGGCATGTGGGGCTCGTGGATCGACGTCCTCGCCGTGGACTACCGCCTGCACCTGGTCGACCTGCCCGGGCACGGCCGCAGTCCGTGGGTCCCGACCGCTCGAAACCTGGCGGGGCTTGCACGCTCGGTCCTGCCGCACGTCCCGCCGGGATCGGTCGTGATCGGCTGGTCGCTGGGCGGCCTCGTCGCGCTGGAACTCGCGCGCCGCCATGCCGGTCACGTCGGCGCGCTCGTGCTGGTCGCGACGACGCCGAAGTTCGTCGCCGACCCGGGCTGGGAGCACGGCGTGCCGCTCGACGTGCTCGAGCAGTTCAGCCAGGGCTTGGCCGTGGATTACCGCCGGACGGTGCAGAACTTCCTCTCACTGCAGGTCCGTGGGGACGAGCACGCGATCGAGACGCTGCGGCAGCTCAAGCGCAGCCTCGCTGCCCACGGCGAGCCGGACCCGCGCGCGCTCGAGGCCGGGCTCGGGATCCTGCGCCGCAGCGACCTGCGCGACGATCTCTCGCACATCACGGTTCCGACCCTCGTGATCGCGGGGGAGCACGACCGGCTCACGCCGCCCGGCGCCGGGCTCGAGCTGGCCTCGCGCCTGCCGTCGGCCCGGATGCGACTCGTCGAGCGCAGCGGGCACGCGCCGTTCGTCTCGCATCCCGGCGTGGTGCTGGCCGAGGTCCAGCGCTTCCTCGCCCGGCAGGCCCCGACGGTGGACGCATGACCGACCCCTACACCCTCGACCGGCCGCGAGTACGGCGTTCGTTCGGGCGGGCGGCCGCCGCCTACGACGGGTCCGCCGTGCTCCAGGCCCGGGTTCGCGACGAGTTGCTCGCGCGGCTCGACGTCGTCCGGCTCGAACCCGCGGTCGCACTCGATCTCGGCACTGGCACGGGTCACGGGGCGCGGGCGCTCAAGGGGCGCTACCGCTCCAGCCGCGTCGTCGCGCTCGACGTGTCGGAGCGCATGCTCGCCGAGGCCGGCCAGCGGCGGTCGCTGCTGCGGCGCTTCGACCGGGTCTGCGCCGATGCCGGTGCGCTGCCGCTCCGGGACGCATCGGTCGACCTCGTCTTCAGCAACCTGATGCTGCAGTGGTGCGACGATCCGGAGGTCGCCTTCCGCGAGTGCCGGCGCGTGCTGCGCCCCGGCGGCCTCGTCACCTTCACGACCTTCGGTCCCGACACGCTCGCCGAGCTGCGGCGTGCCTGGGCCGCAGTCGACCGGCATACGCACGTCAACCGGTTCATCGACATGCACGACCTCGGCGACGCGCTGGTGCGCGCCGGGCTCGCCGAGCCGGTCCTGGACGTCGAGCGCTATACGCTGACGTACGAGTCCGCCCGCGAGCTGATGCGCGACCTCAAGGCCATCGGGGCCCACAACGCGAATGCCGGCCGGCCGCGAGGTCTCACCGGACGGCGTGCACTCGCCGGCATGGAGGCCGCGTACGAGGCGTATCGCCGCGACGGCCGGCTGCCGGCGACCTACGAGGTGGTCTACGGGCACGCCTGGAAGCCGCTTGCGGAACCGGCGGGCCGCCGTGCGACCGGCGAGGTATCGATTCCGGTCGGGCGCATCGGACGTCGCACGCCGACGTAAGAGTCGGCAGCCAGCGCCGCAGCGGCACGGGAATCCACGTAAGCGCGATCCGGTTACGCGGGTGAAGTTTCGGTTGAATTTCGCATGCTCTTTCTATTGTTGTAAATGCGATTGAGAACTCTGGGTACACAATGACTCGCGGAATATTTATCACGGGCACGGACACTGGCGTGGGCAAGACGGTAGTCGCCGCAGGGCTGCTGCGCCTCGCCGCACGCATGGGCGAGGGGGTCGTGGGTCTCAAGCCCGTTGCTTCCGGCGCGACGCCGACACCCGACGGTCTCCGCAACGACGATGCGCTCGCGCTCGCCGCGGCGGGTTCGCTGGCACTGCCCTACGGCGATACGAACCCGCTCTGCTTCGAACCCGCCATCGCCCCCCATCTCGCGGCGGCCGAGGCGGGAGCGGCGATATCCGTTCCTGCGCTCCTCGGCTGGTACGGTCGTGTCACGCGGGACGCCGGGCTCGCGATCGTCGAGGGGGCCGGAGGCTGGCGCGTGCCGCTGCACCCGGAGGGCTTCCTGAGCGACCTGCCCGAGCAGCTCGGCCTCGGCGTCGTGCTGGTCGTCGGCCTCCGGCTCGGGTGCCTGAACCACGCGCGACTGACGCTCGAAGCCATCGAGCGGTCGGGCCGCTCCCCGTTCCTCGGCTGGGTCGGCAGCCGCATGGACCCGGGATTCGAACGGGCCGCTGCCAACCTCGAGACGCTCGAGCGACTGCTCGGCGGCCCGGCGCTCGCCGTGCTGCCGATGCTCGCGGACACGTCGCCCGACCGCGTCGCCGACCTGCTCGACACCCCGGCCGTCCGCCGCCTCCTCGCCGGCCCGTCCTGACGAGGGCTTCCCGGCGAGATTCCCGATGCGAGGCAGCGAGTTACGCGTTGCCGCAAGCGGCGGTGCCGGGTAGAGTCGGGCTTCCACGCAGGAAGCGCGCCGCCATGGTCACGAGTTCGGTGGATTCCGCGACCGACGCCGCCGTTGAGCACCGGATCGTCCTCGCCCCGAACTGCTCGCTCACCCCCAGGGGTGCCCGCTGGTTCGTGGGGAGCCTCGCCGTCGTGACGTTCGGCGTGGCCGGTTTTTTCGCCGCCCAGGGCTTCTGGCCCGTACTTCCCTTCGCGGGCATCGAAATCGGCCTGCTCGCCTGGGCCGTGCGCGCCAGCATGCGCAGCGGCTCCGAGCGCGAGGTCATCGTCGTCTCGCAGGATCAGGTGGTCGTCGAACGGCGCGCGCCAACCGGTTCATTGAAAACGGTATTTCCACGCCATTGGGCGAGGGTTACACTGCGCGACCCGCCCGCTCCGCCCCACCGCAGCCGACTCACGATCGAGTCGCACGGCCGGGCCTGCGAGGTGGGCCGGTTTCTCACCGACGACGAGCGCCGCCGCGTGGCGGAGCGCCTCGCCCGTCTCGTGGGGAAGACGAGCGAGTCCCCCGCACTCGCGCCCTGACGGCGCGGACTGCGGGTCTGGCGGTCGCCGCGGGAGGGCGCCGCCGGTCAACGTTGCTTAGGGAGCTTTCCAGCCCATGAAGATGGTGAAGCGTTCGTCCGTGGCCGGCCTGGCCCTGCTGCTCGGGGCCAGCCCCGCGATGGCGGCGTGGTCCGACATCAACCTGCGCGTCGGCGTCACGGAGTTGAGCCGCGAGATCTACGGCCTGCACATGCTGATCCTCTGGATCTGCGTGGCGATCGCGGTCGCCGTGTTCAGCGTGATGATCTACTCGATCGCGACGTTCCGGCGCTCGAAGGGTGCGGTGCCGGCCGACTTCGACCACAGCACGAAGGTCGAGATCCTGTGGACCGTGATCCCGGCGCTGATCCTGGTCGGCATGGCCGTCCCGGCGGCCCGGACGCTCGTCAAGATCGAAGACACGCGCGGCTCGGAGCTGACCGTCAAGGTGACGGGCTACCAGTGGAAGTGGCAGTACGAATACGTCGACCAGGGCGTGTCGTTCTTCTCGACGATCGACCGCACGAGCGACGCCGCGCGCCAGCTCGATTCCGGCATCGATCCGCGCTCCGTGGAGAACTACCTGCTCGAGGTCGACAATCCGCTCGTGGTGCCGCAGGGCCGCAAGGTCCGCGTGCTCATCACCGCGGCCGACGTCATCCACGCCTGGTGGGTACCCGACTTCGGCATGAAGAAGGACGCGATCCCGGGCTTCATCAACGAGCTGTGGTTCCGCGCCGACGAAGTCGGCACGTTCCGCGGCCAGTGCGCCGAGCTCTGCGGCCGCGACCACGGCTTCATGCCGATCGTCGTCGTCGTGAAGCCCCAGGCGGAGTACGACGCCTGGCTCGCCGGGCAGCAGGCCGCGCGCCAGGCGGCCGCGACGCCCGCCACCCGTACCGCCGAAACTGCCCCCACGGCCGGCCGGACCGAAGCGGTCCTGGTCGCCAACGCGGAGTGACCGAACGATGAGCACCACGCATACCCACGGCCACGCCCTCGACCACCACGACGACCACGGCCCCGCGAAGGGGTTCAAGCGCTGGCTGACGACGACGAATCACAAGGACATCGGCACGATGTACCTGATATTCAGTCTCGTCATGTTCCTGGTCGGCGGCGCGATGGCGCTCGTCGTCCGCGCCGAGCTCTTCATGCCCGGCATGCAGCTCGTCGACCCGCAGTTCTTCAACACGATGACGACGGTGCACGCGCTCATCATGGTGTTCGGCGCCGTGATGCCCGCCACGGTCGGCCTCGCCAACTGGATGATTCCGCTGCAGATCGGCGCGCCCGACATGGCGCTGCCGCGCATGAACAACTTCAGCTTCTGGCTGCTGGTCGCGGCGTTCTCGCTGCTGATCCTGTCGCTCTTCATGCCGGGCGGCGGCCCCGCGGCCGGCTGGACGCTCTATCCGCCGCTCGTGCTGCAGACGGGCGACGCGCTGCCGCTCGCGATCTTCGCGATCCACCTCGCCGGCGCCTCGTCGATCATGGGCGCGATCAACATCATCGTCACGATCATGAACCTGCGCGCGCCGGGCATGTCGCTGCTCAAGATGCCGCTCTTCGTCTGGGGCTGGCTGATCACGGCGTACCTGCTGATCGCGGTGATGCCGGTCTTCGCGGGCGCGGTGACGATGCTGCTCACCGACCACTTCTTCGGCACGACGTTCTTCGCGGCGGCCGGCGGCGGCGACCCGGTGCTCTACCAGCACATCTTCTGGTTCTTCGGGCACCCCGAGGTCTACATCATGATCCTGCCCGCGTTCGGGATCGTGTCGGAGATCATCCCGACGTTCTCGCGCAAG
>RPQJ01000132.1 GCA_003819815.1 Lysobacterales bacterium
CGGAGAGCCCGCCCGCAACGGGAGCGGGGGCTATCCGTCCGGGACGCGTGAACCCGTCCCTGGGGCTCCGGCGCCGCGTCCCTGCGGCGCACGGCCCGGCCGGATACCCCCGCTCCCGTTGCGGGCGGGCCGGAGCACGCCGTTTTCGGCGCGCAGAGTCGCGGCTTCCGCATCCGCTCCGCAATCTTGACGCCACACCCACTGCAGCGAGTGCGGGTGCCGGGAAGGCCTGCCCGGGCCGTGCGCCGCAGGGATGCGGCGCCGGAGCCCCAGGGACGGGTTCACGCGTCCCGGGCAGGCCTTCCCGGCACCCGCACTCGCGGCCGATTGGAGTTCCGTTCCGGCGCACTCGAGATACGGTGGCGAGGCGTCTGCGGGCAGCCAGGGAAATGGGCGCTGCGCGCGTCTACGCGCCCGCCGCGCGCTGTGACATGATCCGCGCACGAGAACGAGGTGGGAGGCCCCGGGCCGATGCGCATTCTGGACCGCTCCGTGTACGTCGGACCGTCGCTGTACGCGCACTTTCCGGTCATCCGGCTCGAGCTCGACCTCGGTGAGCTCGAGGCGTGGCCCACCGGCCGGCTGGGCGGCGCATTCGTCGAGCGGCTCGCGGCCGCGCTGCCAGGGCTCGCCGAGCACGGCTGCTCCTACCGCGAGCCCGGCGGCTTCTTCCGCCGCATGCGCGAGGAGGAGGGCACGTGGCTCGGTCACGTACTCGAGCACGTCGCGATCGAGCTGCAGAACATCGCGGGCGAAGAGGTCACGTTCGGCAAGACGCGCAGCGCCGGTCGCCCCGGCGTCTACACCGTCGTCTACGAGTATGCCCAGCGGGACGAGGGCGTCGCGGCCGGCGAGCTCGGGCTGCGGCTGCTGTGCTCGTTGCTGCCGGCAGAGCTCCAGCCGGCCGGCTCGGTCCCGGAGGGCTGGAACTGGCCCGAGGCGCGCGACGAGTTCATCCGCTTCGCGCAGCGGCGCGCGCTGGGACCGTCGACGGCCTCGCTGGTCAAGGCCGCGACCGACCGCGGCATCCCATGGCTGCGGCTCAACGATCAGTCGCTCGTGCAGCTCGGTCACGGGAAGTACCAGCAGCGCATCCAGGCCACGGTCACGGGGCGCACGTCGCACATCGCCGTGGAGCTCGCGAGCGACAAGGAAGAGACGAACAAGATCCTCGCGACACTCGGCCTCCCGGTACCGCAACAGGAGCTCGTGCAGACCGAGGGCCAGGCCGTGCGCGCGGCGAAGCGCATCGGCTTCCCGGTCGTCACGAAGCCCTACAATGGCAACCACGGCCGCGGCATTTCGATCCGGCTCACGACCGACGACGAGGTGCGCCAGGGCTTCCTGGTCGCGCGCGAGCACTCGCGCTCGGTCATCGTCGAGTCGTTCCTCGAGGGCGACGACCACCGGCTCCTGGTCGTGAACGGCCAGCTCGTCGCCGCGACGCGCCGGACGCCCGGCCACGTGGTGGGCGACGGCGTGCACACGGTCGTCCAGCTCGTGGACGCCGTGAACCAGGATCCGCGCCGCGGCGTCGGCCACGAGAAGGTGCTCACGCGGCTCGAACTCGACGCGCAGGCGTTCACGATGCTCGAGCGGACGGGGCTCGGGCCGGACTCCGTGCCGGCGCCGGGGCAGTTCGTCTACCTGCGCTCGACCGCGAATCTTTCGACCGGCGGCACGGCAACGGACGTGACGGACGTGATCCACCCCGACAACCGCGAGATGGCGGAGCGTGCGGTCCGTGCCATCGGCCTCGACGTCGGCGGCGTTGACTTCCTCTCGAAGGACATCACGCAGAGCTACCGCTCGATCGGCGGCGGCATCTGCGAGGTCAACGCGGCGCCCGGCTTCCGGATGCACGTGGCGCCGAGCGAGGGCATGCCGCGCGACGTCGCGGGGCCCGTGATCGACATGCTGTTCCCGACCGGCGCGCCCTCGCGGGTGCCGGTCGCCGCGGTCACCGGCACGAACGGCAAGACGACGACGGCCCGCATGCTCGCGCACATCACGAAGATGGCGGGCTATACGCCGGGCCTCACGACGACGGACGGCGTCTACATCGACGGCCACCGCACCGTGCAGGGCGACATGACGGGCCCGGTCTCTGCCCGCATGGTTCTCGCCGATCCGCAGATCGACATCGCGGTGCTCGAGACCGCGCGCGGAGGGCTGCTGCGGGCCGGCATGGGCGTCAACGAAGTGAACGTCGGCGCGGTCCTGAACGTCCAGGCGGATCACCTCGGCCTCAAGGGCGTCGAAACGCTCGAGCAGCTCGCCGAGGTCAAGCGCATCGTGGTCGAGGTCGCGACCGACTGCGCGGTGCTGAATGCAGACGATCCGCTCGTGCTCCGCATGTCGGGCTACACCGAGGCGAAGAGCATCTGCTACGTGACGACGAACCCGCAGCACGTGCTCGTCCGCGAGCACATCCGTGCCGGCGGCCGGGCCTGCGCGCTCGAGGCGGGCGTCAACGGCGCGATGGTCACGCTGTACGACCGCGGCGGCCACATCCCGCTCGTCTGGACGCACCTGATCCCCGCGACGCTCGAGGGTCGCGCGCTGCACAACGTGCAGAACGCGATGTTCGCCGCCGCGATGGCATACTCGCTAGGCATCAAGCTCGACTCGATCCGCCAGGGCCTGCGCACGTTCGACACGACGTTCTTCCAGGCCCCGGGCCGCATGAACGTCTTCAACGAGCACCCGTTCAAGGTGCTGTTCGACTACGGCCACAATGCGCACGCCGTGGGCGCGATGGCGGACCTCGCGCAGCGGCTCGAGGTCACGGGCCGGCGCATCGTCGTGCTCGCGGGGCCGGGCGACCGCCGCGACGAGGATCTCGTCGCGATCGCGAACGCGGTGGCGGGCCGTTTCGACCACTACATCTGCCGGCGCGACGACGGCCTGCGCGACCGCGCTTCCGACGAGGTGCCGAAGCTGCAGGCCGCCGCGCTGAAGCTGGCCGGCGTGCCGGAGACCGCGATCTCGATCATCCCGGACGAGCAGGAGGCGATCGACGCGGCGCTGAGGATGGGCCGGCCCGGCGACCTGCTGCTCATCTTCGCGGACGCGCTCGTGCGGTCGTGGAAGCAGATCATCAAGTTCCGTCCCGAAGGAGCCGCGGCGCCGGCCGCTGCCGCGGATGGCGGGCGCGCCGATCCCGGCGTGGCGTCGACACCGTCGTACCTGCCGCCGGTCGAAGCATTGGCGCCCCTCAATCTCGAGGGCCTGATCCGCGACGAGCGCGGCATCCGGGTCGCGCCGGAGGCCGAAGACTGAGTCCGTCCCACGCACTGCCGTTCGATGACTCGCGACGCCTGACCGGACCCAACCTGTATTTCGGCGGCACGGGTGCCGTGCTCGAAACCGTGGGCCCGGCCGACGAGGCCGTGCTCGCCGGCTGGCGGGACCGGATCGTGCGGGGACGCCGGCGCCTCGGCTGGCCGTCCGACGCGCCGGTCGTCGCGCGCGGGCACGGCGCAGGCACCGTGCTCGCGATCGCCGCGGGTTACGACCAGCTCTTCACCGCCGCCGAACTCAACGAGTGGGCCTGGTGCGCGACGCTCTGCGAGCGCGATCCGCGCCGTACGGCCGATATCGAGGCCGCGCTGGCCGCGGCTGCCGAGGAATCGCCGGGCGGCTTCGCGAGTCGCGTGCCGCCGGTCCTCGACGAGGCGGCTGCACTGGAGCGGCTCGCGACGCTCGCGCGAGAGGAGGCTAGGCCCGCCCTGCGTGCCGTCGTCGACGCGGCAGAGGCCCGCGGGCTGCCCTGGTTTCTCGACGACGACACGCTCTCGATCGGCGCAGGCGCGGGCGCACACGGCGCCGGTCTCGGTGCGTTGCCTGCCCCGGCAGACTGGCCGTGGCCGGCACTGCACGACATCCCCACGGCGCTCGTGACGGGATCGAACGGCAAGACCACGGTCGTGCGACTGATTGCGGCCTGCGCGAAGGCCGCGGGACGGCGACCGGGCCTGAGCTGCACCGACGGGCTGTTCGTCGACGGGGAGATCCTCGACGCCGGCGACTACTCCGGACCGCTCGGGGCGCGCACCATCCTGCGCGATCCACACGTCGAGGCCGCGGTGCTCGAGACCGCCCGCGGCGGCATCCTGCGGCGCGGTCTCGCGGTGCGGCGCGCGCGGGCTGCTGTGGTCACGAACATCAGCGCGGACCACTTCGGCGAATACGGCATCCACGATCTCGACGGGCTGGCCGACGCGAAGCTCACGGTCGGCCACGCGGTCGGCGCGCAGGGACTGCTGGTGCTGAACGCCGACGACCCGACGCTGGTCGCGAAATCCGGCGCTCTTGCGCAGCGCTACGGGATCGAACCGCACATCGGCTGGTTCGCCCTGGATGCGGAGCGCCCCTTGCTCCGCGAGCACCGGCGGCGCGGTGGCTCCACCTGTGGCATGCACGACAACCATCTCGTCCTTGCGCACGAGGGCGTCGGGCACCTGCTGGGCTCGATCGCGGGGTTCCCGGTCACGGTCGACGGGCGGGCGCGCTACAACGTCGCGAACCTTGCCGCGGCCGCGCTGGCGGCGACGGCGCTAGGTATTCCGCCCGCCGCCATTGCCGCCGCGTTCGCCGCGTTCGGGTCGAGGCCGGCCGACAATCCCGGCCGCATGATGCGCTACGAGATCGACGGCGTTCACGTCCTCGTCGACTACGCACACAACCCCGCAGGCCTGGCCGGCGTGCTCGAAGTCGCCCGGGGCCTCAAGCATCGCGATGCACGGCTCGGACTCACGCTCGGTCACGCGGGCAATCGCGAGGATGCGGATCTCGTGCGCGTGTCGGCCGTCGCGGCCGGCTTCCGGCCGGACCTCGTCGTCGTCAAGGAGACCGAAGGCTATCTGCGAGGGCGCGAGCCGGGGGAGGTGCCGCGGATCATGCGCAGCGCGTTGCGGGCGCACGGCCTGGCCGAGTCCGCGCTGCCCGTCGAGCCGACGGAGGTCGACGCCGCGCGTCACCTGCTCGACTGGGCGCGTCCCGGCGACGTGGTCGTGCTGCTGATCCACTCGCGCGACGGGCGGGCGGCCGTGCTCGAGATGCTGGGTGCGCGAGGGTCTGCAGGCGGCTGACCGGCGGCGTCGACGTCTGCGACGGCGGCTAAGGCTCCGCGCGTAGCCAGACGCCCTCGCGACGCGGATCGGCGGCACCCGTCACCGACCCGCCGGGCTCGAGCACGACCCCGTGCAGGCCGGATTCCTCGCCGCGGCCCGGCTTCACGACGACGCCGCGCTCCGCGAGCGACTGCAGCACGTCCGCGGGGAACTTCCCAGCCTCGCCGCCGAAGCTGTCGCCCCGCGCGATCAGGTTCGGCAGCTCGAACGCCTGCTGCAGCGGCAGACTCCAGTCGATCAGGCCGACCAGCGCCTTCGCGTTGTAGGCGAGGATCGCCGAGCCTCCCGGCGAGCCGAGCGCGGCGTAGGGGCGACCGTCGCTGCGCAGCACGATCACGGGCGTCATCGAGGAACGTGGCCGCTTGCCGGGCGCGACCGCGTTCGCCACCGGACGCCCGTTCTCGACGGGTCGATACGAAAAGTCGGTCAACTGGTTGTTGAGGAAGAAACCGCCGACCGCGCGGCCCGACCCGAACAGGGACTCGACCGAGGTCGTCATCGAAACGACGTCGCCGCGCGCGTCGACGACGACGAAGTGACTGGTTCCGGCGGCTTCGTGTGTCGCATCGCGGCCGTAGCCCGACGTCCTTGCGTCGGGCGGATCGCCGGCCGCCGGGGCGGGACCCGCGCGCTCCCCGATCAGTGCGCGTCGCGAGGCCACGTACGCCGGATCGAGCAACCCGTCGACGGGCACGGCGACGAACGCGTCGTCGGCGACGAACTGGTCGCGATCGGCGTACATGAGCCGGCTGGCCTCGGCGAACAGGAACCATGCCTGCGCGTCGGCAGGACCGCGCGAGGCGATGTCCGTGCCCTCGAGCATCGCGAGCATCTGCAGCAGTGCGACGCCGCTCGAGGGGGGCGGCGGCACGCAGACGACGTAGACGCGGTACGGGCGGCACAGCGGCTCGCGTGCGCGCGGCTGGTACTCCGCGAGATCGGCGTTCGTCAGCACGCCGGGCTTCGGCTCTGCTCGCACGCGCGCGACGATTTCGTCCCCGAGCGGCGGCTCGAGCAGCGCGCGCGAACCCCGGCTCGCGAGCGTGCGCAGCGTCGCGGCATAGGCCGGATTGCGGAGCACGTCGCCCGCCTGCACCGTCGTGCCGTCCGGCCGCGCGAAGAGCGCCTTCGCGTCGGGCAGCGTCGCCTGCCGGAAATCGCTGTTCGCAAAGCGGGCGAGCCGTTTCGGCACGGCGTAGCCGTCCTCCGCAGCGCGGATCGACGCGTCGAAGAGCGACGACCATGGCAGCTGGCCGTGCTCCGCGTGCACGAGACCGAGCATCGCGATCGCGCCCGGAGCTCCTGTCGAGCGGCCGCTCGTCACCGCGTCGGCATAAGGGAGCGGGTTGCCCTGCTCGTCGAGGAACATGTCGGGCGTCGCACCTGCCGGCGCCGCTTCCCGGCCGTCGTACGCGGTGACCCGTCCCGTCGCAGCCGAGTAGTGGAGCAGGAACGCGCCGCCGCCGAGCCCCGAACTTTGGGGCTCGACGAGCCCGAGTGATGCCTGCACCGCCACGGCCGCGTCTGCCGCGCTGCCGCCCGCCCGCAGCACCGCTAGGCCGGCCTCGACGGCGATTGGATTCGCCGCCGATACGCCAGCGACGACGCTCGGCAGCGCCGGCTTCGAAACGTCCGTCGGCTCGACCGGCGCGTGCCGGCAGGCGGCGCTCGCGGCTACGAGCAGCAATATCAGCGAGGGGCGCAGTCGAGGGGCGATCATCGAGTCATCCACGCGGAGCGGAGGCGCGAGCTTAGCGCGTCCACGGGGCGCGCGTGACCGAGCGGATGCGGCCGCCGTCGGCGCTCGCCGTGAGGAGAATCAGAAGGGCGCCTCCTCGTCCCAGATCCGTCGCCACAGCCTGCCGAGCACGGCGGCCGGCGGGCGCTCGGTCGGCACCTGCCTCACGGGAGCCGGCACGGTCGCGGCACCGTGCTGCTCCGCGACGACGAACGAGAACACGAACCACGGCGTCTGACCCATGCGCAGGTCGGTCATGACGATCGGGATCCCGGGTCTCGCGGTCGGCACCGTGCCCGTCGCCTGGGCCTCGTCGACGAGGCCCAGCAGCTGTTCCATCGTGCTCGGCGAGCCTTGCGCGATGCGGAGGCCTGGATCGGCACGGTGGACGCCGTAGAAGCCCTTGGAGAACCAGGCGAGGCGCTGCACGGACCAGTCGTCGCGCACGTCGTCGAGCAGCCGGGGCTCGGTCGCGTGGAACTGCAGGGTCACGGTGTCCCGTTCGTCGAGGAGCGAGCGGAACCCCTCGCGATAGCCGGTCTCGTCCATCACGACGACGCGCCAGAGCAACGTGTTGAACGGCGTGGGCGTCACGAGCACGCGGTCGTGGTCGTGCGACGCTGCGGCGGCCGTGCGGTGCACCAGGCTCTCGACGTGCGACTGGGCGGCGACGGTCCAGCCGAGGTATAGCGTGCTCGCGACGAGGCCGGCCGCGTTCCACCGGCCCGCGCGGACGGGGTCGCGGCGCCTGAGCACGAGCCACGTCGCGAGCCCGACGAGCAGCGGCACGGTGTAGAGCGGGTCGATGATGAAGACACTGCCGATGCCGAACGGATGATCACTGAAGGGCAGCAGGAGCTGCGTGCCGTAGACCGTGAAGGCGTCGAGCATCGGATGCGTGACCAGCGCGAGCCAGGCGAGCAGCAGCCAGGAGCGGAAACCGGCCCCCGACTTACGCTCGACGGTCGCGGCCAGTGCGGCCAGAAACGGGCTCGCAACCGTGAGCCAGAAGAACGAGTGGCTCACGCCGCGGTGGAACGTGAAGTCGCGGACCGGGTCGCCGTGGGACACGAGCACGTCGAGGTCGGGCAGCGTGCCGAACGCCGCACCCCACAGGGCCGCACGCGGACCGATGCGCCGTCCGAGCACGGCCGTGCCGACGGCGGCGCCGAGCGCCATTTGGGTCAGTGAATCCAAGGTCTGTCGCTGTTCGCGCGAATGCGCGTTCCGGAGTCGCGGCAAGCATATAGCATGCGGGTGGGGCAGCCGGAGTCAGGTGTCGACTGACGCGACGGCCCGGCAGAAGGCCCAACGACGCCAACCGGCCGGACGCCCCATAATGCGCCCCCGTTCCATTCCTCGGTGCATCCACCCATGCCCGGCGGCCGCAAGAGCAGCTCTGTGCCGACCACGCGGCTCGGACGCATCGTCCAGTTCGGC
This sequence comes from Lysobacterales bacterium, assembly GCA_003819815.1. Classification (GTDB taxonomy): domain Bacteria; phylum Pseudomonadota; class Gammaproteobacteria; order Steroidobacterales; family Steroidobacteraceae; genus RPQJ01. Next base: position 8,314 of record RPQJ01000132.1, read on the forward strand.
CTCATGAGCGGCGAACTTGCCGTCGCGACGGCCATCGGCGCGGCGAAGCAGGTATCGCGCGGCGAGCGTCCGGACCTGGCGGCGGCGGCTCTGAGCCCCGGTAACGCGCAGATGCTTGCGAAGCGGCTCTCGGGACTGCGCGGCCCCGCGATGAAGCTCGGGCAGCTCCTGTCGCTGCAGGGCGAGGACCTGGTGCCCGAGGAATTCCGCGCGGCGCTGACGTCGCTGCGTTCGCAGGGCTACTCGATGCCGGAAACGCAGCTGCGGCGGGTGCTCGGCCGCGAATACGGCCGGGGCTGGCGCGCGAAGTTCCGGGACTTCGATTTCGAGCCGGTCGCGGCGGCGTCGATCGGGCAGGTGCACCGGGCCACGCGTCGCGACGGGCGCAGGCTGGCGCTCAAGGTCCAGTACCCCGGCGTCGCGCGCAGCATCGACAGCGACGTGGACAACCTCGCTAGCCTGCTGCGCCGCCTCGACTTCCTGCCGATGAAGCTCGACGTCGCGGAGATCGTCGCAGAGGCGAAGCGCCAGTTGCGCGTCGAGACCGACTACGAGGCCGAGGCCGACAACCTCGCGAAATACCACAGGCTCGTGGCCGACATGCCGGGCGTCGTGGTTCCCCGGGTGGATCGCTCGCTCAGCACGCGGCGCATCCTCGCCATGGAGTGGATCGAAGGCGATCCGCTCGGCTCGATCGCGGACGAATCGGTGCCGCAGTCCGTCCGGGACCACGCCGCCCGCAGCCTGCTGGAACTCCTGTTCCGTGAATTCTTCGAGTTCCGGTTCATGCAGACGGACCCCAATGTCGACAACTACCTCTATCGCCGCGACGCCGGCGTCATCGCGCTGCTCGACTTCGGCTCGGTCGGTCGTTACTCCGCCGAGTTCGTGGAGGGCATGCGGCGCATCTCGCGCGCCGCGATCGCCGGCGACGAGGCCGGGATCCGCGCAGGAGCGTTCGAAGCGGGCTACGCGCATCCCGACGATCCGGAGGACGTGATCTCGAATTCCGTCGCGATGATTCGGCTGGCGTGCGAGCCGATCGCCCGCCCCGGCCCATACGACTTCGCGAGCGCCGGCCTGATGGCCCGTGCCCGCGACCACGGCATCGCGGCGGCCTTCGGCGAGGGCCTGCGGCCGCCGCCCACCGCGACGATGTTCCTGCACCGGAAAATGGCCGGCACGTTCCTGCTCTGCGCCCAGCTGCGGGCCCGTGTCGACATGCACGCGATCGCCGCGCGATATCTCTGAGCGCGGCCCGCAGGTCCGGTCAGACCGCCGGCAGCTGCTGCTCGATCTCACGCCACAGCGTTGCATAGACCTTCGCGGCGGGGCCGTGGGGAGCGTAGGCCGGCAGGGGCGCCCGCCGCTCGCTCATGCGCTCGATCTCGCTCCAGTACGGCACCTCGGTCGCGAGTATCGAAGGATCGCGGAC
>RPQJ01000133.1 GCA_003819815.1 Lysobacterales bacterium
CCTGCTCAAGCTGCTCTTCTACAAGCTCACCGAGACCAGCGGCCGCTCGATGGCGAAGATGCGCACCATCGCGCCGCGCATCAAGTCGATCCAGGAGCGCTACAAGGACGACCGCGAGCAGCTCGCGAAGCAGATGATGGAGGTCTACAAGCGCGAGAAGATCAACCCGGTCGCGGGCTGCCTGCCGATCCTCGTGCAGATCCCGGTGTTCCTCGCCTTCTACTGGGTGCTGCTCGAGAGCGTCGAGATGCGCCAGGCGCCCTTCATGGGCTGGATCCAGGACCTCTCGTCGCGCGACCCGTACTTCATCCTGCCGATCCTGATGGGCGTGGCGATGTACGGCCAGTTCAAGCTGAACCCGCAGCCGCCCGATCCGATGCAGGCGAAGATCTTCGCGTTCATGCCGGTCATCATGACGGTGATGATGGCGTGGTTCCCGGCGGGCCTGGTGCTCTACTGGCTCACCAATACGCTGCTCTCGATCGCGCAGCAGTGGAACATCAACCGCGTCGTCGAGGCCGAGGCGAAGAAGCGGGGCAGCGTCGGTTGAGGACGGCGGACTTCGGGTCCGCCGTCGGTTGTCCCGGAGCGCCTGTACGACCGGGGTAGTCATTCACTATGAATACATATTGACGCTAGAGGTGAGGGCGAAAAAGCGCCGATTGCGCAGACAATATATAAAAAAGGGCCGAATCTGAACGCCGCCTGGCCTGCTTCTTATAAGTTGCATCTGCAGCAATTCGACGTAAGATGTAGCAATCGCACTTGACGATGGATTGCCTCTTGGACACCGCCATCCTTCCGCGACCCGACGCCCGACGGGTGCTCGCCACGGCCCTGGTGAACGCCGGCAAGGACCTCGGCCTGACTCAGAAAGACCTCGCCGACGTCGTCGGCCGCGACCGCACCGCGCTCAGTCGCGGCGGGCTCGACCCGGCGAGCAAGCCGGGCGAACTCGCGTTGCTCCTCATCCGCGCCTACCGCGCGCTCTACGCCCTCACGGGCGGCGATCGCGAAGCGATGCGCCACTGGTTCCGCACCGAGAACCGCCACACCGGCGGCGTGCCCGCGCAGCAGGTGCGGCAGGTGCAGGGCCTGCTGCAGGTTGTCGAGTACCTCGACGCGATCCGCGGCAAGCTCTGATGCCCGACCTGTGGACCGCGTGTGGCAGCCGTGCGCGGCCGGTCGAATTTGCGACCGAGGTGCTGCGCCTCGTCGAGAGCCAGGAGCAGGTGGCTACCCAGCGTCTCGTCGGCAACCTCGCCGAGCAGTCGTTGCTCGAAGCGCTGCTCGAGCAGTCGAAGCCTGCGCTGCCGGCGGCGGCCCACGGCCTGCACTATCTCCTCGCGACACCGTTCCGCTATCCGCCGCTGCGCCACGGTTCGCGGTTCGGTCGTCGCCACGAACCGGCGCTCCTCTACGCGTCCTGCAGCCAGGCCGCGCTGCTCGCCGAATCCGCCTACTATCGCTGCGTGTTCTGGCACGGCATGACGACCCCGCCCGCCGAGCCGCTGCGCACCCAGCACACCGTGTTCGGCGCGCGCATCTACGCCCGGTGCGCGTATCGCCTCGACTCGCCGCCGTTCGACGAACACGCCGCGATCCTCGCGAGCCCGACCGACTACGCCGCGACCCAGGCGCTCGGCTCCGCGCTTCGCGATGCGGCGGCGGACGCCGTCGTCTATCCCTCTGCGCGCGATCCCGGCCGGGGCCTCAATGTCGGGCTCTACGCGCCGGCGGCCCTCGCGCTGCCGCAGCCGACCTTCCAGCAGGAGTGGCTCTGCGAGACGGCCGCCGACCACGTGAGCTTCCGCAGCCGCTCCGAACTCCTCGTGCGCACGCTGCCGCTCGCGCAATTCCTGGTCGACGGCGTGCTGCCCACGCCCGCCGCGTGATGCCCGCCTCGAGCAGCGACACGATCGCGGCGATTGCGACCGCGCCCGGCCGTGGCGGCGTCGGCGTCGTCCGCATCTCCGGTCCCGCGTGCCGGCAGATCGCAAGCGCGCTGCTCGAGCGGCCCCCGCCGCCGCGCATGGCCGCCCTCCGCGAGTTTCGCGACGCGGACGGCCTGCCGATCGATCACGGGCTCGCGCTCCACTTTCCGGGGCCGGCCTCGTTCACCGGGGAGGACGTCCTCGAGCTGCACGGACACGGCGGGCCTGTCGTCCTCGACCTGCTGCTGCGGCGCGTGCTCGCGCTCGGCGCTCGGCTCGCCGAGCCCGGCGAATTCACGCAGCGCGCGTTCCTTAACGGCAAGCTCGACCTCGCACAGGCCGAGGCGGTCGCGGACCTGATCGACAGCGGTTCCGATGAGGCCGCGCGGGCCGCGGTCCGTTCGATGCAGGGCGAATTTTCCCTGCAGGTGCACGACCTCGTCGAGGCGCTGCTGCAGCTCCGGATGTGGATCGAGGCGGCCATCGACTTCCCCGACGAGGACGTCGACTTCATCGCGGACCGCGCCCTGGCCGAGCGGATGGACGACATCCGCGGGCGATTCGCGGACCTTGCAGAGGCCGCTCGCCAGGGGGCGTTGCTGCGCGACGGCCTCACCCTCGTGATCGCCGGCCGGCCGAACGCCGGCAAGTCGAGCCTGCTGAATCGCCTTGCCGGCTATGACGCCGCAATCGTCGCCGCGCTGCCCGGCACGACGCGCGACGTGCTGCGCGAGCGCATCGAGATCGACGGCCTGCCGCTGCACGTGCTCGACACCGCCGGCCTGCGCGACTCGCCCGACGAGATCGAGGCCGAAGGCATCCGACGCGCGCACCGTGAGATCGAACGCGCGGACCGCGTGCTGTTCGTCGTCGATGCTGCGGACCCGGACGCCGTGGACGCGGTGGAACGCGACATCGCCGCGCTCCCCACACGCGCACCGCGAACCGTCGTCTACAACAAGATCGATCGCACCGGTGCCGTGCCGACGCTCGACGCGCCGCGGTCGGCCGAGGGCCGCGGAACGCTGCAGGAACCGCGCACGACCACGCTGCACCTGAGCGCCTCGACGGGCGCAGGTCTCGACCTGCTGCGCAGGCACCTCAAGGACTGCGTCGGCTTCCATCCCGCCGGAACCGGCGCGCTCTCGGCGCGCACGAGGCACCTCGACGCTTTGCGCCGCGCCCGATCGCACGTCGAGGCAGCCCACCGCCTGCTCGTCGAACGGCACGCGGGCGAACTCGTGGCGCAGGAACTCACCGATGCCCAGCGCGCACTCGGCGAGATCACCGGCGAGGTGACGAGCGAGGACCTGCTCGGGCGGATCTTCGCGGCCTTCTGTATCGGAAAATGACCCGGCAATGGAGCTTGTTCGAGGCGCCGCCGGGAGGTCTTTCCCGCCGCTATTTCCGGGGCCCGCGCCGCGCCACACGGCGTCCGCATCCTTCCGGCGTCGGACGTCGCCGGTAGACGGTGCTCGAGCCCGCGATTAGTCTCTCTCGCCCGCAATGCACACAGGCTCGCCGCGCCGAGACGGCAGGGATTCCCATGAAGCAGCTTTCGGGTGCCGACACGATGTTCCTGCAGTTCGAGCAGGGCAACAATTTCATGCACGTCGCCTCGCTCGCGATCTACGACCCGTCGACCGCACCCGGAGGCGGCGTGCGCTTCAAGGACGTGCTGCGGTTCTTCGCCGCGCGCGTGGAGAAATTCCCGCAATTCCGGCGCCGGCTCGTGTCGGTCCCGTTCGCGCTCGACCGGCCGTACTGGGTCGAGGAATCCGGCTTCGACGTCGAGTTCCACGTCCGCCACATCGCGCTGCCTCAGCCTGGCGACTGGCGCCAGCTCTGCATCCAGGTCGCGCGCCTGCACTCGCGGCCGCTCGACCACAGCCGGCCGCTGTGGGAGGCCTACGTCATCGAGGGCCTGCACAACGTCGAGGGCGTGCCGCCCGGCAGCTTCGCGCTCTACACCAAGATGCACCACTCGATCGTCGACGGCGAGTCGGGCACGGAGATCCTGAAGGCCCTGCATTCCACGTCGCCCGAGCCGATCGAGGAAGGCGAGGCCGTCGGTGGCTATGCGGCGGACCGCGAGCCGAGCCTGCCCGAGCTCTACACCCGGGCGGTCGTGCACGGCGTGCAGCGCGTGCCGGCGCTCGCACGGCTCACGCTGGACACGGCGCGCCGCGTGGCGAGCCTGGGCACCGGGACGCTCGGTCCGCTGGGCACGCTGCTGAAGGGCACCCGCAACCTGCTTCCGCAGCTGCGCGCCCTCGCGACCGGCGACCTCGGCACGCTGCTTCCGAAGCTGCCGCCCACGACGCGCTTCAGCGGCAAGGTGACTGCCCATCGGGTGTTCGAGGCGGTCGGCCTGCCGCTCGCCGATCTCAAGACGATCCGCGTGCAGGCGGGCGACGCCACGCTTAACGACATCTTCCTCACGATCGTCGGCGGGGCGCTGAACAAGTACCTCGCGGCGAAGCGCGAGCTGCCGGACGGTTCGCTGGTCGCGATGGTGCCGATGACGCTGCGGGGCGCCGATAAGGGCGGCGATCACGGCAACCAGGTCGGCTTCACGGTGATGTCCGTGCGTTCGGACCTCGACGATCCGCTCGAGCGGCTGCAGGCGATCGGCGAGGGCGCCCGCACGTCGAAGCGCATGACCGAGGCGGTCGGCAAAGAAGTCTCGCGCGACCTGCTCGAGTACCTGCCGGCGCCGGTTGCGGACCTGCTGATCCGCTACGTGAAGCTCCCGGGCCTCGGGCTCATCGTCTCGAACGTGCGCGGGCCGGACCTGCCGCTCTACATGGCGGGTGCGCAGCTCGTGCACTACTCGCCGGTCAGCATCCCGGTGGACGGGCTCGGCCTCAACGTCACCGGGTTCACCTACGCCGGCACGATGTGGATCTCCGCCGTCTCCTGCCGCGAGATGCTGCCCGACCCGGGCTTCTTCGCGCAGTGCCTGCACGACTCCTTCGACGAACTGCGCGAGGCGGCGGCTGCGCTCGCGCCTGCCGCGAGGCCCGAGACGCGTCATCCGGCGCGCAAGCAGCGCACCGAACGCCGGGCTCCGTCCCGCGCCAAGGCACCGGCCCGCAAGACGGCACGCCGCAAGAGCGCGTCGCGCGCCGGAACGCGGCGTCGCGGGCGGGCGGGAAGCGGCAACGGCGCGACGGCCCCGGGTCCGTCGGCCGGGGCCGCGGAGGCGCCAGAGGCCTGACCGTGCGGACCGCGGAGCTGATGCCCGCGCCGATGCTCCGGGCGCTCCGCGCGCTGCTCGGGGACGGCGTCGACGATGTCGAGGTCGTGGAGAATTCCTGGTACGCGCGCCTGCACTTCGGGGCGCGTGCGACCACGCGCCGCAACCGGATCCTGCTGCCGGGCCGCGCGTCCGAGTTCTACGCCGACCCGGCGCTCGTGCTGCACGAGTACTTCCACGTGCTGCGGCAATGGAACCCGGGCCGGCTCAGCGTCGGTGCGTACCTGCGGGAGTCGCTCCGGCGCGGCTACTGGGAGAACCGCTACGAGCGGCAGGCGCGCCGTTACGTGCGCCTCCGGCTCGCCGCCTTGCTCGACGAGCACGGTCGCGGCGGCAGCGCCTGATCAGGCCGTCCGCCGCATCCTGTCGCGCGGCTGCGAGGCGCGCCTCCAGCGCGGCACCAGCTGGGCCTCCGTGACGATGCGGCGCGTGTCGACGAGCGGCGCGAGCAACCGTCGCCACAGCCGACGGATGCCCGCGTGCCGCAGGTCCGACGGGTGCAGGGCCGCGCGGATCACCCGCTGACGCGCATTGACGCGCGCCAGTGCCGCGTTCCAGGCAATGGATGCCGCGCGTCGCCCGGCCGAGCGCGAGCTCACGACGAGGCTCGGCGCCACGAGCCGCGTGCCGGTGCCGAGCAGGACCACTTCACTGCGCGTCGAGCAGTACTCGAACGGCAGGTCCACGAGCGCCTCGAGCGTGCCTGGGCTCATGAGCCAGGCAGGGGCCACGAAGCCCGTCGGATGCCACCCGGCGCCGCGCAGGATCGCGAGGCCGCGCAGCAGGGCCCGGCGGGCCGCCGGCGCGTCCAGTCGAGAGAATTCGCCTTCGCCCGCCGTGTAGACGCGTCGCTCCAGCCACTCGCGCACGCCGGGGCCGACCGGCGCCGCATCGACGTGGCGCAGCCCGTGCAGCACGACCTCGTCGCCACGGCGGATGCGGTCGTCGATGAACGACACGAAACGAGGGTCGCGGTCGACGCGGCCCCGGCCGTGATAGTCGGGCACGACCAGCAGCGCGAGCGGGCCCGCGTTCATGCCATCCAGGAAGTCGAGCACGACGCGGCACTCGTCGAGCGTCGCGGGCGCCACGTCGTGCAGCGAGATGCAGCAGAGCGGCCGCACGTCAGCCGGCATGGCGCCACGCCTCGCGACGACCTCCGTCCACCACGCTGCCCGCGACGAGGCCGAGATAGCGCGTCGTGAGGCTCCTGAACGCGGCGTCCCACGAACGGGACTCCGCGCGCCGCCGCGCCGCGCGCCGCACCGTGGCGAGCTCGCGCTCGAACAGTGTGCACACCGCCGCAACGAGCGAGTCCGGATCCCCCGGCGTGAAGGTGCCGCCGACGTCCTCGTCCACGAGCTCCGGCAGCGCCCCGGCCCGTGCCGCGACGACGGGCAGGCCGCAGGCCATCGCCTCGAGCACGACGAGGCCGAACGTCTCCTGGTCGCCCGCGTGCACGAACGCGTCGCAGCTCGCGAGCACCCGCGCCAGCTCAGCCGGCTCCTGCTGGTAGTTGACCTGCGTGACGTTGGCGGCGAGCCGCGCCCGCCGCCCGCTGCCGACCAGCAGCAGGTGCCATCCGGCGCCGAGCCGTCCCATCGCCTCGAGCAGGATGCGCACGTGCTTTTCGGGCGACAGGCGGCCGGCGAACACGAGCACCTTGTCCCCCGGCGGGATGCCGAGCGCCGCACGGACGCGTGGATCCGCCGCGCGCGGACGGAACACCGCGTCGTCGACGCCGAGCGGCTGGATCTCGACGCCCGGCACGCCCGCGTCCGTCAGACGCTCTGCCAGCCGGGTGCTCGGAGCGAGCACCCGGTCGAAGCGGGCGTAGAGGTTCGCGAGGTACCGGCGCGCAAATCCGCTGGACCACGCGCCGAGCAGGGTCCGCGACAGCGTGGCGAGGTCCGAGTGGCAGAACGCCACGATCGGCACGCCGAGCTCCCGCGCGACGCGCAGCGACTGCCACGCGAGCTGGTAAGGGTCGCCGACCTCGATCAGGTCGGGCTTCAGCGCGCGGAGTTGCTCGCGGAACGGCTCCATGCGCAGCGGCAGACGGTAGCCGTGGCCGAACGGCGCGGCCGGGCTCCTGAACGTCACGACGTGCCGGGGCAGCCCGGTGTCCGCCGGACCGGGGACGAGGATCGTGTGGTCGAGCAGCCGTGCTCGCGCCAGCCACTCGTGCTTCGCGAGCAGGTAGCGCCGCACGCCGCCGCTCGTCGGGGCGAAGAAGAGCGTGACGTCGACGAGGTGGGGCGCCGGGCGACGGTCCGGAAAGGGAACCGGCCGGCCGGCGGTCCGTGCCGGCGTGAAGCTCGTTGCAGCCATGGGTCGACACTATCGGGACGCGGCATGAAGAACACGTTGCACAAACCTCTTTAGAATGTCGGCCTCGTCCGGAGCGGGCCATGCGGTACAGCGAGTCGTTCGACGTCATCGTGGTGGGCGGCGGTCACGCCGGGACCGAGGCTGCGCTCGCCGCGGCGCGGCTCGGCTGCCGCACGCTGCTCGTGACGCAGAGCATCGAGGCGCTCGGCCAGATGAGCTGCAACCCGGCGATCGGCGGCATCGGCAAGGGCCACCTGGTGAAGGAGATCGATGCGTTCGGCGGCGCGATGGCGCGCGCGATCGACCGGGCGGGCATCCACTTCCGGACACTGAACGCGAGCAAGGGCCCGGCCGTGCGCGCGACGCGCGCGCAGGCGGACCGCCACCTCTACAGGCGCGCGATCCGTGCGCTGCTCGAGCGGCAGCCCAACCTTGTGCTGTTCCAGCAGGAAGTCGCAGACCTGAGGCTCGACGGCACGCGCGTGACCGGCGTCGTGACCGCTGCGGGCATCGAGTTCGTCGCGCGCACCGTCGTGCTGACCGTCGGCACGTTCCTCGGCGGGCGCATCCACGTCGGCCTCGAGCAGTCGCCGGGCGGTCGTGCGGGCGATCCGCCGTCCAATCGCCTCGCGGCGCGGCTGCGCGAGCTGCCGCTCCGGGTCGGGCGCCTCAAGACGGGGACGCCGCCGCGCATCGACGGACGCACGATCGACTATGCGGGGCTCGTGGCGCAGCCGGGCGACGAGCCCGTGCCGGTGTTTTCGTTCCTCGGCCGCCGCGACGAGCATCCGCGCCAGGTCGTGTGCCACATCACGGCGACGAACGAGCGGACGCACGAGCTGATCCGCGCCGCCGCGGACCGCTCGCCGATGTACACGGGCGTGATCGAAGGCGTCGGCCCGCGGTACTGCCCCTCGGTCGAGGACAAGGTGGTCCGTTACGCGGACAAGGCGTCGCACCAGATCTTCATCGAGCCCGAGGGCCTCGACACGCACGAGGTGTACCCGAACGGCATCTCGACCAGCCTGCCGTTCGACGTGCAGTACGAGTTCGTCCGCAGCATCCGCGGCTTCGAGCGGGCGCACATCACGCGGCCCGGCTATGCGATCGAGTACGACTTCTTCGATCCCCGCGATCTCGAGCCCACGCTCGGGACGCGCCACCTGCCCGGACTCTATTTCGCCGGCCAGATCAACGGCACGACCGGCTACGAGGAGGCGGCGGCGCAGGGCCTGCTCGCGGGGCTCAACGCGGCGCTCGCGGCCCAGGGCCGGGAGCCGTGGTGGCCGCACCGCAGCGACGCCTACCTCGGCGTGCTCGTCGACGACCTGATCACGCGCGGCGCCCCGGAGCCGTACCGGATGTTCACGAGCCGGGCCGAGTACCGCCTCACGCTCCGCGAGGACAACGCCGACCTGCGGCTCACCCCGGCCGGCCGCGAGCTGGGCCTAGTCGACGACGAGCGCTGGCGCCATCTCGAGGCGAAGCGCGAGGCCGTCGAGCGCGAGCGTGCGCGACTCGAGGCCACGTGGGTGCGGCCGGGCAGCGAGGCGGCGGGGCGTCTGGAGCCACGGCTCGGAGTGCTCACGCGCGAATCCCGTGCATTCGACCTCCTGCGCCGCCCCGAGCTCGGTCACGCGGACCTCGTCGCGGCGATCGGCGACGACTCGGCCGCCTGGCACGACGACGAGCGGCTCGCGGTGCAGGTGCCGCTCCAGGTCGACGTGCAGGCCAAGTACAGCGGCTACATCGAGCGCCAGAGCGACGAGATCGAGCGCCAGCGTCGCCACGAGGACACGCGGCTGCCCCCAGATCTCGATTACGTCGTCGTGCGGGGGCTCTCGAACGAGGTCCGCCAGCGGCTGCTCGAGGCGCGGCCCGCGACGCTCGGCCAGGCCGCCCGCATCCCGGGCGTGACGCCCGCGGCCGTGTCGCTGCTGCTGGTGCACCTGAAGCGCCGCTCGGCCGCCGACGACCTGCCCCGCTCGGCCCGGGGCGCCTGAAGATGCCCGGCCCCGGCCTGCCGGCACTGCTGCGCTCCGGCATCCTCGCGATCGTCGCGTGTGGACTGCTCGCCTCGTGCGGGCGCGGCGGCACCGGCGAAGGCGAGGGCAGCCCGTCCGTCGCGCCCGCCTCCCTCGATGCCACGACCCTCCGCCGCGGCAACGGCCCCGAGCCCGACACGCTCGACCCGCAGCGCGCGCGCA
>RPQJ01000134.1 GCA_003819815.1 Lysobacterales bacterium
GCCGGCGACGATGGCGAGTGCGAAGACGAGTTCGGGCAGGGTGTGTCCGGGCTGCCGGTCCATGGCAGGCTCCGAGGAAATCCGTGGAAGGGCAAGCGTAGGCCGGGGCCGGCCGGCGAATCAGCAGCCAAATGCAACCGGAAGTTCACGAAACGCTGCTCCCGGCGCCCGTCGATCGTATAATTTCGCCCATGACGACCCCAGCGATCGCGCCGAGCCTCCCCCCGTCCCGCGCCCGGGCCATCCTCGAGGAGCGGGGCATCCGTCCCACGACACAGCGGCTGCGGGTGGCAGAGATACTCCTCACCTCGCCGCGGCACTTGACGGCCGAGCAGATCCTCGCGACGCTCCGCGAAGGCAGCGGCCACGTCTCGAAGGCGACGGTCTACAACACGCTCAACCTCTTCGTGGAACAGGGTCTCGCCCGCGAGATCCACGCCGACCCGGAGCGCTGCGTGTACGACTCGACGATGGCTCCGCACCACCATTTCCAGAACCTCGACACCGGCGAGATGATTGACATCGATCCGGCGCAGCTCGAGTTCGCCCGGATGCCCGAGCTGCCGCCCGGCACCGAGGTGGAGAGCGTGGACGTCGTCATCCGGGTGCGGCGCAAGGCCTGAGCTTCCCGAGCGCCGGCCGACCCCTTATACTTCGCGCCCCTCACGCCGGAGTAGCTCAGCTGGTAGAGCAGCGCATTCGTAATGCGCGGGTCGGGGGTTCGAGTCCCTCCTCCGGCACCAGTTTCCCGCCCAGGTCCCATCCGTCCCCTGAGCCTCGTGGCCGCGCCTTCGCGCAGAGCTAGGGTCCCGCGGATGCTGCGCCTCCTGTCCCTCCTGCCTCTGCCCCTGCTGTACGCGATGTTCGGCCTCGCGGCCTGGCTGCTGCGGGTCACGGGCTGGCGCCGCGGGCTCGTGGACGACGGCCTCGAACGCTGCCTGCCTGAGCGCGATGAGGCGTCGCGCGCATCCATCGCCCGGGACTTCTACGCGTGGCTCGGGCAGCTCGCGGCCGAGTTCGTCCATGGCGCGCGGATCGATCCCGACGACCTCTCGCAGCGACTGCGATTCGAGAACACGGAGGCGGTCGCTGATGCGTTCGCCTCGGGGCGCCGCGTGCTGCTGCTCGCCGCGCACCACTGCAACTGGGAGTGGCTGCTGCTCCGGTGCTCGACGGCGTTCAGCGAGCCGCTCACGGCAGCCTACAAGCCCGCGAGCCGCGAGACGGCCGACGGCTGGCTGCGGGCGATGCGCGGGCGCTTCGGTGCCACGATGGTCCCTGCCAAGGATCTGGTGCAGCACCTCCTCGCGGCGCGCGGCAAGGTGCGGTTCCTCGCGATGGTCGCGGACCAGTCGCCCGCGGCGAAGAGCGACCAGCAGACCTGGCTGCCGTTCTTCGGTCAGGACACGGCGTTCTTCCAGGGACCGGGCTGGATCAGCGCGCGGATGGGCTTCGTGCCGGTGTTCGTCGCGATGCGCTCGGAAGGTCGCGGGCGCTACGTCGCCCGCTTCGAGCCCCTGGCCGCGCCGGGCGAGAAGCTCGACCCGGACCAGGTGCTGCGCGCCTACGTGGCGGCGCTCGAGCGGCAGGTGCACGAGCACCCGTCGCGTTACTTCTGGGCGTACAACCGGTGGAAGCGGACGAAGCGCCTCTATGAGTGACGGCGTCTCATGAGCTTGCCCCGCGACACGCTGGCGCTGCGTCTCCTGTACGCCGCCTTCGGCGCGACGGCCTTCGTGCTCTATCGCCTCTTCGGCCTGCGCCGCGACGTCGTGCGCGGCAATCTCGCGCGGTCGTTTCCCGGCTGGCCCGTCGAGCGGTTGCGCGAGGTCGAGCGGGAGTTCGTTCGACTGCAGGGCGAGCTCGCGGCGGAAGTGGTCTATGCCTCGCGCATCCCGGCCGGCGAACTGCGGGCGCGAGTCTCGATCGCCAATCCGGAAGTGCTCGCAGCCGCGCAGCCGCCCCGACCGACGATCTTCGTGGGCGCGCATCACGGCAATTTCGAGTGGATGCTGCAGCGGGTCTCCCTCGAGCTCGGCGGGCAGCTGGCCGGCCTCTACAAGCCGATCGGGAACCCGCGCGTGGACGGCTGGTTCCGGCGCATGCGGTCGCGGTTCGGCGCCCGGCTGGTGCCCGCGAAATCGGTGCTTTCGGAGCTCGCCCGGATGCGCGACATCGCCGCCATCGGCCTGGTCGCCGACCAGGTGCCGCGCACGAGCCCCGAGAAACACTGGGTGCGCTTCCTCGAGCAGGACACGGCGTTCTACATGGGCGCCGAACTCCTCGGGCGCGCGCTCCGCTCGCGCGTCTGCCTCGTGCGGATGCGGCGGCTCGCCCGCGGACGCTACGAGATTGAGTTCGAGCCCCTGAACGAGCCGGGCGAGAAGCTGCCGAACGGGGAGATCACGAGTCGCTACGCAAAGGCGCTCGAGCGCTGGATCCGCGAGGAACCGGCCGGATGGTGGTGGGCGCACAAGCGGTGGAAGCTGGAGAAGGGAGTAGGGCCCAGGGGAGCAAGGGGATAGGGGAGGAAGGGGACAGGGGAGAGGGGCAGAGAGTAGAGCGGGCGGCGCTGGACCGCGCCGGGCGCGCGGCAACAGAATGTAGGGGGCGTACGGGTCGAGGCGCGGGTACGGGAGCAAGGACCCATCGCGCGGGCGGCCGCCACGCATTGCATAACCAAACGACGCGCCGAAGGCGCAGGGGGTCACGCATGTCTCAGGACCATGGGATCGTCGCGCCCGTCCGTCCGGGCTGGAAGTTCTGGACCATCGGCGTCGTGGCGCTGCTCTGGAACGCCATCGGCGCGCTGGACTACGTGATGACGCAGACCCGGAACGAGACCTACATGAGCGGCTACACGCCCGAGCAGCTCGAGTACTTCTATGGGTTCCCGGCCTGGGTCGTCGCCGCGTGGGCGATCGCCGTGTGGAGCGCGGTGCTGGGCTCGGTGCTGCTGCTGATGCGCAAGCGCCTGGCCGTGCCGGTATTCCTGGTCGGGTTCATCGCGATGGTCGTCACGACGATCCACAATTTCCTGCTGTCCGACGGAATGCGGATCATGGGCGGGCCGGGCGTGCTGGTCTTCTCCGCGATGATCTTCCTCGTGGCGCTCGGACTCTATCTCTACTCGCGCAGCCTCGCGAACCGCGGCGTGCTGGTCTGACGGTCGCCGCCTATCGGCTTTCCAGCTTCCCTTCCAGGTGCTTCGCCAGCTGAGCGATCGTCGGGAAGTCGAAGAGTTCCGTGAGGTCGACCTGGTTGGGCCACAGCTCGTCGATCTTCTCGTGGATCTGGATCAGCGTGAGCGAGCTTGCGCCCACCTCGAACAGGTTGTCGTCCACGTCGACGTGCTTGCCGGGCATCGCATCGTCGACGATCGCCTTGAGCTGGCGCTCGATCTGGCCCGCGGCCGCCCGACCCTGGCCGTGCGCGGCGGCCCACGCCGCGTCGAACTCGGCGATTTCCGAGTCGAACTCGCCGTTCTCGTAGGCCTGGCCCAGCGCGCTGCGCTGGATCTTTCCGCTCGTCGTCTTCGGGATGCGCTTCACGGGCACCACGCGCGCCACCTCGACGCCCGCGTGTTCGTTGACGAGGTGGATCGCCCGCGTCGCGATCGGAACGAAGTCGGCGACGTCGCTGCGGTGGAGGACGAAGAGCACGAGGTCGTCGGTGGGCGAGTGCGGGTTGCGCACGCCGGCGGCCGCGACCTTGCCGAGGTCGAGACCCGGCTCGTGCTGCAGCAGCGCCTCCAGGTCGTGCGGGTAGTAGTTCTGCCCGTTGACGAAGATGATCTCCTTCGAACGTCCCGTGACGTAAAGGTCGCCCTCGTGCCACAGGGCCAGGTCGCCCGTCCGCAGCCAGCCGTCCGGCGAGATAGCCGCGGCGTTCGCCTCCGGGTTCTGGAAGTAGCCGCGCGTGACGTTGTCGCCTCGCATCAGCAGGTGGCCCACGGTGTCGGGTGCGACTTCGGCGCCGGAGTCGTCGACCAGCCGGACGCTGGTGTAGGGAATGGGCCGGCCTTCACACATCAGCTTGAGGGCGTTCGGGTCGTCTGCGGCGACGAAGCGGGCGGTCGTGCCGACGCCGAGCGAACGGCGGTCGACGGTCACGTAGCGGTACTCCGTTCCCGGCGGCGGGAAGCTAACGGCGAGCGAAGCCTCGGCGAGGCCGTAGACGGGGTACATCGCGTTGCGGCGCAGGCCGTACGGCGCCATGCGCTCGAGGAACTCGTCCGCGAGCTCGACGGAAATCGGCTCCGCGCCGTTGAAGATCATGCGGATGGACGCGAGGTCCACGCCGTCGAGCGTCTTGTCGCCGAGGGCGCGCAGGAAATGCCGGTAGCCGAAGTTCGGCGAGCAGGTGATCGTCGCGCGCTTGGCGGAGGCGAACTTCATCCACAGCAGTGCGCGGCGCACGAACAGGTCGGTCGGCATCAGGTACTGGCGGACGCCGCAGTACATCATCATGAGATGAAAGCCGATGAGTCCCATGTCGTGGGTGAGCGGCATCCAGCTCAGGGAAACGTCCTGCTCCGTGAAGCCCGCGGCCTGCCGCGAGCCCTCGGCGTTCGCGAGGATGTTGCCGTGCGTGAGCACGACGCCCTTGGGCTCGCTCGTCGAGCCGGAGGAGAACTGGATGAACGCCGTCTGGTCCGTACTGACGCGCGCGGGCGTGCCTTCCCTCGACACGTCGTCGAGCTGGTCGATCAGGAACGTTCGTCGCTCGAGAGCGTTCCACACATCGGCAGTGCCCTGCGACTCCGCGAACGCCGCGAGACGGTCGCGGAGCTTCCGGTCGGTGTAGAGCAGGGGCCGCCCGAGCTGGCGCGCGATGCGGAGCAGCTTCTGCTTGTGCTCATCGCTGATGCCGACCGCGACCGGCACCGGCACGATGCCGCCGTAGAGGCACGCCCAGTACGCGTCGATGAACTGCTCGTTGCTCGCGACGTGCAGGATCAGCAGGTCCCCCGGCTCGGCGCCCGCGCGCTGCAGGTGGTGCAGGATGCCGAGCGCGCGCTGTCGCAGCTTCGAGAGCGGCAGCGTCTTCTCGGCGCTTTCGCCCTCGAGATAGCCGATCCCACCCGCGCCGCGGCTGCGGTGGTCGAGCATCTCGGTGAGCGTCTGGTACTGGATCATGCGTTCGACTCGTCGTTGGTGTGCGTCGCCGGGCCCGCGCCGGCTGGCGGGAAGGGCAGTGCGGGCCCAAAATGCCGCGTGGCGCACGCGATGGTACTACACGCCGATTTGCCCGCGCAGCGCGAGCCCCGCCGCGAGCAGGCGCTGCTCGAATCGCTGCCCTACGGCCGCCGGCTCGAGCTCGAGCGCCGCTCCCCGGAGCAGCGCCGGGCAAGCCTCGCGGGCGTCGATCTGGTGCTCGCGGGCCTCGAGCGCTGCACGGGCCTGCGCGTGGAGCCGGCGAGCCTTCAGTTCCCGCAGGGCGGCAAACCGCGGGTCGCGGGCGGACCGTCCTTCAGCATCTCGCACTGCACGTCGCTGGTGGGCATGGCGCTCGTCGACGACGGAGAGATCGGCTTCGACGTCGAGGCGCGGGATGCACCGGGAAAGGGGCGGGCCCATGAGATGAGCCGCGCCGTGGCGTCCGCGACCCTCGAGCAGTGGACTGCAATCGAAGCCGTGCTGAAGGCCGTCGGGACTGGGCTCGAGTCTGCAGTCGAGGTGGAGCTGGCAGCCGATCTTCGTACGGCACGCCTCCATGGGCAGGAACTCTGGCTGCAGCCGGTCGACCTCGGGCCCGGCTACATCGCAGCGATAGCGACCACGCGGCCGCTGGTGACCGTCGAGGTCGCGAAGGTGCAGCTCTAGCGTTCGGCGGGCTCGGCCAGCGCGGCACGCGCGACGCCCTGCAGCGCCTGCAGGCGTTCGCCCATCTCCGCCTGCTTGTCGGCGAGCGCGTTGGCGTCGATGCCGCGCGGCAGGCGCACCGGCTCGCCGTAGGCGATCACGATGCGGCTGAACGGCAGCGGCAGCTCGAAGCGGTCCCACGTGCGGAATCGCCAGGTCCGCGAGGCCGCGATGCTGATCGGCAGGATCGGCCTGCCCGTGAGCTGCGCGAGCATCACGGCTCCGGGCTTGAACTCGTGCACGGGACCGCGCGGCCCGTCCGGCGTCAGCGCGGGCGAGATCTCCTGCTTGACGATCGTCTCGTAGTAGTCGCGCAGCGCGCGAGCGCCCGTGGCCGTGGACGAGCCGCGAATCACGTGGCCGCCGATCCGCTCGACGAGCATCGCCGGCGCCGTCCCGTCCACCGAGGGGCTGATCAGGAACCCGAGCTTGAGGCCATCGTCGCGCAGGTCGAGGAGCGCGCGCACGCCGAACAGCATGTGCTGGTGCCAGTAGACGGGGATCAGCGAGCGCGACTCGCGGACCGCGGCGCGCGCCGCCTCGAGGCCCAGGCGACGGTGCACGCGGCAGGTGCTCCAGAAGAGTCGCACGAGCTGCCAGGCGACGACGACCGCGACCCGGTACACGAGCATCCGTCCGCGGGTCAGGCGCCGCCGCCCTCGCGTCACCTTGCGGTAGAGAGTGTTGCGCGGCTGGTCCGGCTCATGCGTAGGCGGTGCGGGGTCCGTCATGCGACGCGGTCCGTGCCAAGGTTCGAGTAGAGCAGGCGGCTCGAGCGCCGCAGCAGGATCCACGCGCTGCGCGCGATCAGGAGCGCCACGAGCAGCGAGAGCAGCGGGTCGATCGGGGTCCAGCCGCTGTCCATGATCACGAGCGCGGCGATCGTGGCGCCCACCGAACCGAGCAGGTCACCGAGCACGTGGAGCCGTGCCGCGGAGACGTTGATGTTGGCCTCCGGGTCGTCGCTGCGCAGCACGTAGAGCACCGCGACGTTGGCCGCGAGCCCGAGGAGCGCGACCCCGAGCATCGTGCCGCCCTCGATCGGCTGCGGGTCGCGCAGGCGCTCGACCGCTTCCCACGCGATCCAGGCGACCAGTACCACCAGCGCGAGGGAGTTCACGAATGCCGCGACCACCTGCAGGCGGTGCTGGCCGTGCGGTCCGTGCCGGTGCCCGTGCTCGTCGTGGACCGTCAGCCGCGCGGCGCCCCAGGCGAGCGCGAGCGAGGCCGCGTCGGTGAGCATGTGGCCCGCGTCCGCGATCAGGGCGAGCGATCCCGAGAGGGTCCCGCCCACGACCTCGACGACCATGAAAGTCGTCGTGATCACCAGCGCCCAGCCGAGACGCCTCGCATCCGCATCATGGTCGTGGTCGTGGAGCGGTTCGTCGTTCACATGCGCACCGATGGGGCGGATCGTGGCCCGCGCCTCGGTCCGTTCGGCCCGGCGGGGCAGACGGTATACTACCGCTCCAACTCGCTGGCCCACAGGTTGACTTCCTTGAGCGACCACTCGCCCACTCCGGACTGCGAGGTTTCCGTCGTCATCCCGGTCTGCAACGAGCAGGACAACGTGTCGCCGCTGGCCCGGGAGATCCACGCGGCGCTCGAGGGCCGCTATCGCTACGAGACGATCTTCATCGACGACGGAAGTTCCGACGGCACGGCCGCGGCCGTCCTCGCGGCCCGTGCCGACGGGATGCCCGAGATCCGCCTGTTGCGGCACGCCGTGCGGTCGGGCCAGAGCGCGGCCGTCGCGACCGGCGCGCGAGCAGCCCGTGCGCCCTGGGTCGCGACCCTCGACGGCGACGGCCAGAACGACCCGGCCGACATCCCGAAGCTCCTCGAGATGGCGCGCGATGACGGAAACCCGCGGCTGCGGCTCGTCATGGGCAACCGCGCGACCCGCCGGGACACGTGGCTCCGGCGGCTGTCGTCGAGGGTCGCGAACGGGGTCCGCGGCGGCCTGCTGCGCGACGGCACCCCGGACACGGGCTGCGGCATCAAGGTTTTCGACCGCTCCGTCTTCATGGACGTGCCGCGATTCGACCACATGCACCGCTTCATGCCGGCGCTCTTCCAGCGCGAGGGCTACGAGGTGGTCTCGCTGCCGGTGAACCATCGCGAACGGACGCGTGGCAAGTCGAAGTACGGCCTGCACAACCGGCTCTGGGTCGGCATCGTCGATCTCTTCGGCGTCATGTGGCTCATCCGCCGGGCCTCGCCGCGCGTCGGCATCCGCGAGGAAGCCTGAGTGGCGGCGGAAGCTGCGGCATCCGCGTCGCGCCCGCCGGCGACCACGCCGGGCCTGCTCGAGCGGTGCCTCAGGAGCGGCCGCTCGTCCCCGCGGGACGTGCTGCTCGACGTGCTGCTGCTCGTCGCGCTCGCGCTCGTCCTCATGGCAACCGGACTCGGACTCCGCGACCCGTGGCCCGCCGACGAGCCCCGGTTCGCACTCATCGCGCAGGACATGCTCCGCAGCGGCGACTGGCTGATCCCCCGCGTCGGCGGCGATCTGTACGCCGACAAGCCGCCGGTGTTCTTCTGGCTGCTCGCGTCGGCGATGGCGCTCACGGGTTCGATGCGCGTGGGATTCCTGCTGCCGTCGCTGCTCGCCGGCATCGGCACCGTGCTGCTCGTCTACGACCTCGTGCGACGGGCGCGGGGCCGGGAGGCCGCGCTCGCAGGCGCGTTCATGCTGCTCCTCACGTTCCAGTTCGTGTGGCAGGCGCGGCAGGCCCAGATCGACGGCGTGCTGTGCTTCCTCACGACGCTGTCCCTCTACGGACTGCTGCGACACGTCGTGCTCGGCCCGGCACCAGGCTGGTTCCTGGCCGGGTGGGTTGCCGCCGGTATCGGCGTGATCACCAAGGGCGTCGGCTTCCTGCCGCTCCTGGCGCTCCTGCCGTTCGCGTTCCTCGCGTGGCGTGGCTGGCCCGCCGCGGCGCCGCGCATCGGCGGGCTCTCGCTTGCGGGCCTCGCGGTGATGCTCGTCACCATCGGCCTCTGGTTCGTGCCGATGCTGGTCGCCACGTCGGCAGGCGGTGCGCTGCTCGACTATCGCAACGAGATCCTGTTCAAGCAGACGGTCACGCGCTACGCCGACGCATGGCACCACCACGAGCCGATCCACTACTACTTCACGCAGATCGTGCCCATCTTCTGGCTGCCCCTCGTCGTGCTGCTGCCGTGGCTCGTGCCGCGCTGGCGCAAGGCGTTCCGCGAGCGCGACACGCTCACGGCCGTGCTGCTCGCGTGGGTCGCGATCGTGCTCGCGTTCTTCACGCTGAGTTCGGGCAAGCGCGGCCTGTACGTGCTGCCCGCGGTGCCGGCGCTCGCGGCCGCGGCGGCTCCGTGGCTGCCCGAGCTCCTGCGGTCCGCGTGGCCGCGACGCGTGGGCTTCGGGCTCGCGACGACGCTGGTCACGATCCTCGTGCTTGCGGCGATCTACTTCGCGGTCGACTCCGAAGCCGCCGGCCGCCTGTTCGACGATTTCGGGTTGCATCCGGTCCTTCCGCTCGCGATCGCAGGCGTCGGGGGCGGGGCCGCGCTCGCGCTGCTGCGCGTGCGGGATGGCTGGCTCGCCTACGCCGCGGTGCTCGCCGTCGCCCTCGCAACGACGGGCTTCGTGATCTACCCGCGCATCGACGCCGTGCGCTCGGGCCGCGCGATCATGGAGCGCCTCGAGCAGGCGAGCGCGGGCCACGCGGAACTCGCGCTCGTGGGCCCGAAGGAGCAGTACCTGCTCGAGCTGCGGCGACCGAGCTGGAATTTCGGCCATGCGCGCTGGCGCGAACGCGACGCGGAATCGGCGGACGCC
>RPQJ01000135.1 GCA_003819815.1 Lysobacterales bacterium
AGGGGATGGCGCCGCCCGCCTGTGCCGTCACGAACCATTGCTCTCGACGTGGAGCAATAGTTGGGGAAGGCCGCGACCCCTAAGGCTTCCCGCTCGAGGCGGACTTGCACAATGGTGCCGGCTGGCCACACCCCAGGGTGTTGAACTTAAGGTCGAGAGGTAACCCGGACCGTGTCGAACACTGCAGGCGGCGCCAAATCGTCGGAAAGGGGATCGTTCCCCCTCTCCTAAAGTTCCAGTTGCTGGCCCTTCTCGAGGGCCGACTCCACGCGCTCGCGCAGGCTCCGGAGCCTCGACCCGATGTCGGTGTCGACGCTGGAGCCGTTGCGGCGCATCTTGATCAGCTCGTTCGCCAGGTTGAGCGCCGAGATGACCGCGATGCGGTCGAGGCCGACGACCTTGCCGCTGTCGCGCACCTCGCGCATCTTCGCGTCGAGGTACTCGGCCGAGTCGAGCAGGTCGGTGCGTTCCTCGGCGGGGCAGGCGACCTGGTACTCCCGCTCGAGCAGCCGCACGCTCACGCGCGTAATTCGTTCGTCGCTCACGAGCCGTGCTCCATCGCCTTCAGGCGGCCGATCATCGCCTCGACCCGCGCGCGCACCTGCTCGTTCTTCTGCAGCAGGCCGGCCCGCTCGGTCATGAGCGAGTCCTGGCGCTGGCGCAGCGCGCGGTTCTCTTCCTTCATCTGCCCGACGGTGGCGACGAGTTCGTCGATGCGGCGTTCGAGGCGCTTCAGTTCCGCGTCGACCGCCGTGCGTGCACTGGGTTCGTTCATGCGGAGAACTATAGGGCCGCACCCCGGGGGAATCAATGAACCGTCCGCCGCGGCGACGGCCGATGTTACGATACCGGCGATGCATCCTTCGGTGGCCTTCGACGATGTCGCCCGGGTCCTCGAGGACGGGTCCTCGGGCGTGCATCCGGCCGAAGCGCACGGCGCGCTCTGCGGGGCGCTGTGCCTGCGCCCCGATTACGCCTACGCCGACTGGCTCGAGGAGATCCTCCCGGACGCAGCGGTGCCCGACTCCGGCGACCAGACCCTCCCGTCGCTCTACGCGGGCAGCCGCGCCGTGCTCGCGGAGGGCGAGATGGATTTCGCGCCGCTGCTGCCCGACGACGAATCCGACCTGGCGAGCCGGGTCGAATCGCTCGCCGCCTGGTGCCAGGGGTTCCTCTACGGGTTCGGCGCGTCCGGCCTCGCCGCCCGGATCCCGTTGCCCGCCGACGTGGACGAGGTGCTCGCCGACCTCGCGAGGATTTCGCAGGCCGGCGCCGTGGGCAGCGAGGCCGCCGACGTCGAGGAAGCTTCCTACGCCGAGCTCGTCGAGTTCGTCCGTGCGGCGGTCCAGCTCGTCTACGACGAACTCGACGCGCTGCGCCGCTCCCAGCCCGTCTCCAGCCACAGACACTGACCTCGAGCACCCGAACGATGACCCTGCGCAAGGACGAGTTCGCCCGGCGGCGCAAGCAGCTCATGCGGATGATGGGCAAGGGCGGGATCGCGATCCTGCCGGCCGCGACCGAGAAGCAGCGCAACAGCGACGTCCACTACCACTACCGGCCGGACAGCGACTTCCACTACCTCACCGGCTTCGACGAGCCGGAGTCCGTGGCCGTGCTCGTGCCGGGGCGAGCCCAGGCGGAGTACATCCTGTTCGTGCGCGACCGCGACCCTGCGCGCGAGACCTGGGACGGCAAGCGGGCCGGACCGGAAGGCGCGGTGCGCGATCACGGCGCCGACGACGCCTTTCCGATCGGCGACATCGACGACATCCTGCCCGGGCTCATGGAACAGTGCAGCCGCGTGTACTACACCATGGGACTGCACCCCGAGTTCGACCTGCACGTGATCGCCTGGGTGAACTCGCTCCGCGCGCGCGCGAAGCAGGGCGTCCACACGCCGCAGGAGTTCGTGGCGCTCGACCACCTGCTGCACGACATGCGGCTCTACAAGAGCCGCTCCGAGATCGCCGTGATGCGCCGCGCGGCCCAGATAGCGGTCGGCGCGCACCTGAGGGCCATGAAGGCCACGCGGCCCGGCGTCCACGAGTACGAGGTGATGGCGGAGCTCCTGCACGAGTTCCACCGGCACCGCGCCGACATCTCCTACCACCCGATCGTGGGCGGCGGCGCGAACGCCTGCACCTTGCACTACCACGCGAACGACGCGGAGCTGCAGGACGGCGACCTGCTCCTGATCGACGCGGGCTGCGAGTACGAATACTACGCCTCCGACATCACGCGCACGTTCCCGGTCGGCGGCCGCTTCTCGCCGGAGCAGAAGGCCGTGTACGAAGTGGTGCTCGAGGCGCAGGAGGCGGCCTTCGGCTGCATCCGGCCGGGCAACCACTGGAACGATCCGCACGACGCCGCGGTGCGTGCGATCACCCAGGGGCTCGTGCGGCTCGGGTTGCTGTCGGGCCGCGTGCCGACCCTCGTCAAGGACGAGGCGTACAAGAAGTTCTTCATGCATCGCACCGGCCACTGGCTCGGCATGGACGTGCACGACGTCGGCGACTACAAGGTCGGCGAGGAGTGGCGCGTGCTCGAGCCCGGCATGTGCCTCACGGTCGAGCCCGGCATCTACATCCCGGCCGGCACCAAGGGCGTGCCGCGCCGCTGGTGGAACATCGGCGTGCGCATCGAGGACGACGTGGCCGTGACGGCCGACGGCCACGAACTGCTCACCGCAGGCCTGCCGCGCACGCCCGCCGAGGTCGAGCGGGCCATGGTCGCCTGAGTCCCGATGAGCGAGGCGGCCGCCACGGTGCCGTACGACGTCGCGATCGCGGGGGGCGGGCTCGTCGGCGCCTCGCTCGCACTCGCGCTGGCTCCGCTCGGCCTCAGGATCGCGCTCGTCGAGGCCGCCGTGCCCGGTGCCGCGCACCCGAGCTTCGACGAGCGCACGACGGCGCTCGCGAACGGCACCGTCCGCGTCTTCCGCAGCCTCGGCGTCTGGCGCGACATGGAGCGCGAGGCGACCCCGATCCGCCGCATCCACGTCTCGGACCAGGGTCGCTTCGGCAGCGCGCGCATCGACGCGGCCGAGCAGGGCCTCGAGGCGCTCGGCTACGTGCTGCCGAACCGCGTCATCGGCGCGGCGTTGTGGGCCGGGCTCGGCACCGCGTCCGGCGTCGACGTCGTGGCGCCCGCGCAGGTCGCCGGCAGTGAGCTGGCGGCGGACGCGCGGCTGCTGCGGTTCGAGCGCGAGGGTTCCGCGAAGGCTCTCGCCGCGAGGCTCGTCGTGGCTGCGGACGGAGTGGCATCGCTCGTCCGGGAACAGGCCGGTGTCGGCGCCGAGCACTGGGCGTACGAGCAGACCGCGGTCACGGCGACCATCACGACGCAGCGCTTCCACGACCACGTGGCCTACGAGCGCTTCACGGCGGAGGGCCCCATCGCGGTCCTGCCCCTCGCCGACGGCCGCTGCGGAATCGTCTGGACGCGGCGTCCAGAGGAAGCCGGGCGCGTGCTCGCGCTCGACGACGCGGCGTTTCTCGCGGAACTGCAGCGTGCCTTCGGGTTCCGGCTCGGGCGCCTGCTTCGCGTGGGCGCACGCCACGCCTATCCGCTCGCGCTGTCGCGCTCGGCCGCGCACACGGGCGAACGCCTCGCGATCGTCGGCAACGCCGCGCAGTCGCTGCACCCGATCGCGGGCCAGGGATTCAACCTCGGCCTGCGCGATGCGGCGAGCCTCGCGGAGGTGCTGGCGGACGCCCGCGCTGCCGGCGAAACCGACGCCGGAGCCGCCGCGCCGCTCGCGGCCTATTCGCGATGGCGCGAGGAGGACCGCCGCGGCATCGTCGCGTTCACGGACGGTCTCGTGCGCCTATTCGGCAATCCGCTGGGCGTGGTGCGCGGGCTGCGCAGTGCCGGGCTCCTCGCGTTCGACGCCTTCCCGCCCGCGAAGAGCGCGCTCTCGCGACTGAGCGTGGGCGCAGCCGGGCGCGTGCCGAGGCTCGCGCGCGGCGTGCCGCTCACCGAGGCCCGCTGACCGATGCGCGCCCGCCGGCACGACTTCGACGTGATGATCGTGGGCGGCGGAATGGTGGGCGCCTGCCTCGCGGGGCTCCTCGCCGCGGACGAGCGTCTGGCCGGATGGCGCGTCGCGGTGGTCGAGGCGAGCGAGCCACGTCGCCCCCGCGACGATGCCGTCGACCTGCGGGTCTCGGCATTGTCCCGCGCGTCGCAGCGCATCCTGCGCTCGATCGATGCGTGGGAGCCGCTCGACCCGCATGCATGCCCGTACTCGAGGATGATCGTCTGGGACGCCGCGAGCCGCCCCGACGCACCCGACGCGCTGCGCTTCTCGGCGGCCGAGTCCGGCGACCCGGACCTCGGGCACATCGTCGAGAACGTGCGCGTGCAATGGGCGCTCTCGGAATCGCGGCGGCTCAAGACCGTCACGCAGCTCCGTGGCACGCTCGAGTCGCTCGAGTTCGAGGCGGACGGCGCCCGGGTCGTGCTCGCCGACGGCCGCCGCTACGGATGCGGGCTCGTCGTCGGCGCCGACGGGGGCCACTCCCGCACGCGCGAGCTCTGCGGCATCGGCCGTGCGGGCTGGGACTATGGCCAGACCGCGGTGGTGGCCCACCTGCGCCCCGAGCAGCCCCACGGTTACGCGGCCCGCCAGCGCTTCCTGCCGGACGGCCCGATCGCGCTGCTGCCGCTGCGCGACGGGCGCGTGTCGCTCGTGTGGTCGACCGCCACGGGCGCAGCCGATCGACTGCAGGGGCTCGATCCGGAAGGGTTTTCCGCCGAAGTGACGACCGCGTCGGACCGCGCGCTCGGACGCCTCGAGCTCGCGAGCGATCGTGCGGCGCTCCCGCTCGCGCTCTGGCACGCCCACGAATACGTCCGCCCGCGGCTCGCGCTCGTGGGCGACGCCGCCCACACCATCCACCCGCTTGCCGGGCAGGGCGTCAACCTCGGCTTTCTCGATGCCGCGACGCTCGCGCAGGTGCTCGGCGAGGCGGCCGAGGCGGGCGCAGATCCTTACGGGCTCAGGACGCTGCGGCGCTATGCCCGCTGGCGGCGCAGCGAGAACGCGCTGATGCTCGGCTCGACCGACGCGTTGAACCGTCTCTTCGGCGAGAAGAACGTCGCCGTGGCGGCCGCCCGCCGCGTCGGGCTCTCGCTGGTCGCCGCGCAGCCGGTGCTGCGCCGGGCCTTCGTGCAGAGGGCGCTCGGTCTCGCGGGCGACCTCCCGCTCGTCGTCACACGCCCGGGGTACCCGTCATGATCGATGCGAACTGGCAGCGCGAGCTCTACACGCAGCCCGCGCCGGAACTCGGCAACACCTTCCACGACGATCCGCTGCTCGGGCCGTGGCTGCGCCGCGTGCTGCCGCCCGCGCGCGCTGCGGCCCTCGCGGCGGAGCTCGACGAGCTCGGCCTCGTCGCCGGCGGTGAACTCTACCGCCTGCAGCTCGCCGACCGCCCGAACGAGCCGCGGCTCGTGCAGTGGGACGCATGGGGCAATCGCGTGGACGCCGTCGAGGTGACGCCGCTGTGGCGCGAGGCCGAGCGTCTCACGCTGCGCCACGGCCTGGTCGCGACGGGATACGATCGCGCGCTCGGTCGCTACGCCCGGATCGAGCAGTTCGCGAAGGTCTACCTGTTCCACCCGTCGTCCGACGTCTACACCTGCCCGCTCGCGATGACGGACGGCGCCGCGCGCACGCTGCTTCACTCGGGCAACGACGCGCTCGTGCGTCGCGCCGTGCCCCACCTCACGTCGCGCGACCCGGCGGGCTTCTGGACCAGCGGCCAGTGGATGACCGAGACGACGGGCGGCTCCGACGTCGGGCGCTCGCAGACTCGCGCGGCGCTCGAGGACGGCGCGTGGCGCCTGTACGGTCGCAAGTGGTTCACGTCGGCGGTCACGGCCCAGATGGCGCTCACGCTCGCACGACCCGAGGGCAACCCGCCCGGCGGCAAGGGCCTCGCGATGTACTACGTCGAGCTCCGCGACGCCGACGGGCGCCTGAACGGGATCCGCGTCGACCGGCTCAAGGACAAGCTCGGCACCCGCAAGGTGCCGACGGCCGAGCTCATGCTCGAGGGCGCGCGCGCCGAGCTCGTCGGCGAGCCCCGCAACGGCACGCGGGCCATCGAGCCGATGCTGGTCGTCACCCGGATGTGGAACAGCGTCTGCGCCGCCGCCGCGATGCGGCGCGGCCTCGCGCTCGCTCGCGCCTATGCCGAAAGGCGCCACGCGTTCGGCCAGCCGCTCGCCGAACAGCCGCTGCACCTCGACACGCTCGCCGCGCTCGAGGCGGAGGCGTGGGGCGCGTTCCTGATGACGTTCCTCTTCGTCGAGCTCGCGGGGCGCGAGGAGAGCGGGGAGCTCGACGTCGAGCAGCGCTCGCTGCTGCGGCTCGTGACCCCGCTCACCAAGCTCGTGACGGGCAAGCAGGCCGTCGCGGTCGTGAGCGAAGTGATCGAAGGGTTCGGCGGCGCGGGCTACGTCGAGGACACGGGCCTGCCGCAGCTGCTGCGCGACAGCCACGTGCTCCCGATCTGGGAGGGCACGACCAACGTGCTCTCGCTCGACGCGCTGCTGCGCAGCGACCTGCACACCGGGCTCGCGGCGCTGATGGGCCGCGTCTCGGCCTGCGTGCGGTCGCTCTCGGACCCGCGGCTCGCCGCAGCCGGCAGGCAGGCGATCGCCGCTCTCGAGCGGGCCGCGCTGTGGCTCGAGGCGGGACAGGAGCGCGCCTCGCTCGAGGCCGGTGCGCGGCGCCTCGCGCTCACGCTCGCGCGCGCGCTGCAGCTCGCGCTCCTGTGCGAGCACGCGCAGTGGCTCATCGAGCACGAAGGCGACCGGCGCGGGTACGCCGCGGCGCTGCGCTACTCTCGGCTGCCGGTCGACCTGCTGCACGAGGTCGATCCCGGCCTCGACCGCGAGCTGCTGGGCCGCGGCCCGGCCGTCTGACGCCGTCAGTCCGTCTCGGCGTGCAGGGGCCAGGCCCCGGCGTCGATCGTCTCGCGGTAGCCGTGCCAGGTCGCGTGGCCGATCAGCGGCAGCGTGACCCCGAGCGCCACCATGATCCACGCGAAGCCTGCTCCCCGGTCACGGCCCATCAGCAGCAGCGCGAAGCCGGGCGCGACCGCGACCACGATGCACGCCGCCCAGACGGCCATCGCAGGCTTGTTGCGCAGCACGGCGTTGATGCTCGTCACGACGGCCGTCACCGTGTCGACGCGCCGGTCGACCATCATCGGCAGCGAGAACGCGGCCGCCGAGAACACCACGATCGCGAAGATCGAGCCGATCGCACTGCCGATGCCGAAGAAGGTCAGGTAGTCGCGCCAGCCGGGGGCCTCGCCTACGGGGAAGAACACGTGCACCGCGGAGCCCGCCCGGGCCCAGACGAGGAACACGATCATCAGCATCAGCGCGAAGACCATCAGGTTTCCGAAGACGCGCTGCTCTTCGCGCACGCACCGGCGCAGCGACGGCCGCTCGCCGCGCTCGAGCTGGTTCGAGATCACGTACGTGCCGACCGCGAGGGCGGGTGAAATCAGGATGAAGCCCGACACCAGCGACAGCAGCTCCCAGTAGCCGCCGAACTCGATCGTCACCGCGGCGAGCGCGAGGCTCAGGAATACGACGATGCCGCCGTAGGTGAGGCTCTGGCGCGGCGCCGACCACATGTCGTGCCACCCGAGCCGGATCCAGCGCAGCGGTGCGGTCGGCGCGAGGCCGCGGCACGGCGCCACGAAGGGCAGTGCGGCCGCCGAGGCGTCTTCGGTCATGGCTCCCCCTGACCGCGCGACCGGTGGATCTACAGCGCGTCCACCTTTGCCGCGCAGATGAAGTCGTTTTCCGACAGCCCGCCGACCGAGTGAGTCGACCAGGCCATGCGGCAGTAGTTATACCCGACCTCGAGGTCGGGATGGTGGTCCTCCACGTGCGCGATCCATGCGACCGCGTTCACGAAGGCCATCGTGTGGTGGAAGTCCGGGAAGGCGAACGAGCGGCGCAGCGAGCCGCCGTCCTCCGCGATGCGCCAGCCGGGCGCGAGCTCCAGGAGCAGCTCGGCCACGCGCGCGGGGGCGAGCGCCGGAGTGCCGGGCGCGCAGGCGGCGCAGCGCCGTTCGCGCAGCGCGGTCATGCGGCCCTCCCACCGTACGTGCGCTCGACGTATTCCTCGACGAGCTGCTGGAACTCCTCGGCGATGCGGTCACCCTTCAGCGTCGGGCCCTTCTCGCCGTCGACGTACACGGGCGCCACCGGGCGCTCGCCCGTGCCCGGCAGGCTGATGCCGATGTTCGCGTGCTTGCTCTCGCCGGGACCGTTGACTACGCAGCCCATCACGGCCACCGTCATCCGCTCGACGCCGGGGTGACGCAGACGCCACTCCGGCATGCGCTGCCGCAGGTGGGACTGGATCTTCTCGGCGAGCTCCTGGAAATACGTCGAGGTCGTGCGGCCGCAGCCGGGGCAGGCGACGACCATCGGCGTGAACGAGCGCAGGCCCATGGTCTGGAGGATTTCCTGCGCGACGATCACCTCGCGCGTGCGGTCGCCGCCCGGTTCGGGCGTCAGCGAGACCCGGATCGTGTCGCCGATGCCTTCCTGGAGCAGCACGGCCATGGCGGCAGTGGAGGCGACGATGCCCTTCGATCCCATCCCGGCCTCGGTGAGGCCGAGGTGCAGCGGGTAGTCGCAGCGGGCGGCAATGTTGCGGTAGACGGCGATGAGATCCTGCACGCCGCTCACCTTGCACGAGATCACGATCCGGTCGTGGGGCAGCCCGAGCTCCTCGGCGCGTCGCGCGCTCTCGAGCGCCGAGACGACGATCGCCTCGCGCATGACGTCGTTGGCGTCGAGCGGGGCGGAGCGGCGGGAGTTCTCGTCCATCAGGCGAGTGAGCAGCTCCTGGTCGAGGCTGCCCCAGTTCACGCCGATCCGCACGGGCTTCGACCAGCGGCACGCCGTCTCGATCATCTCGGCGAACTGCGGGTCGCGCTTGCTGCCGCGCCCGACGTTGCCCGGATTGATGCGGTACTTCGCGAGCGCCTCTGCGCAGGCCGGGTGCGCGCGCAGCAGCTTGTGGCCGTTGAAGTGGAAGTCGCCCACGATCGGCACGCGGGTGCCTAGCTGCGCGAGGCGCTCGACGATGACCGGGACGGCTGCCGCGGCCTCGTCGGTATTGACCGTGACCCGCACGATCTCCGAGCCCGCCTGGGCGAGCGCGTGCACCTGCAGCGCCGTTGCCTCCACGTCCGCGGTGTCGGTGTTGGTCATCGACTGCACGACGACGGGCTGGCCGCCGCCCATGACGACCGGGCCGATGCTGACTTGGACGGACGGGCGGCGGTGCAGCGGGGACATGCGTCGGGACTCGCGAGGGGAGGCCGGATTCTACCCGGGTTGCTACGTATCGAGCGAAGCCCGGTGCGATTTCCACGGCAGATCCGGGCCGCCGACCGGTGGGAAGATGCGAACAGGCTCCAGGTGAAAAGAGAGCGCGTCGATGGCAGTACTAGGAGGTACGACGACCATGAGGTCGACATGGATGCGGCGGACGCCGGACGCCTCGAGACCCGGTGAAGTTCCCTCCCCGACGCTCGCCAGGCTCGCCTGGTGGCTCCTGCTC
>RPQJ01000136.1 GCA_003819815.1 Lysobacterales bacterium
CTGCTGGAGGGCATGACGCACTCCGAGATCGCGACGGCGACCGGCATGCCGCTCGGTACCGTGAAGACGCAGATGCGGCGCGGATTGATCCAGGTGCGGCAGTGGATGAAGATCGAAAGTCCGGTACGGGTGGGGGAAGCGGCGTCCTGAACGACGTCGTCGAGCCCGGCCGTGACGGGCCGTCCGATCTCGATTCCCTGCCGGACTCGGTCCGTCGGCGCGTAGAGCACAGCGCGGACCAGTGGATCCGCCAGAACTGTTCCCGGGGGGGCGCTGCGTCTCGTGGCGCCCCCCGTTCGTTTTCTGCTCGTTCGATCGTCGCCGGTAGCCTCGCCGCCTGTCTCGTGCTGCTCGCGATCGCGGGCTGGTGGCCCCGGCTCGCCGAAGTCGGCGCCAGCGAGGTCGCCGGGGACTTCCAGCAGTGGCGAGCGCACCTCGCGCGCGACCGCATGCTGCAGGCTTCGTCGAACGTCGGTCACTGGGCGTGGGAGACGGGTGCCTCCAGCGTGACCGGCGACGTCGTCTGGGACAACGAGCGACAGAGGGGCTTCCTGCGCCTGTCGGGCGTCGTGGTGAACGAGCCCGCACGCGCGCAGTACCAGCTCTGGATCTTCGATGCCGGGCGCGACGAGCGCTACCCCGTCGACGGCGGCGTGTTCGACGTCCCGCCGGGACGCACCGAAGTCGTCGTCCCGTTCGCGCCCGCACGGCCGGTCCTGAGGCCGACCGCGTTCGCGATCACGGTCGAGCGCGCCGGCGGCACCGTCGTCTCGACGCGCGAAAAGCTCGTCGCGATCGTGCACGCGCCAGGCTGATCGGGCGCGGCCGGCGTCTAGAATGTCTCCATGCGCGGGATGCCGCTTGAAGTACAGGTCGCCGACACCGTCCTGATGGTGCGGCCGGCAGCGTTCGGCTGGAATCCGCAGACGTGCGCCAGCAACCTCTACCAGCCGCGGACTCCTCCGGCCGGCGGCGCGCACGAGCGGGCACTCGCGGAGTTCGACGCGTTCGCCCGGGCGCTCGGCGATGCGGGAGTCGACGTGCAGGTGTTCGAGGATGCTAGAGCGCCGCTCTGCCCGGACGCCGTGTTCCCGAACAACTGGGTCACCCTGCACGCGGACGGCACCGTCGTGCTGTACCCGATGCTGGCGCCCAACCGCCGGCAGGAACGGCGGCTCGAGATGCTCGCGGAACTCGAGCGCCGCGGGGGCTTCCGCGTCGATCGTCTCGTCGACCTCACCCATCACGAACTCGAGGGACGCTGCCTCGAAGGCACCGGCAGCGTCGTGTTCGACCACGTCGCGCGCATCGCCTACGCCTGCCTTTCGCCGCGCACGGACGCCGTCGTGCTGCAGGAACTCTGCGGGGAGCTCGGATACGAGAGCTGCGCGTTCCATGCGTGCGACGCGGGCGGTGCGCCGATCTACCACACGAACGTGCTGCTCGCGGTCGGCCGTCGTCACGTCGTCGTCTGCGCCGAAGCCGTCGCGGAGCGTGAGCGGCAGGCGCTGCTCGAAAGGCTCGCGCAGGGGGGACGCCACGTCGAGCGGATCACGCGCGCGCAGGTTGCCGCCTTCGCCGGCAATACGCTCGAACTCGGCGCGAGGAACGGCGGAGGAGTGCTCGCGGTCTCCGCGCGCGCGTGGGAAGCCTTCGGTCCCGCGGCGCGCGAGAGACTCGCGGGCCTCGTCGACCGCGTCGTCGCGGCGCCGGTGCACACGATCGAGGACGTGGGCGGTGGGTCCGTGCGCTGCATGCTCGCCGAGGTATTCCTGCCGCGGGCGGCGGCGCAGCCCTGACGGCGACGTCGCGCCCGGCAGGCGGCTGCTAGAATCGCGCAGAGGGTCCTCCGCGTGCTCGAACTCGCCGTCAAGACGCTGCTCGCCTACCTGCTCGGCTCGCTGCTCGGGAGCCTCGTCGTCGGCCGCCTGCGCGGCGTCGACATCCGTGAGCAGGGCAGCGGAAACGCGGGCGGCACCAACGCCCTGCGCACCCAGGGCTGGAAATTCGCGTTCGCGGTCATCGTGATCGACGTCGGCAAGGCGCTGCTCGCGGTCGGCGTCCTCCCCGGCCTCTCGTTGCCGCTCGTCGGCATCGATCCCGGCGTGTCGCGCGAGTGGCTCGCGGTCGCCTGCGCGGTCGCGGTCGTCGTAGGCCACGTCTATCCCGTCTGGTACGAGTTCCGCGGCGGCAAGGGAGCCGCGACGCTCATCGGCGCCGTCGGCGTGCTCGCGCCCGCGGCGCTGGTGCCCGTGGTGCTGGTCTGGCTCGCCTGCGTGATGCTCACAGGCTACGTCGGCCTCGGCACGATGCTCGGCAGTGCCGCACTGCCCGTGTATTTCGCGGTGGCGCGGCCCGACTCCGCAGCCCTGCTCGTCTTCGGGATCGCGATGGCGGCGTTCGTCGTCTACACGCACAGGTCGAACGTCGCGCGCATGCGCGCGGGCACCGAGAACCGGGCCCGGCGCCTGTGGCTGTTGCGCCCGAGATGAACCCGCGCTGCGTCGCGCTGATCGCGCGACTCGCCGACGGCGCGCTGCATTCGGGCGCCGAGCTTGCGGCCGGGCTCGGCGTGGGACGCGCGGCCGTCTGGAAGCAGGTGGGCGAACTGCGCGCGCTCGGGATCCCGGTCGAGAGCGAGTCGAGACGCGGCTATCGCCTCGAGAGGCCCGTGGAACTCCTCGACGCGCGTGCGATGGAAGTCGCGTACTCGCGGGCGTGCCCTGCGGTACCCGTCGACCTCGCGGTTGTGTTCGAGACGGGCTCGACCAACGAGGACCTGTACGCTTCGCCGCCGCCACCGCCTGGCCGCGCCCGCGTGCTGTACGCGGAGTGGCAGCACGCCGGTCGCGGCCGACGCGGCCGGCGCTGGATCGCGCCGTTCGGTTCGGGACTCACGTTTTCGCTCGCCTGGACGTATGCGGAGACGCCGGCAGACCTGCCGGCGCTCGGGCTTGCCGTCGGCATCGCCGTTGCGGAGGCGCTGGAGAGACTTGGAGCGAACGGCGTGCGCATCAAGTGGCCGAACGACCTCGTCGTCGACGACCGCAAGCTCGGCGGGCTGCTGCTGCAGCTCAAGAGCGAGGGCGGCGGCCCCGCCTGCATCGTGGTCGGCCTCGGACTGAACGTCGACCTGCCGCCGCGGGCGCTTGCCGGGCTCGGCGAGGCGGGCGGCCTCGCCGCTACCGACCTTTGCACGACCCTCGGCGTAGCAGAAGTGCGCAGGAACGAGCTTGCCGGCACGCTGGCAGGGGCGGTGGCCGCGTGCCTCGCGGAGTTCGGCCGGACCGGATTCGCTGCCTGCGTCGAGCGCTGGCGCCGCCTGGACGCGCTCGACGGACGGCGCGTCGCGGTCATGCAGGGAGACGGCCGCGTCGAAGGCACCGCCTGCGGCGTGGACGCGGACGGCGCACTCAGGATCGACGTCGCTGGACGCATCGAGCGTTACTACTCGGGCGACGTCAGCCTGCGGCCCGTGGCATGACGCTGCTCGTCGACATCGGCAACTCCCGCGTCAAGTGGGCGCGCCTCCAGGGCAACGAGGTGCTCGGCGAGCAGCAGGCCGCAGTGCACGAGCGCTGGTCCGCCGAGGACTGGCTGCATACGCTCTTCGCGGGCGACCCGGTCGAACGCGTGGTCGCGGCCACCGTGGCGGGGAGTGCGGGCGCCGCGGCGCTCGACGCGGCCGCGCGACGCGCGACGGGCCGGGGCGTCGAGTTCGCGACGACGGAACGCGAGTGCGCAGGAGTCGTGAACGGCTACGCCGATCCAGCGCTGCTCGGCATCGACCGCTGGCTCGCGGTCATCGCGGCGTGGCACCACGTGCGGGACGCGTGCGTCGTGGTGGACGTGGGCACCGCAGCGACGGTCGACGTCGTCGCAGCGGACGGTCGCCACTGCGGCGGCTACATCGTGCCCGGGCCGTCGCTCATGGTGGGCGTCCTTCTCCGTGGCACCAGCGACCTCGCCGCCCGCCATTCCGGCAGCGGCGCGACGAGGCAAGCGCCCTTCGCGGACAACACGCGCGACGCCATCGAACGCGGTTGCCGGGTCGCCCTCGCGGCCCTGGTCGATCGCAGCCTCGAGGATGCGCGCAGCCTGTGTGGAGGCTCCCCCGCGCTCCTCGTGACGGGCGGTGCGGCGGCAAGCGTAGCGCTCCATGTCCGAAGCCAGATCGAAATGATTCCTGATCTCGTTCTGCGGGGGCTCGCCCGCTGGGCTGCCGCGCGACGGACTTGAACCGTGGCGCTTTCCCACCATCTAACTACCCGAGGCGCTGTTGTATCATCGCCGCCGTTGTCATTGGTCATCCGGTCGCCACGCTGGCCGGTCACGCAGGATCAGGAGAATAAACATGTCGATCAAGAACGCAGCGACGATCGTGCTGGCTACCGCGGGTCTCGCGGGCTTCGGCGCCGTCGCGCACGCGGATGCGGCCGCCGGCAAGGCCACGTTCGAGGAAGTCTGCGCGGAGTGCCACGAGGCGGCCGACTTCGAGGGCGAGGACGCCAAGGCGCTCGCCGACTCGATCAAGAAGATCTCGGCCGGCCAGATGAAGCACAAGAAGGCACTCAAGCTCACGGATCAGCAGGCGGCCGACGTCGCCGCGTACATGGCGGGCGGCGGCAAGTAATCGCCGCGAGTCCACGGTAACGCGAATCCACGGTAACGAGGGCCGCGCGGCAGTGGGTCGTGCGGCAACGAGCGCGAGGAGAGTGAGATGGAACTGAATCGGGTGTTGATCGTTGCGGTCGCCGGTCTCGGCATCGCGGGCTGGAGCGTTTCGGCGAGCGCCGATGCGGCGGCCGGCAAGGCCAAGTTCGCCGCGGATTGCGCGGAGTGCCACGAGGCGGCCGATTTCGCGGGCGAGGACGCCAAGGCGCTCGCTGATTCGCTGAAGAAGATTTCGGCCGGCCAGATGAAGCACAAGACGGCGATCAAGCTGTCTGACGCGGAGATCGCCGACGTCGCGGCCTACATGGCGAGCGGCGGCAAGTAACCGGGCGATCGATCCGGCTCGATACGGGGCCCGCCTTCCGCAGGGGAGGCGGGCCCTTTCATTTCCGCTAACATCCGTCGCCTGACGCGGCCGACGGGAGCCTCGATCTTGCGCGCATTGTTCCTGCTGCTGCTGCTCGCCAACGTGCTGTATCTCGCGTGGTCGCACTGGATCGCGCCGCCGGCGCCGGTTCCCGGCCACGCGACGCCGAGCGCTGCGGGCAAGCAGGCGATCCGGCTGCTGCGCGAAGCGCCGCTCGGACAGGAGCTTTCGAGCGAGGGCACGGCGCCGGCCGTTCCCGCCGGCCCGCCGCCGATGCTTGCGTGCGTCAGCGTCGGGCCTTACACCGACGAGCCCGCCGCCGCGCAGGCCGCGGAGACCCTCGCCCGCCTGGGCTATGCCTCCCGGCTGCGCCAGGATCGCGGCGAGGTCCGCGTGGGTTACTGGGTCCGCGTCGAGAACCTGGCCACCGCCGAGGACGCCTCGAACGCGCTCGCCTTCCTGCGCTTCAACGGAATCACGGACGCATACCTCGTGACTGAGGAGGGCGCTTCGGTGATCTCGCTCGGGATCTTCGGCGGAACCGCCGGCGCCGAGGAAGCGAGCCGGACCGCGCGCCGTGGCGGCCTCGAGGTGCGCACCGTCGAACGGACGCGCGAGGCCGACGTCTACTGGCTCGACGTCGACCGCCAGGCGAATGGCAGCCTGCCCTCGGTCGAGAACCTTCCCGCCGCGGCGGATGGCACGCCCGGGATCGAGCTGCGACCCTGTCCACAGTCCACACCCGACGGGGCTGCGTCCATGCTCACGCCGTGACCCGGACGGCCCCGTGACGGTTAGAATCCGCCCGATCGCGCTGGCATAGCTCAGTTGGTAGAGCAGCCGCCTTGTAAGCGGCAGGTCGGGGGTTCGATTCCCTCTGCCAGCACCACGGCTGCCGCCGCTCATCGACCAGGAGGAGATCCCTGATGGCACTTTGGAAAGACCCGTCCGCGAAGGACGCCGGGCCGCTCGACACCCCCGCTTCCACTCCCGATCCGGTCGTGCGCCCGGTCGAGCGCCCGGCCCCCGCGGCGGCGCCTGCGCCTGCGCCCGAGACGGCCCGGCGCGCGCCCGCGGGCGCCGCGAAGGAGTCGCTGATCGCCGGCGACGTCACGATCGAGGGCAAGATCGAGGGCGCCGGCCACGTACGCATCGCCGGCCGCTTCAAGGGCGACGTCAACGTCCAGGGCAACGTGACCATCGAGCAGGGCGCCCACGTGACCGGCCAGGTGAACGCCGCGACCATCATCGTGAGCGGCGAAGTCGAGGGCAACATCAACGCCAGTGCCCGCGTCGAGCTGCTCGAGACCGGCGTGATCACCGGCGACGTGAAGGCCGCGGTGCTCACCGTGGCCGCAGGCTCGCGGATGCGGGGCCAGGCGGACTTCGGCTGGGGCGACCAGGGTCCGGGCCGCAAGTGAGCGCGGAGCGCGCCTGAATGATCGTCGGGCGCCCCAGCGGCAGCGCGGGTCGCACCCGCGTCTGCCCGCACTGCAAGGCGACGATCCTCGAGAGCGCGCCGGTCTGCCCGCAGTGCCGCCATCACCTCAAGTTCGGGGTGGCGGCACTGCCCGCGCAGCCCGAGGGCTTCTCGGCGCTGCGTGTCGAGGGCACGCTCGAGCATCCTCCCCAGGGGGGCGACTGGGAGTACTCGGTGCTGCTCTCGATCCGCAACGAGCGCGGCGAGGAAGTCTCGCGCCAGGTCGTCGGCGTCGGCGCGCTGCGGCCCGCCGAGGCGCGGACGTTCACGCTCTCCGTGCAGATCATGACCCCCGGAGGGCGATCCCGGTGATCGGCCGGCTGGTGACCCGGTTCGCGACCGGGCTGCGCTTTCCGACGCTGTTCGCGCTCGCGGCGGGCCTCTTCCTGGTCGACCTCGTCGTGCCGGACTTCATCCCGTTCGCCGACGAGGCGCTGCTCGCGCTGCTCACCGTGCTGATCGGCTCGCTGCGGCGCCGACGACCGCCGGTCGAGGGCGCCTGATCCCGGTCCCGGGCCGCGCGGTCCGGGCACGAGGGGTCCCGGCGGCAATTACGGGGTTGCCCCGTGGCCCGCATTTTGCGAGCCTCGCGCGAACTTCGGGGAACCTTGACCGCAGGGGGAGTCCAACGAGCATGTGCCTCGCCGTGCCTATGATGATCAAGTCCGTCGACGGCTACGCGGCCGTCTGCGAAGCCAAGGGCATCGAGCGGGAAGTGAGCCTGTTCATGCTGCAGGACGAACCGCTCGCCCCCGGCGACCACGTGCTCGTGCACGTGGGCTACGCCATCCAGAAAGTGAGCGAGGAGGAGGCGCGACTCACCTGGGAGCTCTTCGAGGAGATCCTCGAGCATGCATGAGCTCTCGGTCTGCCAGGCGCTGATCGGGCAGGTCGAGCGGATTGCGCGGGAGAACGGCGCACGGCGCGTGGTCTCCGTCGTGGTGGCGGTCGGGCCGCTCTCGGGCGTCGAGCCGGCGCTGCTCGAGCACGCCTACCCGATCGCAGCGGCCGGCACCGTGGCCGAGCACGCCTCGCTCACGGTCGAGGTGATGCCGGTCGAAGTACACTGCCGCAAGTGCGGCGCCCGCGGCGAGGCCCGCCCGAACCGGATCGTCTGCGCCGCCTGCGGGGAATGGCAGGTCGACGTCATCTCCGGCGAGGAGATGCTGCTCAAGCGGGTCGAGATCGAGACCGATGCGCTGGCCGCGAGCTAGCGCGCGACAGGAGGCCTGACCGATGTGCCGCGACTGTGGATGTACGCTCGGACCCGCCGTGGCCCGCGCTCCGCTCGCGTCCGTGAAGCCGCCCGCGGGCCGAGTCGAGACCATCGAGGTCATCACCGCGATCCTCGACGAGAACGACCGCGTCGCCGCGCACAACCGCGAACACTTCGACGGTCATGGCGTGCTGGCCCTGAACCTCATGTCGTCGCCGGGCGCGGGCAAGACTTCCCTGCTCGAAGCGACGATCCGCGCGCTCGCGGGCAGGCTGCGGGTGGCCGTCGTCGAAGGCGACCTTGCCACCGAGAACGATGCGGACCGCATCCGTGCGTGCGGAGTGCCGGCCGTGCAGGTCCAGACCGGCAATGCCTGTCACCTCGACGCGACGATGGTGCACGATGCGCTGCACGAGCTGCCGCTCGCCGGCCTCGACGTGCTATTCATCGAGAACGTCGGCAACCTCGTGTGTCCCGCGAGCTTCGACCTTGGGCAGCACCGGAACGTCACGCTGCTCTCCGTGCCCGAAGGCGACGACAAGCCGGCGAAATACCCGGTGATGTTCCGCGCCGCCGACCTCACGCTGCTCACGAAGACCGACCTGCTGCCGTACCTCACGGAGTTCAGCCCGGCGCGCGCGCGCGCGGCGCTGCAGCAGGTGGGCTACGGCGGCGAGACGATCGAGCTCACGAGCCGCGGCGGTGAAGGGTTCGCTGCGTGGCTCGCGTGGCTCGATCGCGAGGTCGCCGCCCAGCGCGCGCGGACCGCGCAGGGTCGCACGGCCCGCCCCAACGTGCAGCCCGAAGGCGCACTGGCCCACGCGTCGGCCCGCCCGGCCCGCTGAGGAGGTCCCATGACGACTGCCACCGAATGGCTGCAGCGCATCCGCGACCTGCCGCTGCCGCCGCGCATCAAGGTGATGAACGTCTGCGGCGGCCACGAGCGGTCGATCACCACCGCGGGACTCCGCAAGGCGCTGCCGCCGAACGTCGAGCTCGTGCCGGGCCCCGGCTGCCCGGTCTGCATCTGTCCCGAGGAAGACATCTACGAGGCGATCCAGCTCGCGGTCCGCGAGCGCGTGACCGTCCTCGCGTACGGCGACATGCTGCGCGTGCCCGTGAACGCGCCGAAGAGCGAGCCGCGCTCGCTCGAGCAGGCCAAGGCCGCGGGCGCCGACGTGCGCCCCATCGCAAGCCCGCTCGAGGCCGCGAAGATCGCGCGCGAGCATCCCGACCGGACGATCGTGTTCCTGGCCGCGGGCTTCGAAACGACGACGGCGCCCGCCGCGGCGCTGCTCGCGCAGGGCGCGCCCGACAACCTGCTCTACCTCCTGTCGGGTCGCCGCACGTGGCCCGCCGTCGCGCTGCTGCTCGGTTCGGGCGAGCCCGGCTTCGAGGCGCTGATCGCGCCCGGGCACGTCGCGACCGTCATGGGCCCGGAGGAATGGGAGTTCGTGCCGCGCGACCACGGCATCCCGACGGCGGTCGCAGGCTTCGCGCCCGACTCGCTGCTCGCGGCGCTCTACTCGGTGCTGAGGCAGAAGCTCGAGGGCCGCTGCTTCCTCGACAACTGCTACCCCGAGGTCGTGCGTCCCGGCGGCAATGCGACGGCCCGCCGGCAGATCGAACAGACGATGGACGTCGAGGCCGGCAACTGGCGCGGCATCGGGGCAATCCCGGAATCGGCCTACGTTCTGAAACCTGCCTACGCCGCGCACGACTCGCGCGTGCGCCTGCCCTCGTACACCGAGATGGCCCGCAAGCGTGCCGGCCAGATGCCGCCCGGGTGCGACTGCGCGAAGGTCGTGCTCGGCCGCATCTACC
>RPQJ01000137.1 GCA_003819815.1 Lysobacterales bacterium
CCCCGACCGGATCGGCCCCTACGAGTCGGCCGACCGCGTGTGGAGCGACCTCATGTGGCCGCTCTACCTGGTCATGCTGTTCGCCGTCGAACTGCACGGCGGCGTCGGGCTCTACCGGCTCGCGCTCAAGTGGGGCTGGTTCGCGGGCCCCGACCCCGTGGCGACGCGCCGGCGGCTCGCCACGTTCAAGTGGGGAATCACCGGGTTCTTCCTCGCGCTCGGCCTCGCGACGCTGGCCGCCTACATGAAGATCGGCATGGAGCACGCCGCGGACTACGGCGAGCGCTACGTTCCGTCCCACCTCTCGGGTGATCCGTCGTGAAGGTCGTCTACACCGACGTGCTGGTGATCGGCGGCGGGCTCGCAGGTCTGCGCGTCGCAATCGGCGCGCGCCGCCGCGGCCACGACGTGACCGTGCTCTCGCTCGTGCCCCCGAAGCGCTCGCACTCGGCGGCGGCCCAGGGCGGCATGCAGGCGAGCCTCGGCAACGTCGCGAAGGGGCAGGGCGACAACGAGGACGTCCACTTCGAGGACACCGTCAAGGGCAGCGACTGGGGCGCGGACCAGCGCGTCGTGCGCATGTTCGTGGACACGGCGCCCAAGGCCGTGCGCGAGCTCGCCGCGTGGGGCGTTCCGTGGAGTCGGGTCCGCGAGGGCGATCGCACGGTGATCATCAACGGCCAGCCGGTCACGCTGACCGAGCGCGCCGAGGCCCACGGGCTCGTGGCCCAGCGCGATTTCGGCGGCACGAAGAAGTGGCGCACCTGCTACGTCTCGGACGGCACCGGCCACGCGATGCTGTTCGCGGTCGGCGACCAGGCCATCGCGCACGGCGTGCCCGTCCACGAGCGCAAGGAGGCACTCGCGCTGATCCACGACGGTTCGCGCTGCTACGGCGCGGTCGTCCGCGACCTGGTGACGGGCGAACTCGTCGCCTACGCGGCGCGCGCCACCTGCATCGCCACCGGCGGGGCCGGGCGCGTGTACCGTGTGACCACGAACGCGGTGATCTGCGAGGGCATCGGCTCGGCGCTCGCGCTCGAGACGGGTGTCGCGACGCTCGGCAACATGGAGGCCGTGCAGTTCCACCCGACGGGCATCTTCCCGGCCGGGATCCTGGTCACGGAGGGCTGCCGTGGCGACGGCGGCCTGCTGCGCGACGCGAACGGCCACCGCTTCATGCCGGACTACGAGCCCGAGAAGAAGGAACTCGCCTCGCGCGACGTCGTGTCGCGACGCATGGAGGAGCACATCCGCAAGGGCCACGGCGCGAAGTCCCGATTCGGCGAGCACCTGTGGCTCGACATCACGCTGCTCGGCCGCAAGCACATCGAGCATAACCTGCGCGAGGTCAAGGAGATCTGCCAGTCGTTCCTCGGCATCGACCCCGCCGAGCAGTGGATCGCCGTGCGTCCCGCGCAGCACTACACGATGGGCGGCGTGCGAACGGACCACACCGGCCAGAGCACGACGCTGCGCGGGCTGTTCGCGGCCGGCGAGGCCGCGTGCTGGGACATGCACGGCTTCAACCGGCTCGGCGGCAACTCGGTCGCGGAAACCGTGGTTGCGGGCATGCTCGTGGGCGAGTTCATCGCCGATTTCTGCGAGAGCCCGGCCGGCGATCTCGACATCCCCACGGTGCTGCTGCGCGAGGCGTTGCGGGTGGAGCGCGACCGGCTCGACTCGCTCCTGCAGGGCGGCGGGACGGAGTCGGCCGACGCGCTCAAGGCCTCGATGCAGCAGCTCATGACCGACCGGGTCGGCATCTTCCGCACCGGGGCCGACCTCGAGGCGGCCGTTTCGGGGCTGCAGGAGCTGCTGCTGCGCAGCCGGAACATCGGCCTGCGCCACCGCAAGGACGGCCCGAACCCCGAGCTCGTGACGGCCTACCGCACGCAGAAGATGCTCAAGGTGGCACTCTGCATCGCCTCCGGCGCACTGGCGCGGACGGAGAGCCGGGGCGCCCACTTCCGCGAGGATTACCCGAGGCGCGACGACGCCGGGTGGCTGCGTCGCACGCTCGCCACCTGGCGTGATCCCGCGGACACGCTGCCCACGCTCGCGTACGAGCCGCTCGACGTGATGACGATGGAACTCCCGCCGGGCTGGCGTGGGTACGGCGCCAGGGACTACGTCGATCATCCCGACACGGCCCGGCGGGCCGCCGAGGTGCAGGCGCTGCGTGAACGGGCGGCGCAGGGCGACCGTCACTCCGTCCAGGCCGCGCTGATGCCGTACGAGCACCTGCTGCCCGCCGCGTTCCGCGGCCGCAACGAACGCATAGACGAGCGCCAGGCATGAACCAGACGACGACCGAACCGGGCTCCACGCGCACGCTGCGCTTCCATGTCCTGCGCCACGACCCGCGCGACGCGGCGAGCGTCCCGCGCACCGAGACGTTCGAGCTCGAGGAAGCCGCGGGCATGACGCTCTTCATCGCGCTCGGCGAGATCCGCGAGCGGCTCGACCCCTCGCTCGCCTTCGACTTCGTCTGCCGCGCCGGCATCTGCGGCAGCTGCGGGATGGTGATCAACGGCCGGCCGGGGCTCGCCTGCCGCACGCTGACGCGCGACCTTCCGACCGACATCACGCTCGCCCCGCTGCCGGCGTTCGAGCTGATCGCGGACCTGTCCGTCGACACGGGCAAGTGGATGCGCGGCATGAGCGAGCGGCTCGAGACGTGGATCCACGAGGTGTCGCCCGACGTCGATCTCGGCCGGATCGAGGCGCCGATGGACCCCGACCTGGCCGACCGGATCTACGAGCTCGACCGCTGCATCGAGTGCGGCTGCTGCGTGGCCGCCTGCGGCACCGCCCGGATGCGCAAGGACTTCGTGGGCGCCGTGGGACTCAACAAGATCGCGCGCTTCGCGCTCGATCCCCGCGATCCTCGCAAGGACGAGGACTACTACGAGCTCGTCGGCAACGACGAGGGCGTGTTCGGCTGCATGACGCTGCTCGGCTGCCACGACGTCTGCCCGAAGAACCTGCCCCTGCAGACGCAGATCGCGTTCCTGCGACGCCGCATGGCGCGCACGGGTGTCGGATGAGTCCGACGAGCGAATCGGCGTTCCGGTAGCCCCGGATTCGGACCCGGCGCACCGCTCCGCCGCAGAGAATGGCCCCGACCGAAACCAGGAGGGGTCTTCATGAACATCGTCCGGAACGCAGGGATCGCAGGGACGATCCTGGCCGCCGCGATCGGCTGGGCGTCGGCGGAGGCGGGTGCGCCGTTCGACCGTGCACAGGTGGAGCGAGGCCGCTATCTCGTCACGATCGGCGGCTGCAACGACTGTCACACCAGCGGGTACCTCGAACGGAGTGGCGCCGTGCCGGAGCACGAATGGCTCACCGGCATGGCCATCGGCTACCAGGGCCCGTGGGGAACCACCTATCCCTCGAACCTGCGCCTGGTCGCGAGCCGGATGAGCGCCGAGGAATGGGTCGAGCACGCGCGCAAGGAACGAATGCCGCCGATGCCGTGGTTCAACCTGAGGGCGATGACGGACTCGGACCTCGTTGCCGTCTACGCATACGTCCGCAGCCTCGGGGCGCCCGGGGAGGCGGCACCTGCCTACGTGGCGCCCGGCGGCCGCGTCACCACGCCGTACTTCGTCTTCGTTCCGCGGCAGGACGACCCGCGGGCCGCCACGCGCTGAGCGGCGACGCGCCGGGGCCACGTCCGGCTGGCGCAGGAGCCGGCAGTCGACTAGTTTGCCGTCCTCGAGTCCCATGGGGAGAGGAAGGCATGAAGTCGTGTGCACCGGGTCGTCGCGCGGGCAGCCGCGCTGCCGTGTTGCTGCTGGCGGGCCTGCTGGCCGGAGCGTCGCTCCCCACGCGAGCCGATGAGGCGCGCGCGGCTTCGCCGTCCGTCGCCGCGCTGGTCGAGCGCCTGGGCCTCGTCGAAGCGCCGGCTCCGGTCCGGGAACGCCCGGGCTGGCAGCGACCCGCGAAGGTGCTCATATGGAACCTCGAGCCCGCACGGGTGCCTGCACTGCGCGCGGCGGTGCCCGGCGTGGAACTGCTGCTCGCGGACGACATGGCCGCGGCGCTCGCGCTCGCGCCGCAGGCCGATGCCGTGCTCGGCTTCTGTTCGGCCGAGCTGCTCGCCGCGGGCCCGCGGATCCGCTGGATCCAGAGCTATTCGGCGGGGGTCGAGCGGTGCGTGGGCATCCCGGCGCTCGCCGAGCGCGACGTGCTGCTCACGAACATGCAGCGCGTCGCCGGGCCCGTGATGGCCGAGCACGTGCTCGCGATGATGCTCGCCTGGGCGCGCGGGCTGCACTTCTACGTGCCCGAGCGCATGGCCGGCCGCTGGACGCGCGAGCTGCCGCCGCCCGGCCGGATGCTGACGCTCGAGGGGAAGACCGTGCTCGTCGTCGGGCTCGGCGGTATCGGCCTCGAGGTGGCCCGCCGCGCCCACGCGCTCGGCATGAAGGTC
The DNA here is from genome assembly GCA_003819815.1 of Lysobacterales bacterium. Lineage (GTDB taxonomy): Bacteria > Pseudomonadota > Gammaproteobacteria > Steroidobacterales > Steroidobacteraceae > RPQJ01. The sequence continues at coordinate 4,442 of RPQJ01000137.1, forward strand.
ACCGCGACCCGCGCGAGCGGCCGCGAGGGGCCGCCGTTCGTGAGCTACGTCGGGCTCCCGGACGAGCTCCTGAAGCTCGCGGCCGGCGCCGACTTCGTCGTCAACACGGCGCCCCTCACGCCACAGACTCGCGGCCTCTTCGACGCGAAGTTCTTCGCCGCCGTGAAGCCGGGCGCGTTCTTCGTCAACGTGGGCCGTGGCGGCAGCGTCGTGCAGCCCGACCTCGTCGCCGCGCTGCAGAGCGGACGTCTCGGCGGGGCCGGGCTCGACGTCACGGATCCCGAGCCGCTGCCCGCGGACAGCCCGCTCTGGAAGCTGCCGAATGTGATTCTGACGCCGCACGTGTCCGCGGCGTCGGATCTCGGCGACGACGCGCGGTTCGCGATCGCCGTCGAGAACCTGCGGCGCTACGTCGCCGGCGAACGGATGCTGTCCGTCGTCGACGTCGCGAAAGGCTACTGATCCGGCCCGCCCACACCCCGGAGGCGTGCGTGAAATACCTGGTCTCGGCGATGCTGATCGTGGTGGGGGTCATCCACCTGTTGCCCGTGAGCGGCGTGATCGGGCCCGAACGGCTCGCGTCGCTCTACGGCCTGCGCTTCGACGACCCGAACCTCGCGATCCTGATGCGCCACCGGGCGGTGCTCTTCGGGCTGCTCGGCGCGTTCCTCGTGTACGCGGCGTTCCGGCCCTCCTGGCAGCCGGTGGCGTTCCTCGCGGGGCTCGTGAGCGTCGTTTCGTTCCTGTGGATCGCGAAGACGACGGGCGGCTACAACGCCGCGATCGCACGCGTGTACATGGCGGACCTCGTCGCGCTCGCGTGCCTCGTCGTGGGCACCGTGGCGTACGTCTGGGCGCGCACGCGCGGTTGAGTCGCCGTTGAGTCAGGGTGTCGCGAGGCGCGCCCGCAGGGCGTCGAGCTCGCTGCGGAGCGCTGCGACCTCGGACTCCAGTGCGGCGACGCGATCGCGCAGGGCAAGGTCCGCCGCGGGCGCGGCGGAGGGTGCGGCGGTGACGTCCGGCGAGTCATCGGCCGCGGGGGGCTGGTCGCCGAAGAGGTGCGCGTAGCGCGATTCGCGCCGGCCCGGCTCGCGAGCCAGCTTCACGACGTGCGGGCCGTCCGGGCGCGTCATCAGGTCCTCGAGCTCAGCCTCGACCTCGCTGACCTCGCGGATCGGTGCCAGCCGCGCGGCGTGGGTGCGCAGCTCGCCGGGCGTCTGCGGCCCCCTGAGCAGCAGCTCGCAGACGATCGCCGTGCCCTGCCGCGAGAACTTGAGCGAGCCGAACTGCGTGTTGCAGAAGAGGTGCTGGTACTTCGGCACGCGGCTGCCGAAGCCCGATTTCTCGAGCACGAGCTGCCGCCGCATCAAGGCGTCGACCGCGGCCTGGACCTGGCGCTCGTCGACTTCCATCACGGGGTGGCGGTTGCTCTTCTGGTTGCAGGCGTTCACGAGCGCGTTCAACGACAGCGGGTACTGGTCGGGGGTCGCGATCTGTTTCTCGATCAGGCAGCCGACGATGCGGGCTTCGAGCGGTGTCAGTTCGACGGGCATGGACTCTCCAGGGTGGGCTTCGTCCGGGGCTGCGGGGCATAATCGAGGCTACCCGGACGGACGGATGGTAACCGGTGCAGCAGCACAGCGGATCGAACCTGAGGGGCGCAGTCGTCATCGTGCTGATGACGCTCAACGTGCTCGTGATGTGCCCCGTGCTGTTCGTGATCGCCATCGTCAAGTTCCTGCTGCCGGTCCCGGCGCTGCGACGCCTGCTGAGCCGGCTGATGACCGCGGTCGCGGAGACCTGGATCGGCAACAACAATGCGATCTTCCGCGCGTTCGGGGTGTTGCCCGTCGAGGCGCGCGGGCTCGAGGGCCTCACGACCGGCGAGTGGTACCTCGTCGTCTCGAACCACCGCTCGTGGGTCGACATCCTGGTGCTGCAGTCGGTCTTCAACCGGCGCATCCCGTTCCTGAAGTTCTTCCTGAAGCAGCAGCTCGTCTGGGTGCCGTTCCTCGGGCTCGCGTGGTGGGCGCTCGACTTCCCGTTCATGCGCCGCTACACGGCTGCACACCTCGCGAAGCACCCGGAGGACCGCGGCAAGGACCTCGAGGCGACGCGGCGCGCCTGCGAGAAATTCCGGCTGATCCCGACGTCGGTGATGAACTTCGTCGAGGGCACGCGCTACACGCCCGCGAAGCACGCCGCGCTCCAGTCCCCGTACAAGCACCTGCTGCCGCCGCGTCCGGGCGGAGTCGCGTTCGTGCTGTCGGCAATGGGCGGCACGCTGCACTCGCTGCTCGACGTCACGATCGCCTATCCGGGCGGCACGCCGAGCCTATGGGACCTGTGTTGCGGGCGCATCCGCCGCGTCGACGTCGACGTGCGCCGCCGGCTGCTCGAGCCCTGGCTCTGCGAGGGCGACTACGGCGAGGACGAGGCGTACCGCGAGCGCTTCAAGCGCTGGCTCGCCGACCTCTGGTCCGAAAAGGACGCGCTGCTCGGGCAACTGCTCGGCGAGGCCCCGCGATGAGCTGGGACCTGCCATCGCCGTTCGTCCACGAGCGGGTCGCCCACCACACGGAGATCGACGGCTACGGCCACGTCAACAACGTGGTCTACATCGCCTGGATGGACGACTGCGCGTGGGCGCACTCCACCGGGCGCGGCATCCCGCCGGAGCTGTGCCGACGCCTCGGCCGCGGCATGGCCGTGTGGCGCGCCCAGGTGCACTACGTCGGCGCCGCCTACGAGGGCGACGCGATCGAGGTCGCCACCTGGCCCGTGCTGAACGACGGGCGGCTCCGCATCGACCGCCGCTTCCAGATCCGGCGCAAATCGGACGGCCAGACGCTGGTGCGCGCGCTCGTGCACTACGTGTGCATCGACCTCGCGACAGGCAGGGCGAAGCGCATGCCCGTCGAGTTCACGCACTACACCGTCGCACCCGAGGTCGCCGAAGCGATCTCGCGCGAGACCGAACCCTACCAGCCCGGCGTCGAGCCGCGCTGAACTCGCGCGCCCCGCGCACGGTCGAACCACGACACCCAGGAGGAACCGCCCATGCACGACCGCTGGACCGGACCGGAACTCGACTCGCTGATCGGCAAGGTCGAACTCACGCGCCGCGAGATGCTCGTCACCACGCTCGCCGTCGGCTTCGCGGCAGCAACGCTGCCGGTGCGCGCCGACACGGTGATCTCGACCGACGCGCAGGGCCTCGTCGCAGGCGAGGTGAAGATCCCGGTCGCGGATGGCGAGATCCCGGCCTACCGCGCCCGGCCGGACGGTCGCGGCCCGTACCCGGTCGTGCTCGTGGTGCAGGAAATCTTCGGCGTGCACGAGCACATCAAGGACGTGTGCCGCCGCTTCGCCAAGTCCGGCTACCTCGCCGTCGCGCCGGAGATGTACGCACGCCAGGGCGACGTCTCGCAGCTCACCGACTACAAGGAGATCTTCGCGAAGGTCGTCTCGAAGGTGCCCGACGCGCAGGTGATGTCGGACCTCGATGCGGCCGCCGCGTGGGCCGCGAAGTCCGATGCCGGCGATGCGGCGCGGCTCGGCGTCACCGGCTTCTGCTGGGGCGGGCGCATCACGTGGCTCTACGCCGCGCACAACCCGAAGCTCAAGGCCGGCGTCGCCTGGTACGGGCGGCTGACCGGCGAGGCTAACGACCTGCAGCCAAAGCACCCGCTCGACGTCGCGGCCGCGCTCGAGGCGCCGGTGCTCGGGCTTTACGGCGGGCAGGACCAGGGCATCCCGCTCGAGGACGTCGAGAAGATGCGGGCGGCCATCGCGGCGGCGAAAGGTGCCTCCGAGATCGTCGTCTTCCCCGATGCGCCGCACGGCTTCCACGCCGACTATCGGCCGAGCTTCCGGGCGGCGGATGCAAAGGATGCGTGGAACCGATGCCTCGCGTGGTTCCGGGAGCATGGCGTGAGCTGATCGGGGCGGGTGACCGCTCGAGTCAGATCAGCGGGTTGCGTGTCGAGAGATCGGGGAAGCGGCTGAAGTCGCGATCGGCGGTCAGCAACTCGTGGGCGCCGTGACGCAGGCAGAGCGCAGCGATGCGTGCATCGTGGACCGCGGGGCCCGTCAGGCGGGATCGGTCGATCAAGGATTCGAGCACCGGCCAGTACGCATCGTCCTCGGCGAGCAGCGCGAGGCTCGGTGATTCCCGCCAGGCGCGCAACTGCGCGAGAGCCTGCGCCGGCGTCGACGGCGGTGTGTAGATCCTTGGGTGTGTCGCGATCGCGTAGAACTCGTGCACACAAGGCCACGGGATCGCCCAGGCATCGCGTCCGGCGGCCAGCGATTCGAGGGCATGGACGGCGGGACGGTGCCAGCGCGAATCGCGGCGATGCGCGTAGACCAGGATGTTGGTGTCGACCGCGATCACGTTCCCTCGCGGTCGCCGTAGGCCAGGGCTCGCAGCGCGTCCCAGGACAGCCCTTCGGCCCCGGGCTGGAGCCCGTGCCCGGCGACCGAGGCATCGCGCAGGCGGAAAGCGGGCGCCTTCCGACGCTCCTCGAGGGCGAGACGCAGGCCCTGCTCGACGAGTGCACGTACGGTGGTACCGTCGCGGCGAGCGGCCTGGCGGGCGGCCCGGAGCAGCGGGTCGGAGATCTCGATCGTGGTTTTCATCGGCTGCCGTGGTGCTGGGATTCGGATATGGGTCGCCCATATTTTAAGAGAAGGCACAGCCGTATCGCAAATCGGGGCTAGGTGCCGCTCGCGGGGAAACCCTTGCCTCGCCCGATCAGCAGCGAGACTGGCGACGGCCAGCCGAACCGCCGTGCCAGTGTGTCGAACTCCGCGCCCGGCGGCGCGTCCACCTCGATTGCCGCCCCGGTTACCGGGTGCGCAAACCCGAGCCGCACGCACGCGAGCATCAGTCGCCGGGTGTCGTAGTGTTCGGCGAACAACCGATTGTGGCGTCCTTTCCCGTAGGTCGAGTCGCCGACGATCGGGTGCGAGACGTGGGCGAGATGCCGGCGGAGCTGGTGACGCCGGCCGCCCTCGGGCC
>RPQJ01000138.1 GCA_003819815.1 Lysobacterales bacterium
ACGAGCGCGTCCACGTCGTGGCCATCGACGGGCCCGATGTAGTTGAAGCCCATCTCCTCGAACATCGTGCCGGGCAGCACCATGCCCTTCATGTGCTCCTCGGAGCGTCGCGCGAGTTCCCAGACCGGCGGCACGCGCCGCAGTATCTTCTTGCCGCCCTCTCGCAGCGCCGCGTACGTCTTGCCGGACAGCACGCGTGCGAAGTAATTCGACATCGCGCCGACGTTCTCGGAGATCGACATGTCGTTGTCGTTCAGCACGACGAGCATGTTCACGTCGAGCGCGCCCGCGTGGTTCAGCGCCTCGAATGCCTGGCCCGCGCTGATCGCGCCGTCGCCGATGATCGCGACGACGCGGCGAGGCTCGCCGGCCCGCGCTGCGCCGATCGCCATCCCGAGCGCCGCGCTGATCGACGTGCTCGAATGCCCGACGCCGAACGTGTCGTACTCGCTCTCGCGCCGGCTCGGGAACGGCGCGAGGCCGTCCTTGAGCTTGATCGTCTGCAGGCGGTCGCGGCGGCCGGTCAGCACCTTGTGCGGGTAGGCCTGGTGCCCGACGTCCCAGACGAGGCGGTCGCGCGGCGTGTCGTAGACGTAGTGCAGCGCGATCGTGAGCTCGACGGTGCCGAGGCCCGCCGCGAAGTGGCCCCCCATCTGGCTCACCGTCTGGATCAGGAACTGCCGCAGTTCCGAGGCAAGCGGGACGAGTTGCGTCTGCGCGAGCCGGCGGAGGTCCGTCGGGGACTCGATCCTGGACAGCAGCGGGTAGGGGGTGGACGACATTGGAGCGCCAGTTTACCGCAGCGCAGTGTTCCCGCGGGTCAGTGACGGCGGACGAGCAGCCAGTCGGCCACGTCCGCGAGCGCGCTGTGGCCCCAGCCGTGCGCCGACAGCAGTCGCCCGGCCTGGGCGTGCAGTTCACGGACGCGATTGCGGGCCGCCTCGAGGCCGGCGACGGCCGGATAGGTCGGCATCGCCCGGGCCTCGTCGCTGCCCACGGGCTTGCCGAGGATGGCCTCGTCCCCCTCGACGTCGAGGATGTCGTCCTGCACCTGGAACGCGAGTCCGACGACCTGTCCGAACTCCGCGAGCGCGTCGGATTGCGCCGCCTCGAGCCCTTCGGCGCACGCCGCCGCCATCACGACGCTCGCCCGTATCAGGGCCGCGGTCTTGAGCGCGTGGATGCGCTCGACCTCCACGAGCGACAGCGTGCGGCCTTCCGCGTCGAGGTCGAGCGCCTGGCCGCCGGCCATGCCCGAGGTGCCGCTCGCGTCGGCAAGCGTATCGATCAGCCGGACGCGTCGTGCGGCGTCGGCCGGGGCGCCCGGATGGCCCGCGAGCAGCTTGAATGCGAGCACCTGCAGCGAGTCGCCGGCGAGTATCGCGGTGGCCTCGTCGAAAGCGCGGTGACAGGTCGGCCGGCCGCGGCGCAGGTCGTCGTCGTCCATCGCGGGGAGGTCGTCGTGCACCAGCGAATACGCGTGGATCAGCTCGACTGCGCAGGCCGCCGCATCGACGCGCTCGAGCGGCAGGGCGAGCGTTTCCGCGGTGGCGTACACGAGGGCGGGCCGGATCCGTTTCCCTGGCCCGAGCACGCTGTAGCGCTGTGCCGCGTGGAGGCGCTCCGGGATCGAAGTGGCGGGCGGCAGCCAGAGATCGAGCTCGCGCTCGACGCGCCGGCGCCAGGCGTCGAGCCGGGCGTCCAGTGCGGAGGCCGCACGCGGGTTCGCGAGCGCTGTATTCATGCGTCGCTGTCGAACGGTTCCGTCGCGGCGTCGGGCGTCTTCTGCAGGAGAATCTCGACTTTCTGTTCGGCCTGCTTGAGCGCGGACTGGCAGGAGCGGGCAAGCTCGATGCCGCGCTCGAACTGCCGCAGGGCGTCCTCGAGCGGCAATTCGCCATGCTCGAGCCGCTCGACGACCGTCTCGAGCTCCGCGAGCGACTGCTCGAAATCGATCGCCTTCGCTTTCCTGGTGGTCACGGCATTCTCCGCAAACGAGGAAGACTTGCACGCCGGACTCCGCAGGGTCAACGCGGGGTCCCGCAGTCGCCTCGCCTGAAACCGCAATACTGGACTCCCCGAATCCCTCGTCCGCGCGCGGCCATTTACCTTGACGCGGCAGTGGTTCCCCACTAGATTGGGGTTCAGTTAGACATAGTCTAAACAATCCTCGTCCGGCGGGCGAGGCAGACCAGACGACCCGGAGGTACCAGATGAAGAACTTGAAGGGCACCATGACCGAGCAGAACCTGAAGGACGCCTTCGCCGGCGAGTCGCAGGCCAACCGTCGCTACCTGTATTTCGCGCAGAAGGCCGACGTCGAGGGCTTCAACGATGTCGCAGCCGTGTTCCGGTCGACTGCCGAAGGCGAGACGGGCCACGCTCACGGTCACCTCGAGTACCTCGAGCAGGTCGGCGACCCGGCCACGGGCCTGCCGATCGGCAGCACGTCGAACAACCTGAAGGCGTCGATCGCCGGCGAAACGCACGAGTACACGGACATGTACCCCGGCATGGCGAAGTCGGCGCGCGACGAGGGCTTCGACGAGATCGCCGACTGGTTCGAGACGCTCGCGAAGGCCGAGCGCTCGCACGCCAACCGCTTCCAGAAGGCGCTCGACGCCCTCTGACCGACCGCCGGTCGGATCGGTTGCAGGAGGGCGGGCCCGGTGGGTCCGCCCTTTTTCGTCCGGGTCCCGGCGATGCGGGGCCGAGCGAGGAGTAGAGCATGGCCGAACATACCCCGGCGCCCGCCGGCCGCGAGGGCAGCCTCGCAGCGCCGACGCGCCACCCGATCGCGTGGCGCGACCCCGAGTTCTACGACGAGGCGTCCCTTTTCAAGGAGCTCGAGCGCGTCTACGACCTGTGCCACGGCTGCCGCCGCTGCTTCAGCCTGTGCAACTCGTTCCCGCTGCTCTTCGACGCGATCGACGAGTCGCCCACGGCCGAGCTCGACGGTGTCGACAAGCAGGTCTACTGGGAGGTCGTCGACCACTGCTACCTGTGCGACATGTGCTACATGACCAAGTGTCCGTACGTGCCGCCGCATCCGTGGAACATCGACTTCCCGCACCTGATGCTGCGGGCCAAGGCGGTCAGGTTCCAGAAGGGCGAGACGCGCCTGCGCGACAAGGTGCTCTCGTCGACGGATCTCGTGGGCTCGATCGCCGGCATCCCCGTCGTGTCGCAGGTCGTGAACGCCGTCAACCGCAGCGGCTTCGGCCGGAAGATGCTCGACAAGACGCTCGGCGTGCACCCGACCGCGCCGGTGCCCGCGTACCACAGCGACTCGGGGCGCAAGAAAGTCGCCCGCGGCGATCGGCCGGGCCTCGAGGTGCGGCCGACCCCTGAGACGAAAGGGCAGGTCGCGATCTTCACGACCTGCTACTGCAACCGCAACGAGCCCGACATCGACGCCGACCTCGCCGCGGTGTTCCGTCACAACGGCATCCCGGTCAAGGTGCTGCCGCAGGAGCGCTGCTGCGGCATGCCGAAGCTCGAACTCGGCGACCTCGAATCGATCGAGCGGGCGAAGGAAGTCAACATCCCGGCGATGGCCGCGATGGTCGATGAGGGCTACGACCTCGTCGCGCCGATTCCGTCGTGCGCGCTGATGTTCAAGCAGGAACTGCCGCTGCTCTACCCGGACGACCCGCAGGTGCAGAAGGTCAAGGCGGCGATGTTCGACCCGTTCGAATACCTGATGCTCCGGCACAAGGCCGGGCTCCTGCGCACCGATTTCGCGAAGCAGCTCGGCAAGGTGAGCTACCACGTGCCGTGTCACCTGCGCGTGCAGAATCTCGGTCTCAAGACGCGCGACCTGCTGAAACTCGTGCCCGGGACGGAGATCGAGCCCATCGAGCGCTGCTCCGGGCACAATGGCACCTACGGCGTGAAGCGCGAGTTCCGCGAGACCTCGATGAAGATCGGCAAGCCGGTGTTCAACAAGGTGGCGCAGGCCGGCGCGGATCACTACGCGAGCGACTGCCCGATGGCCGGTCACCAGATCGAGTCGGGGCTCGAGAACCCGAAGCCGCCGACGCACCCGCTGACCCTGCTGCGCATCGCATACGGAATCTGAAGCCGGGAAGCGCGCGAAAGTCAGTGCCACGGGGCAAGCCGCATCGAGGGAAACGCACATGAACACGATCACGAGCACGCCGACCGCCGCCAAGTTGCGGCCCGAGGACCTCTACAGCCTCGAGCAGTACTCCAGGCAGCGGGCCGAGTTCCGCCCGCGCGTCATCGCGCACAAGCGCAACCGCACGCTGCAGGTGGGCCCGAACGCCACGCTGTGCTTCGAGGACCGCCTCACCGTGCAGTACCAGGTTCAGGAGATGCTGCGGATCGAGCGGATCTTCGAGGCCGAGGGCATCGAGGACGAACTCGCGGCGTACAACCCGCTGATTCCCGACGGCTCGAACTGGAAGGCGACGCTGCTGATCGAGTACCCGGAGGTCGACGAGCGGCGCGCCGCGCTCGCGCGGCTGAAGGGGGTCGAGGACCGCTGCTGGGTGCAGGTCGCGGGCCACGACCGCGTTCACGCTATCGCGGACGAGGACCTCGAGCGCGAGAACGACGAGAAGACCTCGTCGGTGCACTTCCTGCGCTTCGAGCTCGCGCCGGCCATGGCCGCGGCGGCGAAGTCGGGCGCCGCGATTTCGGTCGGCATCGATCACCCCGCTTACCGGCACGCGATCGATCCGCTGCCGGCGGAAGCGCGCGACGCGCTCGTCCGGGACCTCGCTTAGCCAGCGCGTAGCGCGGGCGTGCGCCGCCGCGGGCCTGTGGAATCATTCTGCGGGACGCCGTAAACCCCTCCCTGGGGGCTCCGGGCGCGGCGTCCCTGCCGCGCACGGCCCGCGGAACGATTCCACAGGCCCGCGGCGGCGGTCCCGGCGTACGCCCCGGTGCTCGACGCTTCGCTGGGTTCGCGCACGTGACCGCCGGCGTGCGGCACGTCGTGGGCGCTGTTAGAATCCGCGCGCTTTCACTCGACGCGAGCCCGCGGAACGACTACCGATGACGCAGTCCTATACCGCTCAAGACATCGAGGTCCTGAGCGGACTCGATCCTGTCCGGCGCCGGCCGGGCATGTACACCGACACCAGCCGACCGAACCACCTCGTCCACGAAGTCGTCGACAACAGCGTCGACGAGGCCCTGGCCGGGCATTGCGAAAGCATCGCGGTCACGCTCCACAAGGACGGCTCGATCGAGGTCGTCGACGACGGCCGCGGCATGCCGGTCGATATCCACCCGAAGGAGAAGGTGAGCGGCGTCGAGCTGATCCTCACGCGCCTCCACGCGGGCGGCAAGTTCTCGGACAACGCGTACAAGTTCTCCGGCGGCCTGCACGGCGTCGGCGTGTCGGTCGTGAACGCGCTCTCGAAGCACCTCGAGTGCTGGGTCCGCCGCGGCGGCAAGGAATACAACATCTCGTTCCGCGACGGGAAGGTGCACACGAAGCTCGAGGTCGTGGGCGACGTCGGCAAGTCGAACACGGGGACGACCGTGCGCTTCTGGCCGGATCCCTCGTACTTCGACACCGCCGACGTGGCGCTCCCCAGGCTCCGGCACGTGCTGAAGGCCAAGGCCGTGCTGTGCCCGGGGCTCGAGATGAGCCTGCTCGTCGAGAAGACAGGCGAGAAGGAAACCTGGAAGTACGAGGGCGGCCTCGAGCAGTACCTGCGCGAGTCGCTCGATTCGGCCGAATGGCTGCCCGACGAACCGTTCACCGGCAGCGTCGAGGGCGAGCAGGAAGGCGTCGACTGGGCCGTCGTGTGGCGCACCGATGGCGGCTCCCGCGTCGAGGAGAGCTACGTCAACCTGATCCCGACGATGCAGGGTGGCACGCACGTGAACGGCTTCCGGCTCGGGCTCACCGAGGCGGTGCGCGAGTTCTGCGAGTTCCGCAACCTCCTGCCGCGCGGGCTCAAGCTCTCGCCCGAGGACGTCTGGGACGACACGAGCTACGTGCTGTCGACCAAGATGCGAGATCCGCAGTTCGCCGGGCAGACCAAGGAGCGGCTCACGTCGCGCGAGCCGGCCGCCTTCGTGAGCGGCATCGTGAAGGACAAGCTCGGGCTGTGGCTCGCGCAGCACCCGGAGGCGGGGGAGCGCCTCGCGCAGCTCGCCATCGCGAACGCGCAGGACCGGCTCAAGGCGAGCCTCAAGGTCGCGCGCAAGCGCGTCGTGACCGGGCCGGCGCTGCCCGGCAAGCTCGCGGACTGCTCGAGCCAGGATCCGCAGCGGACCGAGCTCTTCCTCGTCGAGGGCGACTCGGCGGGCGGGTCGGCCAAGCAGGCCCGCGACCGCGAGTTCCAGGCCGTCATGCCCCTGCGCGGCAAGATCCTGAACACCTGGGAGGTGGAGTCGGGCGAGATCCTCTCGTCGCAGGAAGTCCACGACATCACGGTCGCGATCGGCGTCGACCCGGCCTCCGACGACATCTCGCGGCTGCGCTACCAGAAGATCTGCATCCTCGCGGACGCGGACTCGGACGGGCTCCACATCGCGACGCTGCTGTGCGCCCTGTTCCTGCGGCACTTCCGTCCGCTCGTGCTCGCGGGCAACGTGTTCGTCGCGATGCCGCCGCTCTACCGGATCGACTACGGCAAGCAGGTCGAGTACGCGCTCGACGATGCGGAGCGAAACGGCATCCTCGACCGCATCCGCACCGAGAACCCCCGGGCGAAGCCGGTCGTGACGCGGTTCAAGGGCCTCGGCGAGATGAGCCCGCTGCAGCTCCGCGAGACGACGATGGCCCGCGAGACGCGCCGGCTCGTGCAGCTCACCGTGGATGCGAAGGACCAGGCGGACCAGATGATGGACATGATGCTCGCGAAGAAGCGCGCATCCGACCGGCGCGAATGGCTCGAGACCAAGGGCAACCTGGCAGCCGTGCAGCCGTGACGCCGGGGAGGCGACCGTGACAAGCCAGAACGAGCTCAACTTCGAGGGCGTCGAGCGCCTGCCGCTCAGGGCCTTCACCGAGAAGGCGTACCTCGAGTACTCGATGTACGTGATCCTCGACCGCGCGCTGCCGAACGTGGGCGACGGCCTGAAGCCCGTGCAGCGGCGCATCGTCTACGCGATGAGCGAGCTCGGCCTCGCGGCCGCTTCGAAACACAAGAAGTCGGCGCGGACCGTGGGCGACGTGATCGGCAAGTTCCACCCGCACGGCGACTCGGCCTGCTACGAGGCGCTGGTGCTGATGGCGCAGCCGTTCTCGTACCGCTACCCGATCGTCGACGGGCAGGGAAATTTCGGCTCCCCCGACGACCCGAAGTCGTTCGCGGCCATGCGCTACACGGAGTCGAAGCTGTCGCGCTACGCGGAGGTGCTGCTCTCCGAAGTCGGCGACGGCACGGTCGACTGGGTTCCCAATTTCGACGGGACGCTCGAGGAGCCCGCGCTGCTGCCGGCGCGCCTTCCGAACGTGCTGCTGAACGGCGCGACTGGAATCGCGGTCGGCATGGCGACCGACATCCCGCCGCACAACCTGCGCGAGGTCGCGGCCGCGTGCGTGCTGCTGCTCGAGGAGCCGAAGGCCTCGCTCGCCGACCTGTTGCAGCACGTGCAGGGTCCGGACTTCCCGACCGGCGCCGAGATCATCTCCTCGCGCGAGGACCTCGCGAAGATCTATGCGACCGGCAACGGCACCTTCCGCGCCCGCGCGCGTTACGAGAGCGAGGACGGCGAGATCGTGGTCACGGAGCTGCCGTACCAGGTCTCCGGCGCCCGCGTGCTCGAGCAGATCGCCGCGCAGATGCGGGCGAAGAAGCTGCCCATGATCGAGGACCTCCGCGACGAGTCCGACCACGAGCATCCGACGCGCCTCGTGATCACGCCGCGTTCGAACCGCGTCGACGTCGAGCAGGTGATGGCCCACCTCTTCGCGACGACCGACCTCGAGCGGAGCTACCGCGTCAACATGAACGTGATCGCGCGCGACGGCCGTCCGCGCGTGATGGGGCTCAAGGCCCTGCTCGAGGAATGGCTCGCGTTCCGCACGGACACGGTGACGCGCCGCCTGGCGTACCGGCTCGAGAAGGTCGAGGCGCGCCTGCACATCCTCGACGGCCTGCTCGTCGCCTTCCTGAACCTCGACGAGGTGATCCGCATCGTCCGCTACGAGGACGAGCCGAAGGTCGCCCTGATGCAGCGCTTCGAGCTCTCCGAGGCGCAGGCCGAGGCGATCCTCGAGACGAAGCTGCGACACCTCGCGAAGCTCGAGGAGATGAAGATCCGCGGTGAGCAGGCGAAGCTCGCCGAGGAGCGCGACGACCTGCGCCGCACGCTCGCCAGCAAGGCACGCCTGAAGCGGCTCGTGCGGGACGAGATCGTGGCGGACGCCGAGAAGTACGGCGACGCGCGCCGCAGCCGGCTCGTCGAGCGCGCCGCGGCACAGGCGATCGCCGAGACCGAGCTCGTCGTGAGCGAGCCCGTCACGGTCATGCTGTCGCGCAGCGGCTGGGTGCGTGCGGCGAAGGGCCACGACATCGACCCGCGCACGCTTTCCTACAAGACCGGCGACGAGTTCCGCACGGCGGCGCGCGGCCGCAGCACGCAGCTCGCGGTGTTCCTCGACAGCACGGGACGCGCCTACAGCCTCCCGGCACACACGCTGCCGTCCGCGCGCGGGCAGGGCGAACCGCTGTCGGGACGCCTCGACCCGCCCGACGGTGCGACTTTTCCGGGCGTGCTCATCGGCGAGCCCGAGGACCGCTGGGTGCTCGCGAGCGGGGCGGGCTACGGTTTCGTGGTCCGGCTCGGCGAACTGCACGGGCGCAACCGCGCGGGCAAGGCGATCCTGAAGGTGCCCGACGGCTCGTCCGTGCTCGAGCCCGTGCCGCTGCCCGAGGCCGAGGACGCGCTGCTCGCCGCCGTCAACACGGACGGCCGCCTGCTCGCGTTCCCGGTCGGGGAGCTGCCCGAGCTGCCTCGTGGCAAGGGCAACAAGATCTTCGGAATCGCGTCGAAGAAGGCGGCGAGCGGCGAGGAAGCGCTGGTCGCGATCGCCGCCGTGGCGCCGGGGCAGACGCTGCGCGTCCGCTCGGGCGGTCGTCACATGAGCCTCACCTACCGGGATCTTGCCGGGTACCGGGGCGAGCGCGGCCAGCGCGGCGCGGTGCTGCCGCGCGGCTGGCGCAAGGTCGAGGGGCTCGAGGTCGAAGGCGGGTGAGGGCGCGGAACGGCGCGGCTAGGACGCGAGCACGACGTCCTCGGGGCTGCTGACGAAGTAGCCCTGCACGTACTCGACGCCGAGCTGCCACAGCACGGCCATCGTGTTCGCGTCCTCGACCCGCTCGGCGATCGTCGTCACGCCGTGTCCGCGCGCGACGTCTACCAGCGCTTTCACGCGCTCCTGCAGCGGGCGGTCG
>RPQJ01000139.1 GCA_003819815.1 Lysobacterales bacterium
CAAGGCGGCCCTCGAGCAGACGCCCCCGGAGCTCGGTTCCGACGTCGCCGATCGCGGCATCGTGCTGACGGGCGGCGGAGCGCTGTTGCGCGACATCGACAAGCTGCTCATGGAGGAGACGGGCCTGCCGGTCGTCGTGGCCGAGGACCCGCTCACGTGCGTCGCCCGTGGCGGCGGCAAGATGCTGGAGCTGATCGACGAGCACGGCCCGGGCCTCTTCGGCCTGGATTGAGCGGGGGCCGCCCCGCCCTGCCACCGTGGTCGAACTGTCGCACGACACCCGCCCGATCATCGGTCGCGGTCCGCCGCTGGTCGCGACGTTCGTGACGCTCGCGGCCGCCTCGATCGCGCTGATGGTCGCCGACGATCGCTACGCGCATCTCGACCGCGTGCGGCACTGGCTGTCCGCGGGCGCGTACCCGGTGCAGGTCGCCGTCGACACGCCGTTCCGCGCCTGGAACTGGCTCACCGACTCGTTCGCCGACCGCAGCCGTCTGCGCCAGGAAAACCTCGAGCTCACCGCGCGCCTGCGCCTGGCGAACCTCCAGCTCCAGCGTTTCGCGGCGCTCGAGGACGAGAATCGCCGCCTGCGCGACATGCGGGAGAATTCGGCGGGCATCGCCGAGCGCGTCCTGGTCTCCTCGATCCTGAACGTCGACCTCGACCCGTTCCGGCACCGGATCGTGGTCGACAAGGGCAGCGAGGACGGCGTGTTCAAGGGCCAGGCCGTGCTCGACGGCGAGGGCATCTTCGGCCAGGTGACGCGGGTCCACTCCCACTCGGCGGAGGTGATCCTGATCAGCGACGCCGAGCACGCGATCCCCGTGCAGTCGAACCGCAGCGGGGTGCGCACCATCGCGGTGGGCACCGGGGACTCCTCGAAACTCTCGCTGCCCTTCGTCACCGTCGAGTCCGACATCCAGCCGGGCGACCTCCTGATCTCGACGGGGATCGGCGGCGTGTTCCCGCGCGGCTACCCGGTCGCCGAAGTGACGCGGGTCGAGCGTACGCCGGCCGCCACGTTCGCGCTCGTCGACGCGCGCCCGACGGCGAATCTCGATCGCGAGCGTGAAGTGCTGCTCGTATGGTTCGACCCCGCGGACCCGGAGGTCGAAGAGAGCGCCACCACCGCTGCCGAACCGACGGCCGCCGACGGGCAGGCGGAGGCAGCCTCGGGCACGCCCCCGGTCGCTGCGCCGGCGGCGGCGCCTCCCGAATCCGGTGCGGGCGAATGAAGCCCGGGAACTTCACGCGCAGGCTGCTCTACTGGGCGAGCGTCGCCGCCGGGCTGGTCCTCGCGATCGTGCCGCTGCCCGCCTGGCTCGACGTCGTGCGGCCCGACCTGGCGTTGCTCGCCATCCTCTACTGGATCCTCACGAGCCCACGCATCGCCGGCCTCGGCTACGCCTGGCTCGCCGGCCTGTTCCTCGACGTGCTGCGCGGCATGACGCTCGGCCAGCACGCGCTCGGGTTCCTCGTGGTGGCGTTCCTCGCGCATCGCCTGCAGCTCAGGATGCGGATGTTCCCGATCCTGCACCAGGCGGCCTCCGTGATGCTGCTGCTCGGCGTCTACCACTTCGTGATCTTCTGGACGGACGGTCTCACTGGCCACGGCTACACCGGCTGGAACCGCTGGCTGCCCGTCCTCACGGGCGCGCTCCTATGGCCGCTGATCGTGGCCGCCGGCGACTCCGTGACTCGACGTTCCCGCTGACGCCGGCGCGCCGTGGCAGGCTCCAACCGACTGAAGGACCACTGGGCCGAGCAGCGGCTGTTCGGCCGCCGGGTGCTCGCGGCCTCGATCGTCATCCTGCTGCTCCTCGCGGCGCTCGGCACGCGGCTCTTCTACCTGCAGGTCGTGCGCCACGACTACTTCAGCGATCTCTCGCAGGGCAACCGGATCCGCATCGAGCCGATCCCGCCGAACCGCGGCCTGATCTTCGATCGGCACGGCGAGGCGCTCGCCCTCAACCGGCCCGCCTACCAGCTGGAGCTCGTGCGCGAGCAGACGCCGGACGTCGAGGACACGCTCGCCCGGCTGGTCGGCATCGGCCTGCTGCCCGAGGAGGACGTCGAGCGGACGATGCGTGCCATCAAGGCACGGCGCAGCTTCGACGCGGTGCCGATCCGCCTGCAGCTCAGCGAGGAAGAGCTCGCGCGCTTCGCCGTCAACCGGCCCGATTTCCCGGGCGTCGAGGTGCGCCCGCGCCTGACGCGTCACTACCCGAAGGGCGGCACGGGCGTGCACGCGATCGGCTACGTGGCCGCGATCAGCGAGCAGGACCAGGAGCGCATCGACGTCCCGAACTATGCAGGCACGACGCTGATCGGCAAGCTCGGCATCGAGCGGGCGTACGAGGAGGATCTTCACGGGCAGACCGGGCACCAGCAGCTGCTCGTGAACGCGCAGGGCCGTCGCGTCGAGCGCGTCGGCCTCACGGCGCCGGACCTGCAGCGCAAGGAGGCGGTCGCCGGCAACGACCTCTACCTCACCGTCGATGCGCGCGTGCAGCAGGTCGCCGAGGAGGCGCTTGCGGGCCAGCGTGCCGCGGTCGTGGCGATCGATCCCCGCAACGGCGACGTCGTGGCGTTCGTGAGCACGCCGACCTTCGACCCCAACGGATTCGCGCGCGGCCTCACGTACGCCGAATACGATGCGCTCGCGAACGACATCGACGTGCCGCTCTACGACCGCGCGCTGCGCGGCGTCTACCCGCCCGGCTCGACGATCAAGCCGCTGATCGCGCTCGCGGCCCTCGAGAACGACATCACGACGCCCGAGGCCCAGCGCTACTGCCGCGGTGCGTTCCAGCTGCCGGGCTCGAGCCACCGCTACCGGGACTGGAAGCGCAGCGGCCACGGCAGCGTGGACATGCACCGCGCGATCGCGGTCTCCTGCGACGTGTACTTCTACGGTGTGTCGGCCGAGATGGGCATCCAGAAGATGCACGACTTCCTCACGAGCGTCGGGCTCGGCCAGAAGACCGGGATCGACATCGCGGGCGAACGGCCGGGCCTCGTGCCTTCGCCCGACTGGAAGCGCAATGCGTTCAAGAAGAAGGAACTGCAGACGTGGTTTCCCGGCGAGACCGTGATCGCCGGCATCGGGCAGGGCTACATGCTGGCCACGCCGCTGCAGCTCGCGCACGTCACGGCGACGATCGCGATGCGCGGGGAGCGATATGCGCCGCGGCTCGTGAATCGCATCCGCGACGCCGACACCGGCGACATCCGCGCGCTCGAGCCGCGGGCTCTGCCGCGGGTGCCCGTCGAGGATGCTTCGCACTGGGACGTGATCATCGGCGGCATGGTCGGCGTCATGAACGACCCGTGGGGCACCGCCCGACGCAGCCAGATCGGGGCGCCCTACAAGATCGCGGGCAAGACCGGCACGGCGCAGGTCTTCAGCGTGGGGCAGAACGAGAAGTACGACGAGAAGGCGGTCGCCGAGCGCATGCGCGACCACGCGCTGTTCGTCGCCTTCGCGCCGGCCGACGACCCGCAGCTCGCGGTCGCGGTGGTGGTCGAGAATGGCCGCAGCGGCAGCGGCACGGCAGCGCCGATCGCGCGCAAGGTGTTCGACGCCTACCTGCTGCCGCCCGACCAGGCCGCGCAGGCGGCGCCCGGGCCGACGCAACCCGCGGGAGGTAGCGAGGAATGAGGACCGAGATTGCGGGCCCGGGCTACTCGAGCCGCGCCCAGCGCACCTTCACGGTGACGGGACGTGTGCTCGAGGCGCTGCACGTCGACGGCCCGCTGCTCGCGGGCGTCCTCGCGGTCGGCGTCGTCGGACTCGTCGTACTGTTCAGCGCGGCCGGCGAGAACGTGAGCATCTTCCTGCGCCAGGCGGCGCGGCTCGGCCTCGCGCTCGTGGTGCTCGTCGTCGTGGCGCAGGTGCCGCCGCGGCTGCTGCGCGCAATCGCGCCGTGGCTCTACGCCGCGGGCGTGCTGCTGCTCGTCGCGGTCGCGTTGACGGGCGACATCGCGATGGGCGCGCAGCGCTGGCTCGACCTGGGCTTCATCCGCTTCCAGCCGTCCGAGATCATGAAGATCGCCGTGCCCCTCGCCTGCGCGTGGTACCTGCACGACCGTCCCCTGCCGCCGAGCCCCGCCTCGCTTGCCGTGCTCGCGGTCGCGATCATGGTGCCGGCGCTCCTGATCGCGGAGCAGCCGGATCTCGGCACCGCGCTGCTCGTGTCGGCGGGCGGCGTGCTCGTCATCCTGCTCGCCGGCCTGCAGGTGCGCTACATGATCGGCCTCGGCGCGCTGCTCGCCGCGGCGGGTCCCGTCGTCTGGCACTTCCTGCACGATTACCAGCGGCAGCGCGTGCTCACGTTCCTGAATCCGCAGAACGACCCCCTCGGCGCCGGCTACCACACGATCCAGTCGCAGATCGCGATCGGGTCGGGCGGCGTGTTCGGCAAGGGCTACATGAACGGCAGCCAGGCACAGCTCGAGTTCCTGCCCGAGCGCTCCACCGACTTCATCTTCGCGGTGATCGGCGAGGAGTGGGGGCTCGTGGGGCTGAGCGTGCTCATGGTGCTCTACCTGCTCGTGATCGGGCGGGGCCTCTACATCGCCGTGCAGGCGCAGGACACGTTCTCGCGGCTGACGGCCGGCTCGCTGACCCTGCTCTTCGGGGTCTACGTGTTCGTGAACAGCGGCATGGTAGCGGGCCTGCTGCCGGTGGTCGGCGTGCCGCTGCCGCTCGTGAGCTACGGCGGCACGTCGATGGTGACCCTGATGGCCGCGTTCGGTATCCTCATGTCCGTCCATTCCCGCCGCAAGCTGGTCGCTACCTGAGCGGCCGCCCCCACGATGCACCCGATGCCCCGAACCACACTCGCCCTGCTGTGCGCCGCCTGCTGCGTGCCCGCCATCCCTGCCCTCGCGCTCGACGAGACGCGCCCGGACGTCACGGCGTTCGTGGCCGAGATGGCCGCGAAGCACGGATTCGACGCGGCCGAGCTCTCTCGCACGCTCGCTCTGGTCGAGTCGCGGCCGCCGATCATCGAGGCGATCTCGCGGCCGGCCGAGAAGGTGATGCCGTGGCACGAGTACCGTGCCCGCTTCCTCACCGAGCGCCGCATCCGGCGCGGCGCCGAGGTTTCGCGTGCCGAGGCGGACGCGCTCGGGCGCGCTGCGGCGCTCGGCGTGCCCGCCCAGGTGATGCTCGCGATCGTCGGCGTCGAGACCTTCTACGGCGAGAACGTGGGCAAGCACCGCGTCGCCGACGCGCTCGCGACGCTCGCGTTCGACTACCCGCCACGCAGCCCGTTCTTCCGCAGCGAGCTCGAGAACTACCTGCTCATGGCGCGCGAGGAATCGCTCGACCCGCTCGTGCCGGTCGGCTCGTACGCGGGCGCGATGGGCATCCCGCAGTTCATGCCGTCGAGCTTCCGCAACTTCGCCGTCGACGGTGACGGCGACGGACATCGCAACCTGTGGAAGAGCTGGCCCGACGTGTTCGCGAGCGTCGCGAACTACCTGAAGAAGCACGGCTGGCGCGCCGGGGAGCCCATCATGTCGCCCGCGGACGTCTCCGCGGCGAATCTCGAGGGGCTCGAGTTCGGCAAGCTCGACCTCCGGGAAACCGTCGGTTCGCTGCGGGCCCGCGGCGTCCGCCTGGACACGGTGCTGCCCGACGACGCCCCGGCCGTGCTCGTGCGGCTCATCGGCGTCGACGGCCCCGAGTACCGCGTCGGCTACAGGAATTTCCATGCGATCACGCGGTACAACCGCAGCCAGCTCTATGCGAGTGCCGTCAACGACCTTGCGGAAGCGATCGCTGCGGAAGCCATGATCGCGGCCGGGCCGCCGCGCACGGAACCCCGGCCGTTCGAGTCGGTCTCCACGCCGGGCCCGTGAGCCGCGCGCCGCGTGTCCCGCCCCCCTCTCCAACGATTCGCCTCCGAGACGCAATGACACGATCCACCGCGTTCCACCGTTCCGCCTGGCTGGCCCTGGTCCTCGTCCTCGGCCTCGGCGGCTGTTCCCGCGACGAGCAGCCCGAGACGGGCACCACGCCTCCTGTCGAGGCTCCGGCCGCCACGGCCGCCACGGCGGCACCCGGTCCGACACAGATCCCGCCGCCCCCCGAGCTCAAGGCCCGCAGCTTCATCCTGATCGACCACGACAGCGGGCGCGTGCTCGCGGCGCTCGATCCGGATTCGCGCCAGGAACCGGCGAGCCTCACGAAGCTCATGACCGCCTACGCGGTGTTCCACGCGCTCAAGGAAGGCCGCATCAAGATCGACGACATGGCCACGATCAGCGAGAACGCCTGGAAGCAGGAAGGCTCGCGGATGTTCGTCGAGGTCGGCAAGCAGGTGTCGGTCGACGACCTGATCCAGGGCATGATCGTCCAGTCGGGCAACGACGCGACGGTCGCGCTGGCCGAACTCGTCGGCGGCACCGAGGCCACGTTCGTGCAGATGATGAACACGTACGCGAAGAACCTCGGCATGACGGGCTCGCACTTCACGAACTCCGCGGGCATGCCCGGCCCCGAGCACTACATGACCGCCCGCGACGCGGCCGTGCTCTCGAGCGCGCTGATCCACGAGTTCCCGGAATACTACCGCTGGTACGCCCAGAAGGAGTTCACCTGGAACGGCATCACGCAGCAGAACCGCAACGGCCTGCTGTGGCGCGACCCGTCGGTCGACGGCGTGAAGACCGGGCACACGGAATCCGCCGGCTACTGCCTGATCGCCTCGGCGATGCGCGACGGCATGCGGCTCGTCTCGGTCGTGCTGGGCGCCGACTCGATGCGCGGGCGCGAGGACGCTAACGCCGCCCTCCTCAACTACGGCTTCAATTTCTTCGAGACCCGCCGGCTCTACGCCGCGGGCCAGCCGCTCACGACCGCGCGGGTCTGGAAGGGCGCGGTGCCCGAGGTCGGGCTCGCGCTGCGCCGCGACCTGTACGTCACCGGCCAGCGCGGCAGCATGGGCAGCGTGCAGGCGGAATTCGAGCTGCCCGAGCGGCTCGTCGCGCCGCTCTCCGCGGCCACCGCGATCGGCAAGGCGAGCATCGTCGTCGACGGCGCGACGATCGCCGCGCACGACCTCTACCCGGCGCAGGACGTGCCGGCGGGCGGCCTGTTCCGACGCCTGTCCGACACGGTCCGTCTCTGGTTCGACTGACGTGCCCGCGCCGTACCCGCGCTGCTACGTCGACGGCGAATTCGTAGCGACCGCCGAGGCGCGGGTTTCGGCGTTCGACCGCGGGTTCCTCTTCGCGGACGGCGTCTACGAAGTGATCCCGGTGCACCGCAGCCGGCCGTTCCGGCTGCGCGCCCACCTCGACCGCCTCGAGCGGAGCCTCGCGGCGCTGCGCCTGCCGAATCCGCACACGCACGACGAGTGGGCGGCACTGCTCGCGGAACTCGCGCGCACGGCCGGCGAGCCGGAAATGCTGCTCTACCTGCAGGTGACGCGCGGCGCGGAGTACGGCCGCAATCACCTGTTCCCGGCCGGCGTCCGGCCGACGGTGTTCGCTTTCGCGAGCCCCTACCCTGCCCCGGCGCCGCGCGTCCTCGAGCACGGGCTCGCAGCGGTCACGCTGGAGGACCTGCGCTGGGCGCGCTGCGACGTGAAGTCCATCGCGCTGCTCGCGAACGTGCTGCTGCGGCAGCAGGCGGCCGACGCCGGCGCCGACGAGGCGCTGCTGGTGCGCGACGGCCTGCTGCTCGAGGGTTCTTCGAGCACGGTGTTCCTCTGCATCGGCGGCACGCTCGTGACGCCCCCGAACGATCGCCGCATCCTGCCGGGCACCTCCCGTGACGCAGTGATCGAGCTCGCCGAGGGCTGGCTGCCGGTGCAGGTCTGCGAGCTCGAGGCCCGCGAGCTCGCGAACTGCGACGAAGCCTGGATCGCCTCGGCCGGTCGCGGCGTCCTTCCGGTCACGCGCGTCGACGGCGCGCCCGTGGGGTCGGGCCGGCCGGGCCCCCTGTGGGGCGAGATGTACGATCGCCTGCGGGCGCACCTCGACGCGATCGCGGCGACGCCTGCGCTCTGAGCCATGACCGAAGCGACGTTGCTCGAGTTCCCG
Source organism: Lysobacterales bacterium (assembly GCA_003819815.1). Lineage (GTDB taxonomy): Bacteria > Pseudomonadota > Gammaproteobacteria > Steroidobacterales > Steroidobacteraceae > RPQJ01. Next base: position 8,056 of record RPQJ01000139.1, read on the forward strand.
TGCGACTTCCCGATCAAGGTCATGGGACCGGCGACGGAGGAATTCCGCAGCCTCGTGCTCGGCATCCTCTCGAGGCATTTCGGGGACGTGCTTCCCGAGCGCATCGAGGAGCGGCCGAGCCGCGGCGGGCGCTACCTCGGCATCACCGTCACGGTCGTGGCGGAAAGCAAGGCCCAGCTCGACGCCGCCTACGGCGATCTCACCGCCTGCAGCCAGGTTCTCGTCGCGCTCTGAGCGTCGGCCTCGAGTCCGAGCGAAGCGAGCAGCCGCGGCGCGAGCGCGTCGGCGACGGCGCCCACATCCGACGGTCCGCCGAGGTCGCTCACCTGCGTCATCTCGAGGCCCGCGTAGCCGCAGGGGTTGATGCGCCGGAACGGCTCGAGGTCCATCGCGACGTTCAGCGCGAGCCCGTGGTAGCAGCAGCCACGCCGGATCCTGAGACCGACGCTCGCGATCTTGCGCGCACCGACGTACACGCCGGGCGCGTCGCGGCGCCCGTGCGCCCCGATGCCCCAGCCCGCGAGCGTGACGACCAGCGCGCGTTCGATCGCTTCCACCAGCGCGCGCACGCCGAGTCCCAGGCGCGAGAGATCGAGGAGCGGATAGACGACCAGCTGGCCCGGGCCGTGGTAGGTGACCTGCCCGCCGCGATCGATCTGCACGACGGGAATCTCGCCCGGCGCCAGCACGTGCGAGAGCGCGGCGTTCATGCCGAGCGTGTAGACGGGCGGGTGCTCGAGGAACCAGATCTCATCGCGCGTCGCGGCGTCGCGCGCGTCGACGAGGCGCTGCATCGCTCGCCAGGTGGGCTCGTAGTCGGCCAGCCCGAGCCAGCGGAGCCTCGCGGCAGTCACGGTCCCGGGCGGGTCGCGACGCCACCGGCCCCGAGGCCGGCGTTGTTGCGCTCGAGAGCCTGCTCGGCGCGGTAGCTCGAGCGCACGAGCGGGCCGGCGACGCACTCGACGAAGCCGCGCGCCAGCGCCTCTCCGCGCAGCCGCTCGAATTCCGGCGGCGCGACGAACCGCTCGACCGGCAGGTGGTGCGCGGTCGGCCGCAGGTACTGGCCGAGCGTGAGCAGGTCGACACCGGCGCGCCGCAGGTCGTCCATGGTCTCGAGCACCTCGGCATCCGTCTCTCCGAGCCCGAGCATCAGGCTCGTCTTCGTGAGCACGCCAGGCCGGTGGCGCTTCGCGTGCGCGAGCACCGCGAGCGTCTGCTCGTAGCCCGCGCGCGGGTCGCGCACCGGATGCGTGAGGCGCCGGACGGTCTCGACGTTCTGCGCGTAGACGTCGAGCCCGCTGTCGACCACCGTCTCGACGTCGCCGAG
>RPQJ01000140.1 GCA_003819815.1 Lysobacterales bacterium
ATGTGCTCGCGCGTCTGCGGCATCGGGCCATCGGCCGCCGACACCACCAGGATCGCGCCGTCCATCTGCGCCGCGCCCGTGATCATGTTCTTCACGTAGTCCGCGTGCCCCGGACAGTCGACGTGCGCGTAGTGGCGCGCCGGCGACTGGTACTCCACGTGCGCCGTCGAGATCGTGATCCCGCGCGCCTTCTCCTCCGGTGCCTTGTCGATCTGGTCGTAGGCCATGAAGGTGCCGCCGTGCGTCTCCGCCATCACCTTCGTCAGCGCCGCCGTCAGCGTCGTCTTCCCATGGTCCACGTGACCAATCGTGCCCACGTTCACGTGCGGCTTCGTACGCTCGAATTTTTCCTTACCCACGACCCTTACCTCTGAACAAGTGCCTAGTGATCAGGGGGTAGGAGATAGTGTCTGGCGCGGCAGCGTCCGGGATCGGCCCTGCCTCAGGCGGGACCGCAACCCCTCCACTACGCCCTGTTCACTATCCCCTACCCCCTTCCTGAAACCTGGAGCCCACGACCGGAATCGAACCGGTGACCTCGTCCTTACCAAGGACGTGCTCTACCGACTGAGCTACGTGGGCCGCCGAAACCTTCATCCCCAGTCGTCCGTCCCGGCACCCCGGGTTGGAGCGGGTGATGGGAATCGAACCCACGCCATCAGCTTGGAAGGCTGAGGTTCTACCATTGAACTACACCCGCCTTGCCCCGAAGCCCCGACTGCCGGCCCGCCGCCCCGCTCCGCGCGCTCCACGCGTCCCGCCACCGCGCCGTAGCCGGGACTGGTGGAGGGGGTAGGATTCGAACCTACGAAGGCATGAGCCGGCAGATTTACAGTCTGCTCCCGTTGGCCGCTTGGGTACCCCTCCGCGGACAGAGAGCCGCGTATTCTCGTGGCTAGGCGAGGCCGTGTCAATCGGAAGGGGGCAGGGAGATGGAGGGTGGGGGGGTAGTGACCGGAACGTTGCGCTGCGGTCTCATCCCCTACCCCCTACCCCCTATCCCTTCCCCTAGAGGTCCACCACCCTGACGTCCTCGGTCCCGATCGGCCGGCCGAGGAATCCGCTGCCGACCCGTGCGAAGCGCTCGGGACCGTCAGTGGCGAGCAGTTCGAGCCGCCCGGGGTCGCCCGGGCCTGCCGTCCGGAGCAGCCCCCGTTCCCCGAGGACGTCCGCGACCGCAGCGGCGGTGGTCCGTGCGGAGTCGACGATCGTGGCGTCCGGCCCCGCGACAGCCTGCAGCACCGGCTCGAGCATGGGGAAGTGCGTGCAGCCGAGCACGAGGGTGTCCGGCTTCCCGGTCCCGGCGCCGGGACCGAACCAGTCGTCGAGGTAGCGGTGCGCGACGGCCTCCGCGATCGGGCCCGCCGTCCAGCCTTCCTCCGCCAGCGCGACGAACATCGGGCAGGCCCGGGAGACGATGCGCGCGTCCGGCAGCAGCCTGCGGATCGCGCGTTCGTAGGCCCCGCCCCGCACGGTGCCCTCCGTCGCGATCACCGCGACTCGGCCCGAGCGTGTCGCGCGGCACGCCGCGACGGCCCCGGGCTCGAGCACGCCCACGACCGGCAACGGATCGAACCCGGCGGCGAGCGCGTCGAGCGCGACCGCCGTCGCCGTGTTGCAGGCGACGACCAGGCACTTCACGCCGCGCCCGCGGAGCGCCGCCGCGGCCTGCAGCGCGTAGCGACGCACCGAGTCCGCGCTCTTCGTCCCGTACGGAAGCCGCGCGGTGTCTCCGAGGTACACGTAGTGCTCGGACGGCAGCGTCGCGAGCAGCGCTCGCAGCACGGTGAGGCCGCCGACGCCCGAGTCGAACACGCCGACGGGCGCGGACGCCGCGCTGGACGGTGCGCCTCGTCGAACGACTGTGCTGGATGATGAGCCTGGCATGCCTGTACCGCCGCGGCGCGCAGGATACCGCGCTCGAGGCGACATAAGGCGCCCGCGATCGAGGCGGACTTCCCAGCGTGCCGCGAGCGTGCATAATTGGCGCGAGCCGGCCCGTCACCAGAACAACATCAGAGCTAGGCCAGTGGAAAGAAGACTCACCACCCGTCACCGCGCCCGCACCACGGTCTACGTGCTGCTGCCGGGCCGCAAGCGTCGCATCTGCAAGGCCAAGAACCTTAGCGCGAGCGGTGTGTTCGTCGAGACCGCGGACATGGGCCTGCGCCGCGGCCAGACGGTCGAACTCGCCTTCGCAATCTGCCTCGGCACCGTGACCAAGATCCATCGCCGCAGTGCCGTCGTCGCGCACATTTCGCGCGGCGGCACCGGCCTCATGATGGAAGGCCACGGCGGCTGAGTCTTCGCGCGGTGCGTGATGCGCGCCGCCTTCCGCCACCTCGTCCTGCCGCTGCGGTATCTCCGGATGACCGCCCGCAGCACGAGCCGTATGGTGCTCCTGCAACGCGGGGGTGCGTATGGACCGGCGCGATCCCGACCCCGCCGTCGCTGCGGCAATCAACCGCGTGCTCGCGGCAGAGCGCGAGACCACCGGCGCGATCGAAACGGCGCGGCGTGAAGCCGAGGCATTGATGGAGCGCGCTCGAGACGAGCGCCGGCTCCTGCTCGAACGAGCGCGAGTGCGGGCTACGCGCGCGCACGCGGCGGCGCAATCGAGACTCGCCCGGCGCCTCGCCGAGCTCGATGCGAAAGCCGACGGGACGCGGCACGGCGGCACCGAACTGCTCGCGATGGCCGAGGTCGCGAGCGAGCGTCTCGCACGGCGCCTCACGGCCGCCTCATGAACCCCGATCTCGCGTTCGCGTACGCACAGGCGCGGCTGCAGGCCCGCTACGGCTGCCGCGTGGCGAATGCCGACTGGCAGCAGGTCGCCGCGACGCGCGATCCTGGGGCGATCCTGCAGCTCGTCCGGGGCACGCCGCTCGCGCGCTGGACCGGGCGCCTGGCCCCGCGCGCCGGCGTGCACGAGATCGAGCGTGGACTGCGCGCGGAATGGGTCGCGGCCGTCGACGAGGTCGCCGGGTGGCAGCCCGAGCCGTGGCGCGAGGCCGTGCGCTGGATGCAGTGGCTGCCGTACCTCGAGTCGCTGCAGAAGCTCGCGCGCGGCGGGCACGCGCCAGCGTGGATGCGTGACGACCCGGTGCTCGGCCCGGTCGTCGCGCACGAACCGCGCGAGCGGCGCAACGCGCTCGCGACGCGTGGCCTCGCAGCCCTGGCCTTCGAAGACGGCGCGGTGCCCGACGTCGCGGGCGCGTGGGTGGATCACTGGCGCACTCTGTGGCCGGGACCGTCATCGGCACGCGCGCAGCTCGAGCGCGCGCTGCGCTCCCTCGATCCGTTCTGGCGCCGCCTGCGCGACTCGCCGCCCGAGGCCGACTCGACGGAGGTCCTGAGTTCGGTCGAGCGACAGCTCGAACTCGCGTTCCGCCGGCATCCCCTGTCGCCCGTGGCCGCAGTGGCCTACCTCGGGCTGCTCGCGCTCGACGTGCGGCGGCTGCGCGGTGCACTCGCGGTCGCCGCATTGCGCGACGCGTCGGCGGCGCTGCAATGACGCTGCGTACGGCGCCGGCGAGCTGGTTCGAGCTGCTCACCTCGCGTGAAGAGCTCGGCGCAGTGCTCGACGCGCTCGCCTCGACGGGGGCCGTGCAGCTCCAGGCCTACAGCCGGCCCGAATCGAAGCTCGCGCTGCCGGACCTCAAGCTGCTGCTGACCGACTACGAGGCGCTCGCGCGGCGGTACGGCCACCACTGGCCGCGACCCGCGCCGAGCCGCCCGGGTCCCGAGCATGCGCTCCTCGAGGCCCCGCGCGAGGCGCTCGAGCGTACCCGGGCCTGGACGAAGGCAGCCGATCCGCTCATCGCGGAACTCGAGGCCCTCGCGCAGGAACGCGAGGACGTCGCACTGCTCGCGGACCTCGCGGCGCGCACCGGTGAGGCACGCATCCGCCTCGACCGGGTCGCGACGGCAGGGCCACTGCTCGCGGGTCGCGCCTACCTGCTGCCGCAGGACGCGCTGCCACAGGCGCTTCCGGCCAACGTCCTGATGCAGTCGGTGCCGACCGGGGAGTCCCGGTTGCTGGTCGCAGTCGGGCCGGTCGACGAGGTCGCGGCGCTCGACCAGTCCGTCGCCGCACGCCGGGGACGGTCCATCGCGTTGCCGCCGGACCTGCCTGCCGATCCCGACGACCTGCCGCGCCACCTCGAGGCGCGACGCGCAGCGCTCGACGCCCGCGAACGGGCCGCGCGCGCAGGACTCGACGAGCTCGCGCGCCGGCACGAACTCCCTGCGGCGCTGGGCGAGCTCGGGCTCGCGGCCTGGCTGGTCGCGAACGTGCCCGAGCTGCCGGTCACGGAGCACTTCGCCTGGGTGACCGGCTGGTGCGCGGACCTGGACGACGCGCGCCTGCGGTCGGCGCTCGACGCTCGCTCCCTCCACTACCTGCTCCGCCTGATGCCCGCGCCCGAGGACGCCGTGCCGCCGTCCGTGCTGCGCAATCCCCGCTGGGCGCGGCCGTTCGAGGTCTTTGCCGGGCTCATGGGCGTGCCCGCCGCACGCGAAGCCGACCCGAGCGTCGTGGTCGCCTTCGTCGCCCCGCTGATGTTCGGCTACATGTTCGGCGACGTGGGCCAGGGGCTGGTGCTCGTGATCGCAGGGCTCGTCCTGCGCAAGCGCCTGCCGGCGCTCGGATTGCTCGTTCCGGGCGGAATCGTGGCGATGGCGTTCGGCTTCGCGTTCGGCAGCGTGTTCGCGCGCGAGGACCTGATCGCGCCGCTCTGGCTGCACCCGCTCGAGGAGCCGCTCGTCGTGCTCGGAGTGGCGCTCGGCTTCGGTGTGCTCGTGATCGCGGCAGGACTCGTGCTCGACGCCCTGCAGTTCCTCTGGCGCGGCGAGTTCCGTCGGTGGCTCGTTTGCGAGGCCGGGCTGGTGCTCGCGTACCTCGGCATCGTGGGCGTCGCACGCGACGCGCGGATGCTCTGGGCTCTTCCCGCAGGTTACGCCTGGATACTCGTGGGACACGCGTGGTCGGCCTCCGGAGATCGCCTCGGCGCCGCCGGACGCGCCGCGGGCACGGCGGTGGAGAAACTGCTGCAACTGGGCGTCAACACGGTCTCGTTCGTGCGCGTCGGCGCATTCGCGCTCGCGCACGCCGGGCTTTGCTCGGCCGTGGTCGGCATCGCCGAGGCCACGGGTGCCGGATACTGGCCGGCGCTCCTGATCGGCAACGCCGCGATCATCGCGCTCGAGGGTCTCGTGGTCGGCATCCAGACCACGCGCCTCATCCTGTTCGAGTTCTTCATCCGCTTCCTGTCGGCGCGCGGCCGGCCGTTCCGGCCACTGCCGCCGCCGGTGCCTCCCGACGCAACCCTGACCCGGAGCCCGACATGATGACCCGCACCCACTGGACGATCGCGTTGTTCGTGCTTGGGCTCGCGACCGCGGGGCTCGCGACCTTCGCGCTCCTCGCCGCCGCGCCCGCGCTCGCCGCGGAGGCGACGGCAGTGGCGGTCGACCCGGGCATCGTCCGCTGGGGATTCGCTGCAGCCGCAGCTTCCGCGGGCCTCGCCGCACTGGGCGCGGGGTATGCGGTGGCGCAGGTCGGCACCGCGGCCCTCGGCGCGCTCGCGGAGAAGCCCGAACTCTTCGGTCGGGTGCTCGTGATGGTCGGCCTCGCGGAGGGCATCGCGATCTACGGCCTCATCGTCTCGATCCTGATACTCAACCGGCTCGGCTGACGTGGCACGCATCGTCTACATCGGCGACGAGGCGACCGCGGCCGGCTATCGCAGCGCCGGCGTCGAGACCCGCGTCCCGTCGCCTGCCGAGGCGGGCGAGGCCGTCCGGCTTGCGCTCGACGGGCGCAGCGACCTCGTGCTCGTCTCCGCGACGCTCGCGAAGAGCGTACCGCAGGCGCTGCTGGACACGGCGCTCGCGGGCGAGTGGCCGCTCGTCGAGCTCGTCCCCGACCTCTACGGCAACGGATCCGGGCCCGACGTCGAGCGCGAAGTCCGCCGCGTACTGGGGATCGAGCCATGAACGCACCCGTCACGCTGGTCGAAGCCCAGACGGACGCACTGCTGCGCCGCCTCACGCGCGAGCAGGAAAGCGCCTCGCGCCGCCTGCTCGATGCCGCGGCCGAACAGGCCCGCACGATCGTCGAGCGGGCCCGGGTCGAGGCGCGGGCGCGCATGCGGCTCGCCCGCGACGAGGCGCGGCAGCTCGTCGAGCGCGGCGTCGCGGAACGGAACGCGGCACTCGAGACGGCGGCGCGCCAGCGCGAGCAGGCGGCGCTCCGGCAATGGCTCGATACGGCGTGGCAGGCACTGCCGTCCGCGCTCGTCGCGGCCTGGGACGATCCAGCCCGACGCCGCGCGTGGTGCGAGGCGGCGTGCGGCGTCGCGCGACGGACGCTGCTCGAAGACGGCACGTACATCGTGGAGGCCGAACCGCCAGGCCTCGAACTTGCGCTCGAGGTCGCGCGAGAGTGCCTGGCCGCCCGCGACCTGCAGTCGGCCGCCGTGACGGGGCTCGGCCCGGGCCTCAGGCTGAGGCGCGGACTCGCGACGGTGGATGCCACGCTGCCCGGCCTGCTGGCGTCGCGAGAGCGCATCGAGGCCGAGATGCTCGCCGAGCTCGACGCGCTGCTCGCCGCCCCGCAGGAGCCCGGGTCATGAGCCTCGCACGCATCACGTGGATCGGCGGACCGGTGCTGCGGGCACGCGCCGAAGGGCGGTTCGGCGTCTACGAGGCCGTGCACGTCGGGCCACGGCACCTGCTCGGCGAGGTGATCCACCTGCGGGACGGCGAGATCGTCGCACAGGTGTACGAGGACACCACCGGCCTCGAACCCGGCGACGTCGTGACGGGCAGCGGCCGCGCGCTCTCCGTGCAGCTCGGCCCCGGCGTGCTGGGAGGCATCTTCGACGGCCTGTTGAGGCCGCTCACGGGCGGCGACGACTTCCAGGTGCAGGCAGGCTCCGGCAGCGCGCCGGCGCGGCAATTCCATTTCGTTCCCGGCGTCGCGACGGGCGCGGCGCTCGCCGCCGGCGCCGTGCTCGGCAGACTCGACGGCACGTTCCCACAGCGCGTACTCGTGCCGCCGGGAGTGCACGGGCGCGTCGCGAGCGTCGTGGCCGAGGGCGAGTATTCCGAGGACGCACCGCTCGCCGTGCTCGTCGGCGACGACGGCGTCGAACGGCCGGTGGTCATGCGCCAGACGTGGCCGGTGCGCACGCCGCGACCGGTGCAGGCGCGACTGCCGCCCGAGGCGCCGATGATCACGGGCCAGCGCATCCTCGACACGCTGTTCCCGGTCGCTCGCGGCGGCCGCGCGGCCCTGCCCGGCGGCTTCGGCACCGGCAAGACGGTACTGCAGGAAGCGCTCGCGAAGTGGTGCGACGCGGACGTGATCGTCTATGTGGGCTGCGGCGAGCGCGGCAACGAGATGGCCGAGGTGCTGCACGAGTTCCCCGAGCTCGAGGACCCGCGCAGCGGCCGCCGTCTGATCGAGCGCACCGTCATCATCGCCAACGCGTCCAACATGCCCGTCGCCGCGCGGGAGGCGAGCATCTACACCGGCATCTCCGTCGCGGAGTACTTCCGCGACCAGGGGCTGCACGTCGCGCTGATGGCGGACTCGACCAGCCGATGGGCCGAGGCGCTGCGCGAGGTCTCGGGGCGCCTGGGCGAACTGCCCGGGGAGGCCGGCTATCCCGCATACCTGAGCTCGCGGCTCGCGGAATTCTACGAGCGTGCCGCGAGGGTGCGCACGCTCGCGGGGGACGAGGGCTCGGTGACGGTCATCGGTGCCGTGAGCCCGCCGGCCGGCGACTTCTCGGAGCCGGTCACGCTGCACACCAAGCGCTACGTCCGCTGCTTCTGGGCACTCGACCGGCAGCGTGCGCAGGCGCGCTTCTATCCCGCGATTCATCCCCTGCAGTCGTACAGCGCGGATGCCGACGCGCTCGCGGGCTGGTGGGCGCTCTCGGGCAACCCGGACTGGCTCGTGCAGCGCCAGCGCGTGCTCGCGCTGCTCGAGCAGCAGTCGCACCTCGAGCGCATGGCGCGCATCGTCGGCCGCGACTCGCTGCCGGCCGAGCAGCAGATCAAGCTCCTCTGCGCGGATCTCGTGAACGACGGTTTCCTGCGCCAGTCGTCGTTCTCGACGGTGGACCGCTATGCCTCGCCCGCGCGGCAGGCCGCCATGCTCGGCGTGCTGCTCGCGTTCATGGACCGCGCCGAGGCCGCCGTGCACGCGGGCGTGGCCCCGGGACGCATCGCCACGCTGCCCAGCGTGCGGCGGCTGCAGCGCCTCGGCGAGGAATTCGGCGAGGACGACCTGCGCAGGCTCGCGCAGCTGCCGAAGCAGCTGGACTACGAGTTCGACACGCTGCAGCCGGAGGCCGCGCATGTTCGCTGACCTGGTGCTCGACGGCGCCGTGACCCGTATCGAGGGGCCGCTCGTCTTCGCCCGGCGGGCCGCGCGAGTCGGGCTCAACTCGGCGGTCGAGCTCGAGGGCGAAGACGGCGTGGAGCGCCTCGGCCGCGTCGCGGCGCTCGACGAGCGCTCGATGGTGATCGAAGTGCTGCAGTCCACCGCGGGCCTCGCGCTTGCCGGCACGCGGATCAGGCTGCGCGCCGAGCCGCTCCTCTTCGGTGTCGGCCCGAACCTGCTCGGCCGCGTCTTCGACAGCGTCGGGCGGCCCATCGACGGCGGCCCGCCGGTCGCGGCGCGCGCGCGCATGCGCATCGAGGGGCTCGCCATCAATCCGTCCTGGCGCGTGCTGCCGCGCGACTTCATCGAGACCGGGGTGTCGGCCATCGACCTGCTGAACAGCCTCGTGCGCGGCCAGAAGCTGCCGCTCTTCTCCGCGGGCGGGCTGCCGCACGACCGGCTCGCGACGCAGATCGCCCAGCGCGCGCGGCTGCGCGGCGAGCGGCGCGAGGAGTTCGCCGTCGTGTTCGCAGGGCTCGGAATCCCTCACGACACCGCGGAGGAATTCCGCCGGTCGATGGAGGCGAGCGGCGCGCTGGGCCACACCGTGCTGTTCCTGAACCTCGCCGACGAGCCGGGCATGCAGCGGCTGCTCACCCCGCGCTACGCGCTCACGGCGGCCGAATACCTCGCCTTCGTCGAGGGTCGCCATGTGCTCGCGATCCTGACCGACATGACGAACTACTGCGAAGCGCTGCGCGAGGTCTCGGCGAGCCACGGCGAGATCCCGGGCCGCAAGGGATACCCGGGCTACATGTACTCGGACCTCGCCGCGCTGTACGAGCGCGCCGGCTGCATCCGGGGCCGGCCAGGCACGCTGACGCAGCTGCCGATCCTGACGATGCCGGGCGACGACATCGGCCACCCGATCCCCGACCTGACCGGCTACATCAC
>RPQJ01000141.1 GCA_003819815.1 Lysobacterales bacterium
CGAGAAGAACGGCAGGAGCCGCAGATCCCGCCAGCCCTCCCGTTCGAGGAAGGCGCGCAGCTGATCGAGCATGCGCAGCGACAGCGGTGCGGGGAGCATGGGCACCACGACCGCGTCCGCCGCCCTGAGCACGTTCTCGGAGAGCAGCGAGATGCCGGGCGGGCAGTCCATCACCAGGAACTCGCACGCGTCGTGCAGGGGCCGCACGATCCTGAGCAGGCGACTCGTGCGGTGCTTTCGGTCGTCGATGTGCAGGTCGAAATTGCGGTAGGAGAAATCCGCGGGAGCGAGGTACAGGTCCGAGTGGGCGGTCGGCGTCAGCAGGTCGAGCAGGGAGGTCTTCCCGCTCACGAGCTGCTTCGAGCCGGTGCCCTCGGCCGCGGTACCCTGCAGGAGGTAGGTGGCCGCCGCCTGCGGGTCGAGGTCCCACAGCACGGTGGGCCGGCCCGACGCGGCCGCGAGGTACGCCAGGTTAACCGCCGTGGTCGTCTTGCCGACGCCACCCTTGATGTTCGACACCGCTATGATCCGCATCGCGGCCTAGCTTAGTCTCGCCAATGCAACATATCCGTGCCAATTTGACAGATTGTCGCCGCATCGGGGTGCCGGGATGAGCAGGGAGGAAAAGACGCGTCGCAAGGAACTGCTGAAGGCCGCGTGGTTCGACCGCGACCTGAGCTGGCTCGAGTTCAACCGGCGCGTCCTGAGCGAGGCGCTCGACGAGCGGACGCCGCTGCTCGAGCGGCTCAAGTTCCTGGCCATCTTCACGTCGAACCTCGACGAGTTCTACATGAAGCGCGTGGGCGCGATGCGCACGAGGGCGTACGCCAGCGGTGACGGCGCGGTCATCCACGAGTTCCACGTGCACATGGATCGGCTGCGCACGGCGCTCTTCCCGATGCTGGTCGAGCAGGCCTCGTGCTTCGAGCGGCTGCGGCCGATGCTCGCGGAGAACGGCGTTCGCCTCGCGCGCTGGGCGGAGCTCGACGCCGGGCAGCGGTGCGAGGCGAGCGACTACTTCGACCAGCACGTGTCGCCGGCGCTTACGCCGCTGAGCCTCGATCCGTCGCACCCGTTTCCGTTCATGTCGAACCTGTCGACCTCCTGGGGCTTCGTGCTGCGCGACCCCGAGACTGGCGACGCGATCAACGTGCGCGTGAAGGTGCCCACCACGTTGCCGCAGTGGGTGACGCTGCGCGACGGCGTCGCAGGGGACGAGCGCTGCTACGTGTCGCTGCAGGAACTCGTGCGTGAGAACGCGCACAAGCTCTTTCCCGGGGTGTCGATAGAGCACGCCTCGCTGTTCCGCGTCTCGCGCAACGCCGACATTGCGATCGAGGAGGACACGGACAACAGCATCAAGGAGCTCGTCGAGGCGCAGCTGCGGCAGCGGCGCTTCCAGCCTGTCGTCCGGCTCGAGTTCGGCGAGTCGCCGCGCCCCGAGATCCGCGACGGGCTGATGGACCGCTTCGAGCTCAGGGACAGCGACGTCTTCGAACTCACGGGCATGCTCGACTACACCGGCCTCTTCGGGATCGCGTCGCTTCCGATCCCGGAGCTGCGCGACCCGCCCTGGAGCCCGATGGTGCCGATCGGCCTCGAGGAGGAGGCCGACCTGTTCGCGATGATCCGCGCCGGCGACGTGCTCGTCCACCATCCGTACGAGAGCTTCGACGCGACCGTGGAGCGCTTCATCCGCGACGCGGCGAACGATCCCGCGACGACGACTATGAAGATGACCGTCTACCGCCTCGGCGACGACACGCCGTTCGTGCGCTCGCTGATCAAAGCGGCCGAAAATGGCAAGCAGGTGGCCTGCCTGGTCGAGCTCAAGGCCCGGTTCGACGAGGAACGCAACCTGCACTGGGCCAACGAGCTGCAGAAGGCCGGCGACCACGTCATCCACGGCGTCCGCGGGCTCAAGACGCACACCAAGCTCGCACTCGTCGTGCGTCGCGAGGGGGACGGCCTGCGCAGCTACGCGCACATCGGCACGGGGAACTACCACGTCAAGACCGCACGGATGTACACCGATTACGGCCTCTTCACGTGCGATCCGGCGCTAACGCGGGACGTCGTCAACCTGTTCCACCACCTGACCGGCTATTCGCGCGCGCCGAAGTTCGAGCACCTGCTCGTCGCGCCGCTCGACATGCGCGAGCGGTTCGTCGCGCTCATCAGGCGCGAGATCGACCACCAGCGCGAGGGGCGGCCCGCGCGCATCGTCGTGAAGATCAACCAGCTCGAGGACCTGCCGGTCTGCGAGGCGCTCTGCGAGGCGTCGCAGGCCGGCGTTCCGGTCGACCTGATCGTGCGCGGATTCTGCTGCCTGCGCCCGGGCGTCCCCGGCTGGACGGAGAACCTGCGGGTCCGCTCGATCATCGGCCGGTTCCTCGAGCACGGTCGCGCGTTCCACTTCGCCAACGGCCAGGCGGAGCCGCTCGATGGGGACTTCTACATCGGTTCTGCGGACTGGATGGACCGCAACCTGTCGCGGCGCGTCGAGGCCGTCGCGCCCGTGCGGGCCCGGCACCTTCGCGAGCGGCTGTGGGACGACCTGAAGGTGCAGCTCGAGGACCGCCGCAATGCCTGGCAGATGCAGTCCGACGGCACGTACGTGCAGTTGCGGGCAGCGGAAGGAGACTCGGAGGTCGCCCGCGAGGGCACCCACGCGACGAACATGAAGCGCACGCGGTTGCGGCTGCGCCGCTGAGCCCGGCGTGCTGGCGGACCGTCGCGACCGGCTACGGTGCGGCCTGGGCGAACTGCACGTTCACGACGTTGCCCGCGGGCTCCTGGGCTACGGCGTCTGACAGGCGCTCGAGCCGGCCCTGGACCACCGCGCCGCAGTCGAGCCGCAGCTGCCGGTAGGTGATGTTTCCGGTCACGCGCGCATTGGCCTGCAGCTCGAGGTAGTGCTCGACCTCGACGTCGCCGTCGATCGTGCCGTTCACGACGGCGTCGTGCACGTGTACGGTCCCGCGGATGCTGCCTCGTTCGCTGAGCACGAGCAGCCCCTGGCTGCCCGGCTTCGCGCGGACGTTACCTTCGATGCGGCCGTCGACGCGCAGACCGTCCGTGACGATCACGTCGCCCGCGATCTCGACGCCGGGCGCGATCAGGCTCGAGAGCTTGCTCACTTCGATCACGGGCTGATGGCGCTTGCGGAACATCGGGGCGTGCCTCCTCGGCTTCACGGTTGCGCTCGCGCCGCGCGCGGGCTTCCCTGGGCATGGACGAACCTGAGCTGGGCCTCGAGCTCGGCGATGCGCGCCGTGAGCTCGAGGACCTGCGAGTCGAGCGCCGACCGCGTCGCGCGTTCGAACTCGAGATCGGCGCGCAGGTGCGCGATTTCTTCCGTGAGCGCGGCGTTGCGGCGCTCCAGCAGCAGGCCGTTGCTCGAGGCGTCGCCGACGTCCGCGTAGAGTCGCAACCCGAGCACGGCGCCGAGTCCCACGAGCACGCACACGAGCACGAGCCGCAGCGCCGACTGGGCGCGGCGGTTCGAGACCAGCTCGAACGGCGCCGCGGTCAGCCGCTGGGTCGACCGCACGGCCCGCGCCGTCACCGGGCGGGTTCCGCTGACGCGAGCACGCGCCCGAGGTATTGCGACGGCTCGACGCGCTTGCCGTTGCGCAGGACCTCGAAGTGCAGGTGCGGGCCGGTCGAGCGGCCGGTCGAGCCGACGAGCGCGATCGGCTCGTTCGGCATGACGACGTCGCCGGGCCGCACGAGCAGCTTGGATGCGTGCCCATACAGCGTCGCGAGTCCGCCGCCGTGGTCGATCACGACGGCGCGCCCGTATGCCCCCCGGAGCCCTGCCGAGACGACGCGTCCCCCGCCGCTCGCGAGGATCGGCGTGCCGTGCGCCGCGGGTATGTCGAGCCCGGTGTGCCGCGCGAGGCGGCCCGTGAACGGATCGTGCCTCAGTCCGTACGAGGAACTGATCCGGGACCCCGCGACCGGCAACCGGTACGGGAATGCCATCTGCGCGACGGTCCGTTCGGCCGCGACGTCGCCGAGCCACGCGATCGAGTGTTCGAGCGCGTCGAAACGCCGCTCGAGCCGCGCGATGCCGAGCCGCTCGTCCGGCAGCAGGGGCATCGCCGAGGCGAGCCCCGCGCTCGCGACGGGCAGCAGCGGGCCGCCGCTCGGTCGTGATTCCCCGGCAGCGGCACGACCCTCCGCGGACACCGAACTGCCGAAACGTTGCGCCAGCGCGGCGGCCTCGCCCTCGAGTTGCGTGAGCCGGCCCGAAAGCGTCGCGACCCGGTCGACGAGCGCGCGCACCTCGGGCTTCGAGAACCCGTGCGATGCAGATGCCGTCGAAACCGCCGTGTACGGGGCATGCGCGAGTCCGAGCCGGTAGCCGGCCGCGAGCCCCGCTGCCACCAGCACCAACGCACAGGCTGCGCCTGCCATCGCCAGCCAGCGCGCCCGCACGGCGCGCAGCTTCGAATGCGTGACCGTTCCTGCAGACACCACCACGAACGCCACGGTCCGCTACCCCCTGATCGAATCGTGATCCCTACTTACCGCGTCGGGCGGTCCGTAGACATGGGTCCCGGCCCGCTTCGACGGAATCTGTGACCGCCGGCACACACCGGAGGTCCATCCGACGCGGGCGACCCGTCGGGCTCAGTCGGTCGCCGCGACCCGCGCCCGATAGGCCTCGAGTTCCTCGGCGTATCGGGCGCGTTCCTGCTGGAGTACGACGATCTCCTCGCGCAGGCGGCCGATGCGTTCGGCAGACTGCTTCGCCTCGATGACGGCCTCGGTGCGCTGCTCGGGCGTCGAAGTGGCGCTGACGACGTCGAAGCCGCTCTTCGCGATGGCCTGCTCGAGGCGGTCGATCTCGGCGCGCCGCGACGCGATCTGCGCGTCGGCCTGCGTCACTCGGCTTTCAAAGTGCCAGCGCTCGCGGCCGCGTTCGTATTGCGCGAGGAAGGCTGGCGCGAGGTCGGGCGGACAGACGTCGTAATACGTTGCGCCGGAGGCTCCCGTCCGGTAGCCGTTGGTCGGCTGGCAGAATTCGCGCAGGCCGTCGGCACGGCCGAGCCTGTACGCGTCGAGATCCGGGGTGACGCCGTGCTCGGCGCAGGCTCGGCGATAGGCGCCGATCTGGTCGCCGGGGCGTCCCGCGACGCCGTCCTCGTAGCCGACGGTGCGCCAGTCGACGGTCCGGCACTCGTCCTTGGTCATCTGCGACGAGCAGCCGGCGAGCACGATGGTGGCGAGGGCGAGGAGCAGAGACTTGCGGTTCATGCGGCCTCCGGGGCGGCTTGGCGGCGGGCGGGCCTGGTCCACCCAGCGCCTCCGCGACGCTAGCCGCATCGGCCAGCGCCCGCAGTGCCGCGCGTCACGAATCGGGTCGACCCGGGCCTGCATCGCCGGGAGCCGCCGGCGTATGCTTGGCCCCCGGCGGAACTTTCGGAACTTAAACCCGGCACCATGCTCGGAGGGCGGCTGCGATGCAGGCGACGCTACTGACCGGGGGCCTGCACTTCGGCGAGGGGCCGCGCTGGCGCGACGGCCGGCTGTGGTTCAGCGACTTCTACGACCACGCGGTCAAGTCCGTCGACGCCTCGGGCGTCGTGAGCCTCGAGCGGGCGATCGACGACCAGCCCTCGGGCCTCGGCTGGTTGCCGGACGGCCGTCTGCTGGTCGTCGCGATGCACCAGCGGAAGCTGCTGCGCGTCGATCGCGACGGGGTGCGCGTGCACGCGGATCTCTCGGCGGTCGCCACGTATCACGCGAACGACATGGTGGTCGACGCGCAAGGGCGCGCCTACGTCGGGAATTTCGGCTTCGCGCTCGACGAGGCGCTCGCGGAGCGCGGCGTCGAAGGCGTGCTCGCGGACCATCCCACCGCCCGGCTCGCCCGGGTCGATCCCGACGGCAGCGTCCATGTCGCGGCCGACGACCTGCATTTCCCGAACGGCTGCGTGATCACGCCGGACGGCCGGACCCTGATCGTCGCCGAGACGCTGGCGATGCGCCTCACCGCGTTCGACGTTGCGCCCGACGGCGGGCTTTCGAACCGGCGTGTCTGGGCGGAACTCGGGATGCGGGCACCGGATGGCATCTGCCTGGATGCGGACGGCCACGTGTGGGTTGCGAACGCGATCGCGCCGGAGTGCGTCCTCGTCGCCCCGGGCGGCCGCGTCGTCGCCACGGTGCAGACGAACCAGCCTTGCTACGCGTGCATGCTGGGCGGCGCCGACCGCCGCACGCTCTACGCGATGACGGCGCCCAGCTCCGTGGCAGCGGTCGTCTCGATGACGCGCTCCGGCCACATCGTGCAGGCGCGGGTCGAGACGCCCGGCGCCGGGCGGCCCTGACGGCGAGCACCACCAGCGGAGGATGCGGACGTGGCAGGCAATCCCGTTCACTGGTTCGAGATCTACGTGCAGGACATGGGCCGTGCCCAGGCTTTCTACGAAGCCGTGCTGGGCATGACGCTGGACGCCCTGCCGACGCCCGCGAGCGAGGCGGGGATCGAGATGCGGGCGTTTCCCATGGCCATGGGTGCGGCGGGCACGGGGGGCGCGCTCGTCCGGGCTCCCGGCGTGCCGTCGGGCGGTAATTCGACGCTCGTGTACTTCAGCTGCGAGGACTGCGCGGTCGAGGCGAGTCGTGTCGTGAAGTCGGGTGGTCGCCTCGAGCGCGAGAAGATGGCGATCGGCGAGTACGGGCACATCGCGCTCGCCTACGACAGCGAGGGCAACCTCTTCGGCTTGCACTCGCTCAAGTAGTGATGGCGCGGCCCAACGGCGCCGGGCCGACGTCGGAGTGCGTACCCGTCGAGTACCTCGCCGACCGGCAGGCGGTGCTCCGAGCGGGCCGGCCACTGCTCTACGGCTCGGGCGCCGATTCTTCGGCGGACCTGCCGGCGCACGTGCGGGCCGCTTCCGCGCTGCGCCGCTACGGTGCAAGACTCCTCGTCGTGCAGGACGACGTCAATGCGTTCGCGCTCGTCGATCCCTCGGGGCGCGTCGAGCCGCTGCTGCTGCCACGCGGTCCGGACGGACGGCGCGTGTTCGAGGAGCGCCGCGGCACGAAGCGGCTCAAGATGGACCTCGAGGCCTGCGTCGCCCTCGGTGACGGACGGCTCGTCGCGCTCGGCTCAGGGTCGAGCCCGCGGCGCGAACAGGTCGTCATCGTCGGTGCGTGCGGCGAAGTCGAGGTCCGTGCGGCTCCGGAGTTCTACCGCACGCTGCGCCGCTGTGCGTACGAACTCGGGGCGGAACTCAACGTGGAAGGGGCGGTGCTGCACGACGGCTGCATCCGTCTGCTGCAACGAGGGAACGACGCCCGGTCGACGACGCCCGCCGGGTGCAATGCGCTGCTCGACCTGGATGCAGACCACTTCCGGCGATGGATCGACCGTGCGGATCCTGCGCCCGACGTGTCGCGTATCGTGCAGGTCGGACTCGGAACGGTCAGCGGTGTCGCGTACGGGTTCACCGACGGTACCGTGGCAGCGGACGGATCGCTCGCGTTCCTCGCCTGCGCGTAGGCCTCTCCCGACGTGCGCAGCGACGGGCCCGTGGCCGGCTGTCTGTACGGCTGGATCGACGCCGGACGCGCCCGCGTGATGCCGGTGGTCGACGACCAGGGTCGGCCGGCCACCTTGAAACTCGAGGGTCTCGAATCGAGGCCGGGGCGAGCCGACCTTTACGACGTCGTCGCCGACGTGGATTGCACCGACGAACCGGCGCAACTGCTGGAACTGCATATCAAGCCTTGAACCGCCCGCCGCGAAGCGCCTCACTGCCGGTGGCGTGCGTACTCCGCGACCCTCGCCTGCACCTCGGCCCGGCTCTTCGCGAGCGATCCCGAGTCGAAAGGCGGCTGGGGGTCGTACTCGATCATCAGCTGTGCCGCTTCCGCCGCCGTCCGGTCGACGAGCAGCTCGACGAGCCGCAGGGCCATGTCGATGCCGCTCGACACGCCGGCCGACGTGACGATGCGGTGCCCGAGGTGCTCGACGACGCGTTCCGTCGTCGGCCGCGCGCCGTGCGCCTCGAGGAGGCGGTAGCACGACCAGTGAGTCGTGGCGGTGAGCCCGCGCAGCAGTCCGGCTGCGCCGAGCACGAGCGAGCCCGTGCAGACCGACGTCGTGTAGCGGGTCGTCGGGTGGGCGTTGCGGAGCCATTGCAGTACCCGGGCGTCGTCCTGAAGGAGCCGCGTTCCGACGCCCCCCGGAAAGACGATCACGTCCGGCCGTTCGTGCTCCTCGAACGACGCATCGACCGTGATGCCGAGCATGCCGTTGTCGCTGCGGACTTCGCCGCGCGCGTGTCCTACGAACGTCACGTCGAACTCGGGAATCCGCTGCAGCACCTCGTAGGGCCCGATGGCGTCGAGTGCCGTGAAGCGCGGGAAGAGGGGGATCGCAATCTGCATTTCGCCTGCCCGGTTCGTGTGTCCGGACGGACCATAGCGCACCCGACGGCGCTATGCTCGCCCCGGGTACCGCCGACGCAGGAGGCAACGATGCAGCGCTACGAGACGATCCTGTACGCCACCGACGGCCCCGTGGCGACGCTGACGCTGAACCGGCCCGACGCCCTCAACACCATCGTCCCGCCGATGCCGGACGAGGTCGAGTCGGCCGTGCACGCGGCCGTGCGCGACGACTCGGTCAAGGTGATCGTGCTGCGCGGCGCGGGGCGCGCGTTCTGTGCCGGGTTCGACTTCGGCCAGGGGTTCCATCACTGGGACGAGCATCTCAACACGGACGGGGCGTGGGACCCCGGCAAGGACTTCGTGCACGCGACGGCCGCGTCGCTCGCGCCGACCCAGAAGTTCATGAGCCTCTGGCGATCGCCGAAGCCCGTGATCGCGCAGGTGCACGGTTGGTGCGTCGGCGGCGGCAGCGACTACGCACTGTGCGCCGATCTCGTGATCGCGAGCGACGACGCCCGGATCGGAACGCCGTACTCGCGGATGTGGGGCGCCTACCTGAGCGGCATGTGGATCTACCGGCTCGGCCTTGCGCGTGCCAAGGAGTACGCGCTCACCGGCAAGCCGTTGTCCGGGCGGCACGCGGCCGAGATCGGCCTGATCAACCAGGCCGTGCCGTTCGCGGAACTCGAGGCGACCGTCGCGCGGGCAGCGAGGCAGCTCACTGCCATCCCGTCGTCGCAGCTCGCGGCGATGAAGCTCGTC
>RPQJ01000142.1 GCA_003819815.1 Lysobacterales bacterium
CCGGCATCTCGAGCACGTCGAGCGCGACGATGCGGCCGCGCCCGCCGAGCACCCGCGCTGCGTACTGGCTCCACCCGCCCGGCGCAGCGCCGAGGTCGACGACGGTCATGCCCGGCTTGAGCAGGTGATCGCTGCGCTGGATCTCCTCGAGCTTGAATACCGCGCGCGACCGCCAGCCCTCCTCCCGCGCCCGCTGGACGTACGGATCCGACTCGTGCTCGGCGAGCCAGCGGGCGGAGGTCTTGGAACGCTTGGGCACCGGGGAAGGGGGTAGTGAGGCGGGGGTCGTGAATAGGGGGTCGTGAATGGCAGAGCGATCGAGTCGTGATCCGGGGGTGGAGGACAACCGTAGTATGCTGCGCGGCGGCTGCGCTGGCGCAGGTCGCATCCACTGCCCGCTATTCACTACCCCCTATTCCCTAACCCCTTCCCACCCATGCCCCTCTCGGACACACAGCGCAAGTTCCTCCGCCGCATCGGTCACGACCGCAACCCGATCGTGCTGGTCGGGCAGGCGGGCATCGGCGACAACCTCGTCGCGGAGCTCGACCGGGCGCTCGGCGACCACGAACTCGTGAAGGTGCGTGCCCGGGTCGGGGACCGCGAGCAGCGGGACGCGATGATCGCGGAGCTCGCGAACCGGACCGGCGCCGAGCTCGTGCAGCGCATCGGCCACGTCGCGCTCTACTATCGGCGCAACCCCACGAAGCCTGGCCTGCTGCTGCCGGATTGACGGTCGGCTGCAGCCCGCTCCGGCGCGCAGCACGCCCGCTGCGGCTTCAGACGTAGCGGACGGCGACGATCTCGAAGGCCCGGGTGCCGCCCGGCACCGCGACGTCGACCACGTCGCCCTCCGACTTGCCGACGAGGGCCCGCGCGATCGGCGACGTGATCGAGATCAGCCCGAGCTTCACGTCCGCCTCGATCTCGCCCACGATCTGGAACACCACTTCCGACCCGTCGTCCTGGTCCTCGAGGTCGACCGTCGCGCCGAACACGACGCGGTTCGAGGCCGGCAGGTGCCCGACGTCGATGATCTCGCAGTGCGACAGCTCGTGCTCGATGTGCTTGATGCGCCCCTCGACGAAACCCTGCTGCTCGCGCGCCGCGTGATACTCCGCGTTCTCGCTCAGGTCGCCGTGGGCGCGCGCCTCGGCGATCGCCTGGATGATGCGCGGCCGCTCCTGGGACTTCAGTCGGCGCAACTCGAGTCGCAGCTTCTCGGCACCCTTTGACGTCAAAGGCTTACGCTTCATACCTGCACTTCCTTGTGAAGATCCTGGAGCCGGTTCACCTCGACCTCCTGCAGGTGGTCGATGGCTTCGCACGTCGCGAACGCAGCGGACAGCGTCGTGTAGTAGGTGACCTTGCGCGCGACCGCTTCGCGCCGGATCGAGCGCGACTCGAAGATCGCCTGCTTGCCCTCGGTCGTGTTGACGATGAGGCTGATCTCATCGTTCTTGATCATGTCGACGATGTGCGGTCGGCCTTCACGGACCTTGTTGGCGCGCCGGCACGGCACGCCCGCCTGCTCGATCACCTCCGCGGTGCCGTGCGTCGCCAGGATCTCGAACCCGCGCGCGATCAGGAGCCGCGCGAGATTCACGGCGCCAGGCTTGTCCCGGTCGCGGACACTGAGCAGGCACACGCCGCGCGTGGGCAGCGTGACGCCCGAGGCGCTCTGGGCCTTGGCATACGCCTCGCCGAAGCTGCGGCCGGTGCCCATCACCTCGCCCGTCGACTTCATCTCGGGCCCGAGGATCGGGTCGGCGTCCGGGAACTTGCCGAACGGGAACACCGCTTCCTTGACCGAGTAGTACGGCGGGATCCGCTCGCGAACCAGCCCGAGTTCGGGGAGCCGGCGGCCGGTCATGACGCGCGCGGCGGCCTTCGCAAGCGGCACGCCGGTCGCCTTCGAGACGAACGGCGCGGTGCGGGAGGCGCGCGGGTTGACCTCGAGCACGTAGACCGTGCCGCCCTGGATCGCGAACTGCACGTTCATGAGCCCGATCACGTTGAGGGCGAGCGCCATGCGGCGCGTCTGCTCGCGGATCTGCGCCTGAATCTCGGGGCTCAGGCTGAAGGGCGGGATCGAGCAGCCGGAATCGCCGGAGTGCACGCCCGCCTGCTCGACGTGCTCCATGATGCCGCCGATGTAGACGTCCTTCCCGTCGCAGATCGCGTCGACGTCGACCTCGATCGCGAGGTCGAGGAACCGGTCGAGCAGCACCGGGCTGTCGTTCGAGACCTGGACGGCGTGCGTCATGTAGGCGCGCAGGTCTTCCTCGGTGAAGACGACCTCCATCGCGCGGCCGCCGAGCACGTACGAGGGGCGTACCACCAGCGGGAAGCCGATCTCCGCCGCGAGGCGCACCGCCTCGTCTTCGGTGCGGGCCGTGCGGTTCGGCGGTTGGCGCAGGTGCAGGCGGTCGACCAGCTTCTGGAAGCGCTCGCGGTCCTCGGCGACGTCGATCGAGTCGGGGCTCGTGCCGATGATCGGCACACCCGCGGCGCCGAGCGCCTTCGCAAGCTTGAGCGGCGTCTGGCCACCGTACTGCACGATGACGCCGAACGGCTGCTCGAGGTGGACGATCTCCATGACGTCCTCGAACGTGAGCGGCTCGAAGTACAGCCGGTCCGAGGTGTCGAAGTCCGTCGACACCGTTTCCGGGTTGCAGTTGACCATGATGGTCTCGAACCCGTCTTCGCGCAGCGCGAGCGAGGCGTGCACGCAGCAGTAGTCGAACTCGATGCCCTGGCCGATGCGGTTCGGCCCGCCGCCCAGGATCATGATCTTGCGGCGGTCGGTCGGCGCGGCCTCGCACTCCTCCTCGTAGGTGGAATAGAGGTAGGCCGTGGCGGTGGCGAACTCGGCCGCGCAGGTGTCGACGCGCTTGAAGACCGGCCGCACACCGTGGGCGTGGCGGCGCTCGCGGACCTCGGCCTCGGCGACGCCGCAGAGCTTCGCGAGGCGGCTGTCGGCGAACCCCTTGCGCTTCAGCGCGCGCAGCCGCGCGGCGTCGAGCGCCTCGAGGCCTTCGGCCGCGACGCGGGCCTCCTCCTGCACCAGCTCCTCGATCTGCGCGAGGAACCACGGGTCGATCCGCGACGCACGGTGCACGGTCTCGAACGGGAGCCCGGCCCGGAACGCGTCGGCCACGTAGCGCAGCCGGTGCGGCCCGGCCATGCGCAGCTCCTCGAGCAGCGAGTTGCGGCCCTCGTCGTTGATCGGCAGCGAGAGCACGGGCGTGAGCCCGTCGATGCCGGTCTCGAGACCGCGCAGCGCCTTCTGCAGCGACTCCTGGAAGGTGCGGCCCATCGCCATCACCTCACCCACCGACTTCATCTGGGTGGTGAGGCGGTCGTTCGCGCCGGGGAACTTCTCGAACGTGAAGCGTGGGATCTTGGTGACCACGTAGTCGATCGTGGGCTCGAACGACGCGGGCGTGGCGCCGCCCGTGATCTCGTTACGCAGCTCGTCGAGCGTGTAGCCGACGGCGAGCTTCGCCGCGATCTTTGCGATCGGGAAGCCCGTCGCCTTCGAAGCCAGGGCGGACGAGCGCGAGACTCGCGGGTTCATCTCGATCACGAGCAGGCGCCCGTCGTCGGGGTTCACGGCGAACTGCACGTTCGAGCCGCCGCACTCGACGCCGATCTTGCGCAGCACGGCGATCGACGCGTCGCGCATCAGCTGGTATTCCTTGTCCGTCAGCGTCTGCGCAGGCGCGACGGTGATCGAGTCGCCCGTGTGCACGCCCATCGGGTCGAGGTTCTCGATCGAGCAGACGATGATGCAGTTGTCCGCCTTGTCGCGGACGACCTCCATCTCGTACTCCTTCCACCCGAGCACCGACTCCTCGAGCAGCACTTCGCTCGTCGGCGAGGCGTCGAGTCCGCGCGCGACGATCTGCTCGAACTCCTCGCGGTTGTAGGCGATCCCGCCGCCCGACCCGCCGAGCGTGAAGGACGGCCGGATCACGGTCGGGAAGCCGATCTCCGCCTGGATCGCAAGCGCCTCTTCCATGCTGTGCGCCACGCGCGAGCGCGGGCACTCGAGGCCGATGTCGCGCATCGCGTTGCGGAACAGCTCGCGGTCCTCGGCCATGTCGATCGCGTCGCGCGAGGCGGCGATCAGTTCCACGCCGTGCTTCTCGAGCACGCCCTCGCGGACGAGGTCGAGCGCGCAGTTGAGCGCGGTCTGGCCGCCCATCGTCGGCAGCAGCGCGTCGGGCTGCTCCTTCTCGATGATCCGCGCGACGGTGCGCCAGTTGATCGGCTCGATGTAGATGGCGTCCGCCATCTCGGGGTCCGTCATGATCGTGGCGGGGTTCGAATTGACCAGGATGACCCGGAACCCCTCCTCCCGCAGCGCCTTGCAGGCCTGCGCCCCCGAGTAGTCGAACTCGCACGCCTGCCCGATCACGATCGGGCCGGCACCGATGATCAGTACGCTCTCGATGTCCGTGCGCTTCGGCATGGGGCCTCCGTCAGGCGGGCCGTCGCAGCGGCACGGCGCCCTTGCGCAGCATCGACTCGACGAACAGGGAGAAGAGTGGCGTCAGGTCGCGAGGCCCCGGGCTCGCCTCGGGGTGCCCCTGGAAGCTGAAGGCCGGACGGTCGGTACAGGCGATGCCCTGCAGCGAGCCGTCGAACAGCGACCGGTGCGTCGCGCGGACGTGCTGCGGCAGCGTCGCCTCGTCGACGGCGAAGCCGTGGTTCTGGCTGGTGATCATCACGCGGCCGGTGTCGAGGTCGAGCACCGGATGGTTCGCCCCGTGATGGCCGAACTTCATCTTGATCGTCTTCGCGCCGGTCGCGAGGCCGAGCAGCTGGTGGCCGAGGCAGATGCCGAACACCGGGACCCCGACGTCGAGGAACCGCTGGATCGCCTCGATCGCGTAATCGCAGGGCTCCGGATCACCGGGGCCGTTCGAGAGGAACACACCGTCGGGCCCCATGGCGAGCACCTCGGCCGCGGGCGTCTGGGCCGGGACCACCGTCATGCGGCAACCGTGGTCCGCGAGCAGCCGCAGGATGTTGCGCTTGATGCCGTAGTCGTAGGCGACGACGTGCAGCCTCTGCCCGGACCGGCGCCGGGGCCCCTGCTCGAGCGCCCAGTTCGTGCCTTCGTTCCACTGGTAGCTGCGCCGGGTCGAGACGACCTTGGCGAGGTCCATGCCCTTGAGGCCCGGGAAACGCTTCGCCGCGGCCACCGCGAGGTCGGGCCTCAGAGCTGCCTCGCCGCTCGCGATGCACCCGGCCTGGGCGCCCTTCTCCCGCAGGATTCGCGTCAGCTTGCGAGTGTCGATCTCGGCGATGGCGACGACCTCGCCGCGGCGGAGGAAGTCGCCGAGCGACTCGGTGGCGCGCCAGCTGGAGTGCAGCCGCGGCAGGTCGCGCACGACGAGGCCGGCGGCGTGGATCGAGTTCGACTCCAGGTCGTCCGGGTTGGTCCCGGTGTTGCCGATGTGAGGGTACGTAAGCGTGACGATCTGCCGGGAATAGGAGGGATCCGTGAGGATCTCCTGATATCCCGTCATGGCCGTGTTGAACACGACCTCGCCGGTCGCCGTGCCGGCGGCGCCGATGGAAACGCCGCGAAACACGGTGCCGTCCTCCAGGGCCAGAACAGCGGGTGTCGTCACGGTCACCTCCTCCGGTCAGCTGCCCGCCGCACTGCGACAGGCCGATTTAGCGCGTGCGCGAACTATCGGAGATGAGCTGCGCTCACCCCGTACGTGTGTTGCTCCACGGGCTAAGGTCCGAAGTCTACGCGAGGACGGGCGTCGTGGGAATCCGACGACCGCCAGGGGATGGCCTGACGCTACTTCGCCGGCATCTGGACCTCGAGCCGGATTGCGGCGAGCTGCTCAGGCGCCTTGCCGATCCGGCGGAGGAACGGCAGCCAGCGCGGGTCCTCGCGAAGGTTCCGGAACAGCGGGTCGAGTGCCACTTCCGGCAGCCCCGAATCGCGTCGCACGACGGCTTTCTCGAGCCACTCGAACGCCCGGTCGGCCTCGCCGCGATACGCGAACGCGGCGGCAATGTTGTAGGCCCAGTCGTTTCCCTGCTCGCGGATCAGCTCGGCGAGTGCGGCGTCCGACTCCGCCGGCTTGCCCAATGCGTGCCATGCGACCGGCAGTCCGGCACGGCGCCACTCGTCGACCGGTTCCTGCCGGATCTCGGTCAGGGCAGCCGCGGGGTCGCCGCTCGCAACCAGCGCGAGGCCGATCAACTGGTGGGCACTGCCGAAGTCTGGAGCGAGGCGCAGCACGGTGTTCCAGCTCGCAATCGCCTGCTCGTAGCGGCCGGCGACGTAATAGGCATAGGCCAGGTAATGATGCCCCAGCGGGTTCACCGGATCGCGCGACGTCGCGTACTCGCCCAGCGCAATCGCTTGATCGAATCGCCCGAGAGTCGCCACCATGGGAGCGGCGTCCCGGACGATTTCCACGTCTGTTGGAGCCAGTGCCAATGCCCGCCCGAAGTGCCGGGCCGCCCCCGCAGGATCGACGTCGTACGAATCGGCGATCCAGCCCAGCGTGACGTGGGCCGGCGCACGACCGGGGTCGATCGCCAGCGCCTTGTTCGCCGCCTCCCGGGCAAGTCCGTAGCCCTCGTCCACCGGGCGCAGACCCTTGGCGGCCTGACGGCTGTAGACCGTCGCCAGACCTGCCCATGCGGCGGCGTCCCCGGGCTCGATCGCGAGCGCCTGCTGGTATAGCTCGATCGCGCGCTGCATTCCCTCGGCCGACCCCTGCAGGTAGACGTGGCGAGCCTGCAAGACGAGCGCGTGAGCCCGTGGGTCGACGGGGCGGGCGCGCGACGGCGCATCGAACGCTTCGAGCTTGAGTTTCTCGACAACCGCTGCGGCGATCTCGTCCTGCACCGCGAAGATGTGCTCGAGGGGGCGATCGTAGGTCGCGGACCAGAGCTGGGTGTCCGAGCGAGCGTCGACGAGCTGCGCGGTGACGCGCACCGCCCCTGCCGCCGGGCGCACGGATCCCTCGAGCACGTGCGCGACGTTGAGCCGTCGCGCGATCTCGGGGACGGCGAGATCGTCGTCCCTGAAGGAGAAGGCCGAGGTCCGCGAGATCACCCTGAGTTCCGGAATCTTCGCAAGCTGGTTCAGGAGCTCCTCGGCGAGGCCGTCCGCGAGGTAAGCCTGGTCCTGCCCCGGTGAGCGATCGACGAAGGGCAGCACCGCGATCGACCTGTCGCCGTAGGACTCGGTGAGCGCCGTGCTGCGACCCTCGCTGCGCGCGGCCTCCGTCTGAGCGGCCGTGCGCTCCGGTGCGAGCAGGAACTTGTCGACCGCGAAGTAGACGAGCGCGAGCGCGAGCACGGCCATGATCACCCGATCGAGCCGCCGGCCCGTCTGCGGCGTGATCGATACCTCACGGTCGACCTCGTGCTCGCGCTTCAGTCCCTCGGAGGTGATCTCGAAGGCCCAGGCGAACACTAGCGCAGGCAGGAAGCCGATCGCGAGCACCACGACCACCGCGCGCGAGAGCCAGATGGGCGCATCGATCATCGGCAGCACCGTGCCCGCGACCTGCAGCACCAGCCACGCGCCCGCGACGTAGAGCCCCGCGACCCTGAGGACGTTGCGGCGCTTGAGTTCTGCGAATAGCGACATGCTGCTCGAGCCCGCTCCTGATGTCCGGCGCAGCGAAGCGTAGCAAGCGGAGGCGCGATCGCCCATGCACAGGCAGGCACACGAAGCCAGGGCGCGCAGCGCGCCTCTGCGCGTTCCGGCGGTCCGGAGAGGGGCTTCCGCGGCCGTGCGCGGCAGGGACGCCGCGCCCGGAGCCCCCACGGACGAGTTCACGGCGTCCGCGGAAGCCCCTCTCCGGACCGCCGGAACGCGCTTGGAGCCACCCGCGAGCGCAGTTAGATGCCCAGCACGTCCATCATGGAATAGAGTCCCGGCGGCCGCCCGACGACCCAGCGCGCAGCGGCCAGGGCCCCGCGGGCAAACCCGGACCGGTCCTGCGCGTGGTGGGCAAGTTCGATGCACTCGCCCGGACCCGCGAAGATCACCCGATGGTCGCCCACGATGTCGCCCGCCCGTATCACTGCATAACCGATCGTCCCGGGCTTGCGTGCACCGGTGGCGCCGTGACGCGCGTAGACCGCAGCCTCGTCGTGGTCGACGCCGCGGCCCCGGGCGACCGCCGCGCCGAGTCCGAGCGCGGTACCGCTCGGTGCGTCGACCTTGAGCCGGTGATGGGCTTCGACGATCTCCGCGTCGTAGCGCTCGTCGAGCGCCCGGCCGGCAAGCTCGGCGAGCCGCAGCAGCAGGTTCACGCCGAGGCTCATGTTCGGAGCCATCACGACGGGGATCGTGCCGGCGGCCCGCTCGATCTCGCGGCGCGCCGCGGCGTCGTGGCCCGTGGTGCCGATCACGATCGGAAGGCCACGCCCGGCGCAGAGCCTGACGTTGCCGACGGTGGCAGCCGGCAGAGCGAACTCGATGGCGACGTCCGCCCCCTCGAGCGCCCGGCCCGCCTCGCTCGTGAGCGTGATGCCGAGCGGGACCATCCCTGCAACCACTCCGGCGTCGTGACCGAGGCGCGGGTCGTCCGCGGCTGCCAGGGCGCCGGAGAGGCGCAAGTCTTCGCTCTCGACGACGAGCGGCACGAGCGTGCGGCCCATGCGACCCGAGGCGCCGAGGAGCGCGACGTTCAGCACGGCCGGGTCACTCGCTGAGGCTGGAGAAGAAGCGCTTCACGCCGTCGAGCCACGTCCCCTCGCGCGGGTGGTGGCGGGCGGCGTTCTTCTGCAGCGAGTCCTCGAACTTCTGCAGCAGTTCCTTCTGCTCCCGCGTCAGGTCGACCGGTGTCTCGACGACGACGCGGCAGAAGAGATCGCCGACCTGGCCGCCGCGCACCGGGCGGATGCCCTTCTCGCGCAGGCGGAAGACGCGCCCGGACTGCGTCTCGGGCGGCACCTTGATCGCGGCCGAGCCGTCGAGGGTGGGCACCTCGATGGAGCCCCCGAGCGCCGCGCGCGCGAAACTGACCGGCACCTCGCAGGAGAGATGGCTGCCGTCACGCTCGAAGATGGGGTGGTCCTTGACGCGCACCTCGACGTAGAGGTCGCCCGCCGGACCGCC
>RPQJ01000143.1 GCA_003819815.1 Lysobacterales bacterium
CGTCCCTTCTTCTCCATGTCGGGCTCCGATTTCGTCGAGATGTTCGTCGGCGTCGGCGCGTCGCGCGTGCGTGACCTCTTCGAGCAGGGCAAGGCGAGCGCGCCCTGCATCATCTTCATCGACGAGATCGACGCCGTCGGTCGTCACCGCGGCGCCGGACTCGGCGGCGGGCACGACGAGCGCGAGCAGACGCTCAACCAGCTGCTCGTCGAGATGGACGGCTTCGAGTCGAACGACGGCGTGATCCTCATCGCCGCGACCAACCGCCCCGACGTGCTCGACCCGGCGCTCCTGCGCCCGGGCCGCTTCGACCGCCAGGTCGTCGTGCCCCTGCCCGACGTGCGCGGCCGCGAGCAGATCCTCAAGGTCCACATGCGCAAGCTGCCGCTCGCCGAGGACGTGAAGCCCTCGATCATCGCGCGCGGCACGCCCGGGTTCTCCGGCGCGGATCTTGCGAACCTCGTGAACGAGGCGGCGCTCTTCGCCGCGCGCGCCAACAAGCGCACCGTCACGATGGACGAGTTCGAGCGCGCCAAGGACAAGATCATGATGGGCGCCGAGCGGAAGTCCATGGTCATGGACGACAACGAGAAGAAGCTCACCGCCTACCACGAGGCCGGCCACGCGATCGTGGGCCTCAACGTCCCCGACCACGACCCGGTCTACAAGGTCACGATCATCCCCCGCGGCCGCGCACTCGGCGTGACGATGTTCCTGCCGGAGGCCGACCGCTACAGCACCTCGAAGCGTCGCCTCGAGAGCCGCATCGCGACGCTCTTCGGCGGCCGGGTCGCCGAGGAGATCATCTTCGGCAACGACTACGTGACGACCGGCGCGTCGAACGACATCGAGCGGGCCACCGAGATCGCCCGCAACATGGTCACCAAGTGGGGACTGTCCGACCGCCTCGGCACGCTCACCTATGCGGAAGAAGACGGCGAGGTCTTCCTCGGCCGCTCCGTGACCCAGCACAAGCAGGTGGGCGACAAGACGCGCGACGCCATCGACGAAGAAGTCCGCCGCGTGATCGACGAGAATTACGAACGCGCGAAGGGCATCCTCGAGCGCGAGATCGACAAGCTCCACAAGATGGCCGACGCGCTGATGAAGTTCGAGACCATCGACGAGGAGCAGATCAGGGACATCATGGCCGGCCGCGACCCCCGTCCTCCTGCGGACTGGGAAGACCGCGACCTGCCGGCGTCGGGCTCGAAGCCCCGCGAGCGCCGGGACGGCGAAGCCCCCTCGGGACGTCCCGCACCCCAGC
Source organism: Lysobacterales bacterium (assembly GCA_003819815.1). Taxonomy (GTDB): domain Bacteria; phylum Pseudomonadota; class Gammaproteobacteria; order Steroidobacterales; family Steroidobacteraceae; genus RPQJ01. The sequence goes on from RPQJ01000143.1 coordinate 1,268, forward strand.
ACTGACCCTCACGAGCGCCCGGCATCCGCCGGGCGCTCCGTTTCCGCCCCCGCCCCATGAAGCTCGTCTGCCGCGATGCCGTGCTCGACCTCGGCGAGCCGGTCGTCATGGGCGTGCTCAACGTCACTCCCGACTCCTTTTCCGACGGCGGCCGCCATTACGCCCTGGAGGCGGCGGTCGCCCGCGGGCTCGAGATGGCGGAGGAGGGCGCGGCCATCATCGACGTCGGCGGCGAGTCGACGCGGCCGGGCGCGGCATCGGTCCCGCTCGACGAGGAGATGCTCAGGGTCGTGCCCGTGATCGAGCGGCTCGCGGCACGGATTCCCTGCCTGATCTCCGTCGACACCAGCAGGCCCGAGGTGATGCGGGCCGCCGTCGATTCGGGCGCAAGCCTCGTGAACGACGTTCGTGCGCTGCGTGAGCCCGGTGCGCTCGAGGCGGTCGCGGCTACCGGCGCGGCCGTCTGCCTGATGCATATGCAGGGCGAGCCGCGCACGATGCAGCAGGATCCCCGGTACGCGGACGTGGTCCGGGAAGTCCGCGAGTTCCTCGGGGCGCGGATCGTCGCGTGCGTGGCCGCGGGCATCCCCCGCGAACGGCTCTGCGTCGATCCGGGGATCGGCTTCGGAAAGCGGCCGGAGCACAATCTCGCGCTCCTTGCGGCCGTCGACCGGATCGCGGAACCCGGGATACCGGTACTGGTCGGCGTTTCTCGCAAGTCGCTGGTCGGTATCATCACGGGTCGCCCGGCCGCGGATCGCCTGCCGGGCAGCCTCGCCCTCGCGGCCCTCGCGGTCGGGCAGGGCGCGGCGATCGTCCGGGCGCACGACGTCGCGGCGACCGTGGATGCAGTGAAGGTCGCAGCCGCCTGGCGGCGGGCCGCGGCAACAGGAGATTGAGATGGCTCGCAAGTATTTCGGCACCGACGGCGTCCGCGGGCGCGTCGGCGAACACCCCATGACCGTGGAGTTCGCGTTGCAGCTCGCGAGCGCGGCGGCGCGCGTGCTTGCGCCGGACGGCGGCCGCGCGCTCGTCGGGAAGGACACGCGGCTCTCGGGCTACATGTTCGAGGCCGCGCTCGAGGCGGGCTTCGTGGCCGCCGGCGTCGACGTGAGCCTGATCGGCCCGCTGCCGACGCCCGGCATCGCCTATCTCACGCAGAAATTCGGCTGCAGCTTCGGCGTCGTGATCAGCGCGTCACACAACCTCTACGAAGACAACGGCATCAAGTTCTTCGACGCGTCGGGCAGCAAGCTGTCCGACGAGACCGAGGAGCGGATCGAGCAGCTGCTCGAGGGCCCGCCGCTCACGCGCGAGTCGATCGCTCTCGGCCGCGCGGTGCGCGTCGACAAGTCGCGCACCGTCTACCAGGACTTCTGCGCCTCGACGATGCCGCCCGGGACCGACCTCTCCGGCCTCAAGATCGTCATCGACTGCGCGCACGGCGCCGCCTACAAGGTCGCGCCCCGCGTGCTCACGGACCTCGGCGCGGAGATCATCCCGATCGGCTGCTCGCCGAACGGCCGCAACATCAACCTGCGCTGCGGCTCGATGGCGCCCGAACTGCTGCAGCTCACCGTCTCGGGCGTCGGCGCCGACGTCGGCATCGCGCTCGACGGCGACGGGGACCGCCTGGTGATGGTGGACCACCTCGGCCGGCTGGTCGACGGAGACCGCCTGCTGTACGTCATCGCACGCGACCGCAAGGCGCGCGGCGAGCTCACGGGGCCCGTGGTCGGCACCGTGATGAGCAACCTCGGGCTCGAGCAGGCGCTGCGCCGGGAGGGCATCGATTTCAAGCGGGCTGCGGTCGGTGACCGCTACGTGCTGGCGATGCTCCGGGAGCACGGCGGCGTACTGGGCGGCGAGACGTCCGGCCACCTGCTGTGCCTCGATCGCACGACGACCGGTGACGGCCTCGTGAGCGCGCTGCAGGTGCTCGCGGTGATGAAGCGGACCGGCCGGTCGCTTGCCGAGCTCGCGGCCTCCATGCCGCGCTATCCGCAGGTCATGGTCAACGTGAAGGTCAAGGAGCGCATCGACCCGCGGCAGTCCCCCGCGATCCAGGCCGCCGTCCGGAAGGCGGAGGGCGCCCTCGGGGAGGCGGGACGGGTCGTGCTGCGGGCTTCCGGCACCGAGCCCCTGATCCGGGTGATGGTCGAGGGGGAGGACGAGGCGGCCGTCACGCGCCACGCGAACGAACTCGCGGACGTCGTGCGCGGAGCCGTGTGACGCGCCGACCCCGAATTGCATTCCGGCCGACCCGCCGCTAAGATCGCGCGCCTTTCGCGGACCGCCTCCCCCGTCCGCTGACGGCCGCAAGGATCAGTGGAGAGCCGTATGCGCAGGCCCCTCGTCGCCGGTAACTGGAAAATGCACGGATCGCGCGCGGACAACGCGACGCTGGTCCACGGACTGCTCGACCTGCTGCAGCCGGGTGCCCGGGCCGACGTCCTGCTCTGCCCGCCGTTCGTCTACCTGTGGGAGACGGGACGGCTCGTCAAGGACAGCGACGTCGCACTCGGCGGGCAGTCGGTCTGCGCCGAGGCGCAGGGGGCCTTCACGGGCGAGGTGTCGGGCGCGATGCTGCGCGACGTGGGCTGCCGCTACGTGCTGGTGGGCCACTCGGAGCGCCGCCAGGTCTATGGCGAGAGCGACTCGCTCGTCGCCCGGAAGTTCGTCGCGGCGCAGGCGTCGGGCCTTGTGCCCGTCCTGTGCGTCGGAGAGACGCTCGACGAGCGCGAAGCGGGCCGCACGTCCTCGGTCGTCGACCGGCAGCTCGATGCGGTGCTCGCCGTGACCGGCGTCGGCGCGCTCGGTTCGGCGGTCATTGCATACGAGCCTGTCTGGGCGATCGGCACGGGCCGCAACGCGACGCCCGACCAGGCGCAGGAAGTGCACGAGGCGATCCGTGCCAAGGTGGCGGCGCTCGATGGTACAATCGCCGACTCGGTCAGGATCCTGTACGGCGGCAGCGTCAAGGCGTCGAACGCTCGCGAGCTCTTCGCGATGCCCGACATCGACGGCGGCCTGGTCGGCGGGGCGTCCCTGAAAGCGGACGAGTTCGCGCAGATCTGCGCGGCGGCCGGCTGAGGTCAGGAGTGGTATTGCAATGAACTGGGTACAGACGCTCGCAGTCGTGTTCCACGTGCTGCTGGCGGCATCGATCATCGGGCTCGTGCTGATCCAGCGCGGCCGGGGCGCGGATGCGGGCGCCGGCTTCGGCGCGGGCGCATCGGGCACGGTATTCGGCGCGCGCGGCTCGGGCTCGTTCCTGTCGCGCTCGACCGCGATCATGGCGACGCTGTTCTTCATCACGAGCCTCGGACTGTCGTACCTCTTCAGTCAGCGCACCGAGCCGACCAGCGTCGTCGATCGCGTGCAACCCGTCGAGCAGGCGCCTGCGCTTCCGGGCGCGCCGCCGGAAGGCCTGCTGCCTTCGGCACCGTCGACCTCCGGTGTCCCGCCTGCCGCGGTGCCGCCGACTTCCGCGCCGCAGGCAGCCGCACCGGCCAGTTCCGCGACGGCGGACGCGGCGGGCGCAACGGCGACGGGGGCTGCGGATGCCGCGAAGGTGGATGCCGCGAAGAATGCTCCGGCGCCCGCGCAGCCCTGACGCTCGCTGGAAACGAATCGAATGCGGATGTGGTGGAATTGGTAGACACGCTATCTTGAGGGGGTAGTGCCGTAAGGCGTGAGAGTTCGAGTCTCTCCATCCGCACCAGTAGACGAAAGGCGAACCTCCGGGTTCGCCTTTTTCGTTGGCGAGGCCTGCGCCGCACGAGGCCCGGCCCTTACTGCGCCGCAGCGCACCCTGTTAGAATTCGGCACCAGTCACGGTCACCTTCCGGAGCCGTTTCGCGCGATGCTCGCTGAGTACCTGCCGATCCTGATCTTCCTCGCGGTGGCCGGCGCACTCGGTACCCTGCTGCTGGTCCTGGGCTTCCTGTTCGGCCCGTCGCGGCCGGACCCGGAGAAGCTCTCGGCATACGAGTGCGGCTTCGAGGCGTTCGAGGACTCGCGCATGAAGTTCGACGTGCGCTACTACCTCGTCGCGATCCTGTTCATCGTGTTCGACCTCGAGATCGCGTTCCTCTTCCCGTGGGCCGTCGCGCTCGACGAGGTCGGCGTCGTCGGCCTCGCGGCGATGGGCGTGTTCCTGCTCGTGCTGGTCGTCGGTTTCGTCTACGAGTGGAAGAAGGGGGCGCTGGAATGGGACTAGAGCCCGCCGAGCTGCCCGAGCGCGGCTTCGTCACGACCACCGTCGACGCGGTGATGAACTGGGCCCGCACGGGCTCCATGTGGCCGATGACCTTCGGCCTTGCCTGCTGCGCCGTCGAGATGATGCACGCGGGCGCCGCGCGCTACGACCTCGACCGCTTCGGCATCGTCTTCCGCCCGAGCCCGCGCCAGTCCGACGTGATGATCGTGGCGGGCACGCTCGTGAACAAGATGGCGCCCGCGCTGCGCAAGGTCTACGACCAGATGCCGGAGCCGCGCTGGGTGATCTCGATGGGCTCCTGCGCGAACGGCGGCGGCTATTACCACTACTCCTATGCGGTGGTGCGCGGCTGCGACCGCATCGTCCCGGTGGACGTCTACGTGCCGGGCTGCCCGCCCCACGCGGAGGCGCTGCTCTACGGGATCCTGCAGCTGCAGAAGAAGATCCACCGGACCCAGACCATAGCCCGCTGAGCGACCATGAGCGTAGCGCTGGAACAGCACGCCGAGGCCCTGTCGGCCCGGTTCGGAGACACGGTGGAGCGCGTGCCGTCGCGCTGCTCCGAACTCACGTTCGAAGTCTCGTCTGGGGCGCTGCGCGAGGTGTGCGCCGCGCTGCGGGACGAGCCCGAGTGGCGTTACGAGCAGCTCGTGGACGTCGCCGGCGTCGACTACCTCGACTACGGCCGCGACGAGTGGAACACCGAGGACGCGACGAGCACTGGGTTCAGCCGAGGCCGCTCGGCCTCCGTGCGCCCCGAGAGCTACGCGCACTACGGTACCGAATCGCGCGTGGGGCCCCGGGAAGGCCGCCGCTTCGCGGCCGTCTACCACCTGTTGTCGGTGAGCGGCAATCGCCGGTTGCGCCTCCGCGCATGGTGCGAGCCCGGCGAGCCGCCGATGCTCGATTCCGTGGTCGACGTCTGGAGTTCCGCGAACTGGTTCGAGCGCGAGGCGTTCGACCTGTACGGCATCGTGTTCCGGGGCCATCCGGACCTGCGCCGCCTGCTCACGGACTACGGCTTCGTCGGCCACCCGTTCCGCAAGGACTTCCCGCTCATCGGCAACGTCGAGGTGCGCTACGACCCGGCGAAGGGCCGCGTCGTGTACGAGCCCGTCTCGATCGAGCCGCGCGTGCTGGTGCCCCGCGTGATCCGCGAGGACAACCGCTACGCACCGGAGCTCAAGGACCCGAAGCGCCATGGCTGAGATCCGCAGTTACACGATGAACTTCGGCCCTCAGCACCCGGCGGCGCACGGCGTGCTGCGCCTGGTGCTCGAGATGGACGGCGAGGTCGTGCAGAAGGCCGACCCGCACGTGGGTCTCCTGCACCGCGCGACCGAGAAGCTGGCCGAGTCGAAACCGTACAACCAGTCGATCGGCTACATGGACCGGCTCGACTACGTCTCGATGATGTGCAACGAGCACGCCTACGTGCGCGCCATCGAGAAGCTGGTCGGCATCGAGGCGCCGCTCCGCGCGCAGTACATCCGCACGATGTTCGACGAGATCACGCGCATCCTGAACCACCTGATGTGGCTCGGCGCGCACGGCCTCGACATCGGCGCGATGACGATGTTCCTCTACTGCTTCCGCGAGCGCGAAGACCTCATGGACTGCTACGAGGCGGTCTCCGGCACGCGCATGCACGCAACGTACTACCGTCCGGGCGGCGTCTACCGCGACCTGCCGGACACCATGCCGAAGTACGCGCCCTCGCGTTTCCGCGGCAGGAAGGAGATCGACCGCCTGAACGACGCGCGCTCCGGGTCGCTGCTCGACTTCATCGAGGACTTCACGAAGCGCTTCCCCGCGGCGGTCGACGAATACGAAACGCTGCTCACCGACAACCGCATCTGGAAGCAGCGCACGGTCAACATCGGCGTCGTGACGCCGGAGCGCGCGCTCAACCTGGGCTTCACGGGTCCGGTGCTGCGCGGTTCGGGCGTCGAGTGGGACCTGCGCAAGAAGCAGCCGTACGCGGCCTACGACCGCGTCGACTTCGACATCCCGGTGGGCGTCAACGGCGACTGCTACGACCGCTACCTCGTCCGCGTCGAGGAGCTGCGCCAGTCGAACCGCATCGTCAAGCAGTGCGTCGACTGGCTCCGGGCCAACCCGGGCCCGGTGATGGTCGACGACCGCAAGCTGGTCGCGCCGCGCCGCGAGGAGATGAAGGGCGACATGGAGTCCCTCATCCACCACTTCAAGCACTTCACCGAGGGCTACTGCGTGCCGGCCGGCGAGGCCTACGCCGCTGTCGAGGCGCCGAAGGGCGAATTCGGCATCTACCTGCTCTCGGATGGTGCCAACAAGCCCTACCGCGTGAAGTGCCGTCCGCCGGGCTTCCCGCACCTCGCGGCGCTCGAGGAGATGACCTGCGGGCACATGCTCGCGGACGTCGTGGCCGTGATCGGCACGCTGGACATCGTGTTCGGGGAGATCGACCGGTGAGCGAATCCCGTCCTGCAGCCGAGCCGGGCGTGCTGCTGTCGGCACACGTGCGCGAAGAGATCGACCACTGGGTCGCGAAGTTCCCGCCGGATCGCAAGCGCTCCGCCGTGATCGCTGCGCTGCACGCCGTGCAGCATGAGCGCGGCTACCTGACGCAGGAGACGATGGACGCCGTGGCCGCATATCTCGGCCTGCCGCCCATCCAGGTCTACGAGGTCGCGAGCTTCTACTCGATGTTCGAGACGAAGCCCGTCGGCCGCCACCACATCTCGGTCTGCACCAACGTCTCCTGCATGCTCTGCGGCGGCGAGGAGCTGCTCGCGCACGTCGAGCGGCGGCTCGGCGTCAAGGTGGGCGAGAGCACGCCGGACGGACGCTTCTTCCTCAAGGCCGAGGAAGAGTGTCTCGCGGCCTGCAACGGCGCGCCGATGATGATGGTCGACCACGTGTACTACGAGAACCTGACGCCCGAGAAGGTCGACAGGATCCTGGACGAGCACAAGTAGGGCGCACTAGTGACCGACTGGACCGACCGCACGAACCTCGTCTGCTTCGAGCCGCTCAAGTACGAGCGGCCGTGGGAGATCGAGACCTATCGAAAGATCGGCGGCTACGACGCCTGGCGGAAGATCCTCGCCGAGCAGACGCCGCGCGAGCAGGTCATCGAGATGGTCAAGGCGTCGGGCCTGCGGGGCCGCGGCGGCGCGGGCTTCCCGACCGGCCTCAAGTGGTCGTTCATGCCGCGCAACGCCCCGGTCCAGAAATACGTCGTCTGCAACTCGGACGAGAGCGAGCCCGGCACCTGTCACGACCGCGACATCCTGCGCTACAACCCGCACGCGCTGATCGAGGGCATGGCGATCGGCGGCTACGCGATGGGCGCGACGGTCGGCTACAACTACATCCGCGGCGAGTTCCTGGCGGAGCCCGTGCCGCGCTTCGAGGCGGCGCTGAAGGAAGCCTACGCAGCGGGGCTCCTCGGCCGGAACCTGCTCGGCTCGGGCGTCGACTTCGATCTCTACACGTTCGTGGGCGCGGGCGCCTACATCTGCGGCGAGGAGACGGCGCTGCTCGAGTCGCTCGAGGGCAAGCAGGGCA
>RPQJ01000144.1 GCA_003819815.1 Lysobacterales bacterium
ATGAGCTTCGCCTTCTACAACGACCTCTCGCGGTTGTTCAGCTGAGCCCGCCCATGCGACGGAGATTCATGGCGGCCGCACTGCCGGCCCTGCTCGCCGTACCCGTCGTGCTCGCGCAGGGCGCGGGCGAGAGCTTCACGGTCGGCGACATCCGCATCGAGGGCCTGCAGCGCATCAGCGAGGGCACGGTCTTCAACTACCTGCCGGTGAACATCGGCGACCGCGTCGACTCGCGCCGCATCGAGGAGTCGCTGCGCGCGCTCTACGGCACCGGCTTCTTCCGCGACGTCGAACTGCGCCGGGACGGCGGCACGCTCGTCGTCGCCGTCCGCGAGCGCCCCTCGATCGAGAGCTTCACGATCGAAGGCAACAAGGACATCAAGACCGAGGACCTCGAGAAGTCGCTGCGCAGCGCGGGCCTGGCCCGTGGCAAGACGTTCAACCAGTCGACGCTGGACGAGGTGGAGCGTTTCCTGACCGACCAGTACTTCTCCCGCGGCAAGTACGGCGTGAAGGTCGACACCACGGTCGAGGAGCTTCCCGACAACCGTGTGAAGATCGCGATCGAGATCACGGAAGGCAAGCGCTCGAAGATCCGCCAGATCAACATCGTGGGCAACGAGGCCTTCGACGACGACGAATTGCTCGAGCAGCTCAAGCTCGGCACGCCGAACTGGCTCTCGTGGTACCGCCAGGACGATCGCTACTCGCGCGAGGAACTCTCCGGCGACCTGGAGAAGCTGCGCTCCTTCTACCTCGACCGCGGCTACGCGAACTTCGAGGTCGAGTCGACGCAGGTCGCGATCGCCCCGGACCGCGAGGACATGTTCATCACGATGAACGTGCGCGAAGGCGAGGTGTTCCGCGTCTCGGAGGTGAAGATCGCGGGCAACCTCGTCGTCCCCGAGGCCGAGCTACGCAACCTGGTCCAGATCCGTCCCGGCGACGTGTTCTCGCAGCGGCTCATCACCTCGACCACGCAGCTCATGGCGCTCAGGCTCGGGCAGGACGGCTACGCGTTCGCGAAGATCGACCCGGTGCCGCAGCTCGACCCCGAGACGCGGGAGATCGCCCTCACGTTCCTCGTCGACCCGGGCAACCGCGCGTACGTGCGCCGCATCAATTTCAGCGGCTCGACGGGCATCAACGACGACGTGCTGCGGCGCGAGATGCGCCAGATGGAAGGCGGGTACCTCTCGAACGCGGCGGTCGAGCGCTCGAAGCTGCGCCTGCAGCGGCTGCCGTTCATCGAGTCGGTCGAGGTCGAGACGAACCCGGTGCCGGGCTCGCCCGACCTCGTGGACGTCGAGTTCAAGATCAAGGAAGGTCTTCCCGGGCAGTTCAGCGGCGGCATCGGCTACTCCGAATCGCAGTCGGTACTGCTGAACGGCAGCTTCGTGCACAGCAACTTCATGGGCACGGGCAATCGCGTCGCCGCCGAGGCGAACGCGGGCCAGTACAGCAAGATCTTCAGCCTGTCGCACACGGACCCGTACACGACCGTCGACGGCGTGTCGCGCACGATCTCGGCGTCGTTCCGCCGGCTGAGCCAGTTCACGAGCGCGTCGTCCGACTTCGAGACGGACACGGGCTCGCTCGGCGTCGACTACGGCTGGCCGATCTCGGAGTTCCAGTCGTTGCGGGTGGGACTCACGGCCCAGCGTTCGGATCTCCTCACGGACCCGAACGGCAGCGCCCAGGAGGCGGTGACGTGGGTGCAGAACAACGGCGACACCTACACGCAAAATGCCGACTTCGGCGTGCCGCCCGTATCGTTCCTGTACTACGGGACGCGGTTCGATACGTACACGCTGTCGCTCGGCTGGGGGTTCGACTCCCGCAACCGCGGCATCTTCGCCGACCGCGGCGCTCGGCACCGCTTCAACGTCGGCTACACGGTCCCCGGCAGCGACGTCGAGTTCTACACCGCGAGCTACGACTACCTGCAGTTCGTGCCGGTCTCCCGGTGGTTCACGCTGCTGCTCAACTTCGAGCTCGGCTACGGCCTCGACATCGGCGATACGACGTCGATCCCGCCGTACCGGCGCTTCTTCGCCGGGGGTCCCGAGAGCGTGCGCGGGTTCCGCGAGAGCCGCCTGGGCCCCAAGGACTCCTTCGGCAATCCCTATGGCGGCAACCTGAAGCTCGTGAGCCAGACCGAGCTGCTGCTGCCGATGCCCGAGAAGTGGCGCAACAGCGCCCGCTTCAGCGTGTTCTTCGACGCCGGCAACGTGTTTTCCACGGACAGCACCACGTTCGTCGGCCGCGACCGCGTGACGCCCGTGGATTACGAGTTTTCGGCGGATAATATAAAGTATTCGACTGGCGTCGCCGTGCAGTGGCTGGCGCCGCTCGGAGTGTTCCGTTTCAGCTATGCCTTCCCGCTCAACGCCACGGATCCCGGGCCGTTGGAGTACGGCGACGAGACGGAAGGCTTCCAGTTCTCCATCGGACAGGCTTTCTGAGGTAATCCGTTCCATGCGCATCAAGACCGCGACCCTGGCCTTCGTCGTCCTCTCCGCCGGGATGCTTCCGATCGGGGCTGCCCAGGCCCAGGCGAAGATCGGCGTCGTCAACGTGGCGCGCCTGCTGCAGGAGGCGCCCCAGGCGCAGGCGGCTTCGCAGTCGCTCGAGAACGAGTTCGCCACGCGGCGCCGCGAGCTCGAGGCGCAGCAGAAGGATCTCAAGGCACGCGAGGACAAGCTGCAGAAGGACGGCGCGACGATGGCCGAGGCCGAGCGCCGAAACTCGGAGAAGACGCTGCGCGAGGGCCAGCGCGAGTTCGCGCGCAAGCAGAACGAGTTCCTCGAGGACCTCAACGTGCGACGCAACGAGGCGCTCGGCCAGTTGCAGCGCACGGTGCTGCAGGAAGTGCAGAACTACGCGAAGACCGCCGGCCTCGACGTCGTCGTGGCCGACGCGCTCTACGCGAGCCCCTCGGTCGACATCACGAGCCAGGTGCTCTCCGCGCTGCAGTCCCGCAAGGGCGCCGCGCCGGCGCCCGCCAAGCCCTGACCGTCGGGAGCCCGGAGCGACCATGCCGGTGCGGCTTGCCGAACTGGCCGTCCGCTACGGCTGCGAGCTCCGGGGGGATCCCGACGCGGAGGTCGACCGGGTCGCGACGCTGCTCGAGGCGACGCCGGGTTCCCTCGCGTTCCTCGCGAATCCGCGGTACCGGCGTCACCTGGCGACCACTCGCGCGACCGCGGTGGTCCTCGACGCGAAGGCTGCGGACGAGTGCCCCGTGAACGCGCTCGTCACCCCCAATCCCTACGCGACCTACGCGCGTATCGCGGAACTCATGTATCCGGTGGCGCCGTTCGCGCCAGGACGTCACGCGACCGCAGCCGTCGATCCTGGAGCCGCCGTCGATCCCTCCGCGTGGATCGGGCCGCAGGCCTGCATCGAGGCCGGCGCCACGATCGGGCCGAAGGTGTACGTCGGTCCGGGCTGCGTCGTCCTGCGCGGCGCGACCATCGGCGAGGAATCCAAGCTGGTCGCGAACGTCACGGTGTGCGAGGGCGCGCGGATCGGCCGCCGCTGCCTGCTCCATCCGGGCGCGGTGATCGGCGCAGACGGCTTCGGCCACGCGCCCGATGGCGGCCGCTACGTGAGGGTGCCCCAGGTGGGATCCGTCGTGCTCGGTGACGACGTGGACGTCGGCGCCAGCTCGACCATCGACCGGGGCGCGATCGGCGACACTGTGGTCGAGGACGGCGTCAAGATCGACAACCAGGTCCAGATCGGGCACAACGTGCGTGTGGGGGCCCACACGGTGATCGCGGGATGCGTCGGGATCTCGGGCAGCACGACCATCGGCCGGCGGTGCATGATCGGTGGCATGGTCGGCATCGCCGGACACCTCGAGATCTGCGACGACGTGGCCCTCACCGGCAAGACGCTCGTGAGCAGCTCGATCCGCCGTCCCGGCATGTATTCGGGCGCGCTGCCGGCGGACGAGGCGCGCAGCTTCCGCCGCAACAGCGCGCGGTTCCAGCAGCTCGACGAACTTGCGCGCCGCGTGCGTGCGCTCGAGGCGGCGTCGGGACGGCCGCGGGGAGAAGACTGATGAGTGAGACTGGCGGGTTCGGCATCGACGAGGTGATGCGGCGGCTGCCGCACCGTTATCCGTTCCTCCTCGTCGACCGCGTGCTCGAGTGCGTCGCCGGTGAGCGCCTCGTCGCCATCAAGAACGTCACCGCGAACGAGCAGTTCTTCAACGGTCACTTCCCGGGCCGTCCTGTGATGCCGGGCGTGATGATCCTCGAGGCGCTTGCGCAATCGGCCGGAATCCTCGCGTTCGTCACGGCGAACGTCTATCCGGACGAGAACGTTCGTTTCTACTTCGCCGGCATCGACAAGGCCCGCTTCCGCAGGCCCGTCGTGCCGGGCGACCAGCTCGTGCTGCGCGCGACGCTGGAGCGGCGCATCCGCACGATCTGGAAGTTCTCCACCGTGGCGGAGGTGGCGGGCGAGGAGGTCGCCGCAGCCGAGATGTTGGTGATGCCGGGCTGAGGGTCCGGCGCGACGAAGAATACGGGAGACATCGATGGCCGCGAGCATCCATCCCACCGCGCTGGTCGACCCGGGCGCCGTGCTCGCCGACGGCGTGCAGGTCGGCGCGTACGCCGTGATCGGGCCCGGCGTCGAGATCGGCGCGAACACCATCGTGGGTCCTCACGCGGTGGTGCAGGGGCCCGCGCGGATCGGCGCCGACAACCAGATTTTCCAGTTCGCGTCGGTCGGCGCGGCGCCGCAGGACAAGAAGTACAAGGGAGAGCCGACGCGGCTCGAGATCGGCGACCGCAACATCGTCCGCGAGTGCGTCACGCTGAACCGCGGCACGACCAAGGACGAGGGCGTCACCCGGATCGGCAACGACAACCTGTTCATGGCCTACTCGCACGTCGCGCATGACTGCCGGATCGGCAACCACTGCGTGCTCGCGAACAACGCGACGCTGGGCGGCCACGTGTACCTCGGCGACTGGGTGATCATGGGAGGACTGTCCGGGATCCACCAGTTCTGCAAGGTGGGTGCGCACGCTTTCATCGCGAACAACGCCGCGGTCACGCGCGACGTGCCGCCCTACGTGATGGCGGTCGGCCAGCCCGCGGCCGCCCATAGCGTGAATTCGGAGGGCCTCAAGCGGCGCGGTTTCACACCCGAGCAGATCCGCAACATCCGCAACGCGTTCCGGACCCTCTACCGCTCGGGACTCAAGCTCGCGGACGCGACGGCGCAGCTCGCCGCGCTCGTCCCGGAACAGCCGGAGCTCGGGCTCATCGTCGAGTTCCTGCCGCAGTCCACGCGCAGCATCGTTCGTTGAGCGGTGTGCCCTCATTCGGGCTCGTCGCCGGCGAGGCGTCCGGCGACAACCTCGGCGGACCGCTGATCCGCGCTCTGGCGGCGCAGCGGCCGGGCGCCCGCTCCTACGGCATCGCCGGCCCGCGCATGGTGGAGGCCGGCTGCGAGGCCTGGTATCCGGCCGACGTGCTCGCCGTGATGGGGCTTGCGGAGATCCTGCGCCACCTTCCGCGAATCCTGCGACTGCGGCGCGAACTGCTCGAGCGCTTCGCCGCCGCGCCCCCGGACGTGTTCGTCGGGATCGACTCTCCGGAGTTCAACCTGCGCGTGGCGCGAGAGCTCAAGTCGCGCGGGGTGCCGACGGTCCAGTACGTGAGTCCGCAGGTGTGGGCGTGGCGGCAGGGGCGGGTGCGGACGATCGGCGAGTCGGTCGACCTCGTGCTGTGCGTCCTGCCGTTCGAGACTTCGTTCTACGAATCGCACGCGGTGCGCGCGGTGTTCGTAGGCCATCCGCTTGCGGACCGCGTGCCCCTGGTCTCCGACCCGGTCGCAGCGCGCGCTGCGCTCGGGTTGCCCGCCGCCGCGGAGATCGTCGCCGTCCTGCCGGGCAGCCGCGGCGGCGAGGTCGCGCGCCTCGGCCCGCCGTTTGCCGCGACGATCGCCTGGCTCGCCGCGCGGCGACCCGGGATCCGCTACGTGGCGCCGATGGCCAATGCCGCGGCGCGCTCGACGTTCGAACGCTCGCTCGCCGAGCACGCGCCCGGAGTCGAGGTCGTGCTGGTCGACGGACGCGCACAGGAAGCACTCGCGGCGTCGGACGCAGTGCTGGTCGCTTCAGGCACCGCGACGCTCGAGACGGCGCTGGTCAAGCGGCCGATGGTCGTCGCATACCGCGTCGCCCCGCTCACGAGCTGGTTGGTGCGCGACCTCGGCCTCGTGAAGACCGAGTACTTCTCGCAGCCGAACCTGCTCGCCGGACGGCGGATCGTGCCGGAGTATTTCCAGGAAGACGTGCGCCCGGATCTGCTGGGTCCCGCGATGCTCGAGCAGCTGGAACGGCCCGACCGCGCGGCGTTGCTCGAAGAGTACGGGAAGATCCACCGCCAGCTGCGCCGCGACGCGAGCGCCCGCGCCGCCGAGGCCGTGCTCGACCTGGTGGATGCACGGCGCGCGCGGAGATGAGGCGCCGGGCCGCACCGCAGGCCACGCTCGACCTCCGGCGCCCCGGGCTCGTGGCCGGCGTCGACGAGGCGGGGCGCGGGCCGCTCGCAGGCCCGGTGGTGGCGGCCGCGGTCATTCTCGACGGCTCGCGGCCGATCGAAGGGCTTGCCGACTCCAAGGTGCTCGCGCCGGCCCGTCGCGAATGCCTCGCGGCCGAGATCCGCCTGCACAGCGTCGCCTGGGGCATCGGCTGGGCCGACGCCGCGGAGATCGACGCGCTCAACATCCTGCAGGCCACCTTCCTCGCGATGCGTCGCGCCCTCGTGGCGCTCCGTTCGCCGCCCGCCCATGTCGTGTTCGACGGCGACCGCTGCCCCGACCTGGGCGGTCTCGCCTTCGCATGCAGCGTCGAGGCGGTGATCGGGGGCGATGCGAGCGTCCCCGGGGTCAGCGCGGCGTCGATCCTCGCGAAGACGGCGCGCGACGAGTTCATGTGCCGGCTCGAGGTCCAGTACCCGGGCTACGGCTTCGCTGGCCACAAGGGTTACCCGACGGCTGCCCACGTCGCGGCGCTGCGCCGCCTGGGGCCGTCGCCGGTGCACCGTCGGAGCTACGCCCCGGTACAATCCTGTCTTCCCCGCTGACTGCCGACGATGCCGCCTTTCGTCCACCTCCACCTGCACACGGAGTACTCGCTCGTCGACGGCGTCGTCCGCATCGAGAGCGAACGTCGCGACGACGGCACGCTCGTGCGCGAGGGGCTCATCGACGCGTGCGTGCGCCTGCGGATGCCCGCCGTCGCGGTGACGGACCAGGCGAACCTCTTCGCGCTGGTCAAGTTCTACCGTGCCGCGCAGGCCCGTGGCGTGAAGCCGCTCGTCGGCGTCGACGCGCTGGTGCGCGAGGAGGGCGAGCGGGCGGAGCCGAGCCGGCTCGTGCTCCTGTGCCAGGACGCGCGTGGTTACCTGAACCTGACGCGGCTCGTGACCCGCGCGTACCTCGAGGGCCAGGGCCGCCACGGGCCGACGCTGCAGCGCGCCTGGCTCGACCGCGAGACGACCGCGGGACTCGTCGCGCTCTCGGGCGCCCGGGAGGGCGATGTCGGTCGCGCGCTCGTCTCCGGGCGCGACGAGGAGGCCCGGCGTGCGCTCGAGGCCTGGCTCGCGCTCTTCGGCGACCGGTACTACCTAGAACTGCAGCGCACGGGCCGGCCGGGCGAGGAGGAGTGCATCGCGGGCTCGCTCGCGCTCGCGGTGCGGCACGGCGTACCGGTCGTCGCGACGAACGACGTGCGGTTCGTCGCGCGCGAGGACTTCGAGTCGCACGAGGCGCGCGTGTGCATCCACGAGGGAGCGCTGCTCGCCGACGCCGCGCGCCCGCGCCGCTACAGCGAGGAGCAGTACCTGCGCTCAGGCGAGGAGATGGCGCAGCTCTACGCCGACGTGCCCGAGGCGGTCGAGAACGCCCACGAACTCGCACGACGCCTCAATCTGGAGGTGCGGCTCGGCAAGCCGTCGCTGCCCGCGTATCCCGTTCCCGCGGGCCGCACGATCGACGACCACCTGCGCACGGAGGCGCGCGCCGGGCTCGAGGCGCGGCTCGAGCGGCTGGCGGCGGCAGGGGCCGCGCCTGCGGACCGCCAGCCGTACGACGCCCGCCTCGCCACCGAGCTCGACGTCATCTGCCAGATGGGCTTCGCCGGTTACTTCCTGATCGTCGCGGACTTCATCCGCTGGGCCCGCGAGAACGACGTGCCGGTGGGCCCGGGCCGCGGGTCGGGCGCCGGATCGCTCGTCGCCTACTCGCTCGGCATCACCGACCTCGACCCGCTGCGCTACGACCTGCTGTTCGAGCGCTTCCTGAACCCCGAGCGCGTGTCGATGCCGGACTTCGACGTCGACTTCTGCATGGAGGGCCGGGACCGCGTCATCGAGTACGTCGCCGACCGCTACGGCCGTGACCGGGTCTCGCAGATCATCACGTACGGAACGATGGCAGCGAAGGCCGTCGTCCGGGACGTCGCCCGCGTGCTCGGCCACAGCTACGGGTTCGCCGACAGCATCGCCAAGCTGATCCCGTTCGAGCTCGGCATCACGCTCGACGACGCGCTCGAGAAGGAGGAGGAGCTGCGCCGCCGCTACAAGGCCGAGGACGAAGTGCGCGAGGTGATCGACCTCGCCCGCTCCCTCGAGGGCCTGGTGCGGAACGCGGGCACGCACGCGGGCGGCGTCGTGATCGCGCCTTCCGTGCTCACCGACTTCGCGCCGCTCTACTGCGAAGAGGGCGGCGGCAGCGTCGTCACGCAGTTCGACAAGGACGACGTCGAGGCGGCTGGCCTCGTGAAGTTCGACTTCCTGGGGCTCCGCACGCTCACGATCATCGACTGGGCCGTGCGCACGATCAACGCCGAACGCGCGGCGGCCGGCGACCCGCCTCTCGACGTGAACCTGCTGCCGCTCGACGACGCCGCGACGTACTCGCTGCTGAAGCGCTGCGAGACCACGGCGGTGTTCCAGCTCGAGTCGCGCGGCATGAAGGACCTCATCCGGCGCCTGCAGCCGG
>RPQJ01000145.1 GCA_003819815.1 Lysobacterales bacterium
CTCGACTGCATCGGTGCGGACATCAATCTCAGCGGCCAGATCATCGGCAACGGTCTGCGACCGGGCGACACTGAGGAGCGCGGGTTTCTCTACAGTGAGGGCGCCTTCTTCGAGCTCAGTGACTTGATTGATGCAAGGCTCGGATGGGAAATTGTCGCGGCCATGGGGATAAACGACGCGGGACAAATTGCGGCCACTGGGTGCCGTCGGTACAGCGGCACTTGTCGCGCACTCAGGTTGGATCCGCGTGGCTCTTCGCCCGTGCCGGAGCCCGGGACGCTTGGGCTGCTGGGGATGGGCCTCGTCGGGTTCGCGATCGGTCGGCGGCGCGAGGTGAGGTCACGTCCTACGCGGACCGACGCAGCGTGCGTCTGAAGCGCCGCTTGTGCTTCGGAATCAGGAGCGGCTCGTAGCTGCCGTCGCCGTTTCGCGGCAACTCGGCGCGTATCGGCCCGTCGTTCGCAGTCGCCGACGAGCCCGATGCGCTCAACACGGGTTCTTCAGAGCTTCCCTAGCGCATTAACGCGTCAGCGCCTCCAAGGGCGCGAGCGCGCCGGATCGAGTCCGCGGAACCGTGCGCGACAGGACGTCGCGCCCGGAGCCTCCATGGACGGATTCACGGCGATTCCGCGGACTTGGAGCCGGCGCGCTCGCGCCCGCCCGACGCAACGCCAGTACAATCGCGTCATGTCTCAGCGTCAACGCGTCGTAGTGGGCCTCTCGGGCGGCGTCGACTCCGCTGTCGCTGCGGCGCTGCTCGCCGACGCCGGCTACGACGTGCACGCGCTCTTCATGCGCAACTGGGACGAGGACGAGGACGGCTACTGCACGGCGGCCGCGGACCTGCAGGACGCACGCCGCGTCTGCGACGAGCTCGGCCTCCCGCTGCACGCCGTCAGCTTCGCGGCCGAGTACCGCGAACGCGTGTTCGCGCACTTCCTCGACGAGCTGCGTGCCGGCCGCACGCCGAACCCCGACGTAGCGTGCAACCGTGAGATCAAGTTCGGCGTCTGCTTCGAGCACGCGCGTCGCCTCGGCGCGGACTGGTTCGCCACTGGTCACTACGCGCGGGTCGAAGTCGTCGAGGGCCGCGCAAGGCTGCTGCGGGCCGCGGACCCGGCCAAGGACCAGAGCTATTTCCTGCACACCGTCCCGAACGCACAACTGGCGCGCACGCTGTTCCCGATCGGGCACCTCACGAAGTCCGAGGTTCGCCGGATCGCCCACGAGCGCGCGCTGCCGGTCCACGACAAGCGCGACTCCACCGGCATCTGCTTCATCGGCGAGCGCCCGTTCGCGGAGTTCCTCGCCTCGTACCTGCCCGCGCAGCCGGGGCCGATCGAGACGGTCGACGGGCGGCCGGTGGGCCGGCACCGGGGCCTCATGTACTACACGCTCGGGCAGCGGCAGGGCCTGCGGCTCGGTGGGCTCAAGGGCGCCGAGGAGGCGCCGTGGTACGTGGCCGCGAAGGACCTCGGCCGCAACGTGCTCGTCGTGACCCAGCGTTCCGACGACCCCCGTCTCACGAGCCGCACCTTCGTCACGGAGGCGGCTCACTGGATCTCCGGAGCCCCGCCGGCGACGGAGTTCCGGGCGGGCGTCAAGGTGCGTTACCGCCAGGCGGACCAGCCCTGCACCGTCACCGTGCTGCCGGACGGGCGCTGCCGGGTGCACACGGACGCGCCGCAGCGGGCCGTAACTCCCGGACAGTCCGCGGTTTTCTACGACCGGGAAGCCTGTCTCGGCGGTGCGGTCATCCACGATACCGTCCCGCTGGCCGCCCCTGCCGCTGCCGTGGGCTGAGCCGTTATACTTTCGCGGTTAAGCCGGGCTCGTACGTCTCACGGAGGTTCCATGCGCGACAGTTTCAAGACCCGCCAGACGCTGGCGGTGGGCAGCCAGTCCTACGAGATCTACAGCCTGCCCGCGCTCCAGGGTCACGACCTCGGGCGCCTGCCCTTCTCGCTCAAGATCCTGCTCGAGAACCTGCTGCGCACCGAGGACGGCGTGAGCGTCACGAAGGCGGACATCGAGGCGCTGCTCAAGTGGGATGCGAAGGCCGCCCCGAGCCACGAGATCGCCTTCACGCCGGCGCGCGTGATCATGCAGGACTTCACGGGCGTGCCGGCGATCGTCGACCTCGCCGCGATGCGCGAGGCGATGACGCGCCTCGGTGGCAACCCCCACGAGATCAACCCGCTCGCGCCCGCCGAGCTCGTCATCGACCATTCCGTGCAGGTCGACGAGTACGGCGGCCCGGACGCACTGCGCAAGAACAACACCATCGAGTTCGCCCGCAACGGCGAGCGCTACTCGTTCCTGCGCTGGGGCCAGACGGCCTTCAGCAATTTCAAGGTCGTGCCGCCGAACACCGGCATCGTCCACCAGGTCAACATCGAGCACCTCGCGCGCGTGATCTTCGCCGAGGGCAGGAACGGCACCAAGCGCGCCTATCCTGACACCCTGGTCGGCACCGATTCGCACACGACGATGGTGAACGGCCTCGGCGTGCTCGGCTGGGGCGTCGGCGGCATCGAGGCCGAGGCCGCGATGCTCGGCCAGCCGGTGACGATGCTGATCCCGCAGGTCATCGGCTTCCGCCTCAAGGGCTCGCTGCCCGCGGGCACGACGGCCACGGACCTCGTGCTCACCGTCACCGAGATGCTGCGCAAGAAGGGCGTGGTGGACAAGTTCGTCGAGTTCTTCGGCGACGGCCTCGCCGGCCTGCCGCTCGCCGACCGCGCGACGATCGCGAACATGTCGCCCGAGTTCGGCAGCACCTGCGCGATCTTCCCCATCGACGAGGAGACGATCCGCTACCTCGAGCTCACCGGGCGCAGCGCCGAGCAGCTCGCGCTCGTCGAGACCTACGCTAAGGCCCAGGGACTGTGGCGCACGAACGGCATGCGCGAGGCCGACTACACCGACGTCGTCGAGCTCGACCTCGCCACCGTCGAGCCGAGCCTCGCAGGCCCGAAGCGCCCGCAGGACCGCGTGCCGCTGCGCATCTCGAAGGAGACCTACCGCAAGGCGCACGCGAAGATGGCCGAGGAGCGCGCGCAGAAGAACCCGGGAGCCACCGGCCGTGCCGCCGCGTCGCTCGGCGGCAAGACGTTCGACGTCGCGGACGGCGCCGTCCTGATCGCCGCGATCACGAGCTGCACGAACACCTCGAACCCGGCCGTGCTGGTGGCCGCGGGCCTCGTCGCGCGCAACGCCCGCAAGCGCGGGCTCACCTCGAAGCCGTGGGTCAAGACGAGCCTCGCTCCCGGCTCGCGCGTCGTGACCGATTACCTCAAGGCCGCGAACCTGCTCGCGGACCTCGAGAGCGTCGGCTTCTACCTCGTGGGCTACGGCTGCACGACCTGCATCGGCAACTCGGGTCCGCTGCGTCCCGAGATCTCGGACGCCGTGAAGGCCGGCGACGTGATCGCCACGTCGGTGCTCTCGGGCAACCGCAATTTCGAGGGCCGCGTGCACCCGGAAGTGAAGATGAACTTCCTCGCCTCGCCGCCGCTCGTCGTCGCGTACGCGCTCGCCGGAACGATGGACATCGACCTCAACGTCGAGCCGATCGGCACGGGCTCGGACGGCCAGCCGGTGTACCTGCGCGACATCTGGCCGTCCTTCCAGGACGTGCAGGCGGCCGTCTCGGCGTGCGTCAACTCGGCGATGTTCAAGCAGGGCTATGCCAGCGTCTTCGCCGGCGACGAGAACTGGAACGCGATCCAGGTCCCGCAGGGCGAGGTCTACAAGTGGGAGCCCGACTCGACCTACGTGCGAAATCCGCCCTACTTCGAGGGCATGACGATGACACCGGGCGCGGTCGCGGACATCCGGGGCGCACGCGTGCTCGCGCTCCTCGGCGACTCCGTCACGACCGACCACATCTCGCCCGCCGGCAACATCTCTAAGACGAGCCCGGCCGCGAAGTACCTGATGTCGCAGGGCGTGCAGCCGGTCGACTTCAATTCCTACGGCGCGCGCCGTGGCAACCACGAGGTCATGATGCGCGGCACGTTCGCGAACATCCGGCTGCGCAACCTGCTCGCGCCGGGCACCGAAGGCGGCATCTCCGTGCACGTGCCGACCGGCGAACAGATGTCGATCTACGACGCGGCGATGAAGTACAAGGCGGAAGGCACGCCGCTCATCGTGATCGCCGGCAAGGAGTACGGCACGGGCTCGTCGCGCGACTGGGCGGCCAAGGGCACGATGCTGCTCGGCGTGCGCGCCGTGATCGCCGAGAGCTTCGAGCGCATCCACCGCTCGAACCTGATCGGGATGGGGGTGCTGCCGCTGCAGTTCAAGGAGGGCGAGAATGCACAGAGCCTCGGGCTCACCGGCAAGGAAAGCCTCGAGATCATCGGCCTCAACGGCGGCGCCGCGAAGATGGTCACCGTCGTCGCGACCCCGGCCTCCGGCGCGCCGATCCGCTTCGAGGCGCGAGTGCGCATCGACACGCCCAAGGAGCGCGAGTACTACCAGCACGGCGGCATCCTGCAGTACGTGCTGCGGCAGCTCGCGGGCGCGTCGAAGGCGGCTTGAGTCCAGCACCGGGCGCGCGACGGCGCGCCCGGCGTCGACGATAGCGGAGGCGTGGCATGGCCGATGACCAGCCGCCTCCGGCCTCCTCTCCCACGCCAGGGCTCGATCGCGTCGCCAGAGCGCTCTCAGGGGCCCGGCACGTGTGCGTGCTCACCGGCGCCGGCATCTCTGCCGAGAGCGGAATCCCGACGTTCCGCGACGCCCTGACGGGCCTCTGGGAGAATTTCCGCCCCGAGGAACTCGCATCGCCCGAGGCGTTCGAGCAGGATCCCGCGTTCGTCTGGAAGTGGTACGAGTGGCGGCGCGAACTCGTGCGCCGGGCCGAACCGAACCCGGGCCACCATGCGCTCGCGGAACTCGCCCGCCGCGTGCCCCGCCTGACGCTCGTCACCCAGAACGTCGACGGCCTGCACCAGCGGGCCGGCAGCACGGGCGTGATCGAATACCACGGCAACATCCTCCGCGACCGCTGCGTGGTGGAGCAGGTCGTCGCGGACCGCTCGCGGGACGTCGGCGGCGAGCTGCCCCGCTGCGCGTCGTGCGGCGGGCTGCTGCGGCCGGACGTCGTGTGGTTCGGCGAGGCGATACCTCGCGACGCGCTGTTGCGCGCGGACGCCGGTGCAGCGGACTGCGACGTGTTCCTCTC
This sequence comes from Lysobacterales bacterium, assembly GCA_003819815.1. Taxonomy (GTDB): domain Bacteria; phylum Pseudomonadota; class Gammaproteobacteria; order Steroidobacterales; family Steroidobacteraceae; genus RPQJ01. Next base: position 5,195 of record RPQJ01000145.1, read on the forward strand.
GATCGGCACCTCCTCGCTGGTCTACCCGGCGGCTGGCCTCGCGGACGAGGCCCGGCGCCGCGGCGCGTTCGTCGCGGAGATCAACAAGGACGCGACGGACCTGAGCAGCCGCGTCCACGCCGTCGTCCGCGGGCCTTCCGGCGAGCTGCTGCCCGAGCTCCTGCGTCGCCTCGGCCCCTGACGGGGCAAGATTCCGGTGCGCAGGGGTGTAACGTCTGGCTCCGCAGACCGGTCCTGATACGAAAGGGCTCTCGAGGACCCGACCCATGCCGAAACGCCGCCGCGACCCTTCGATGGCACTGCCGTCCGAGATCACGCCGCGCGAGATCTACCTCGGGCGACGCCGGCTGCTCGGCGCCCTCGCAGGTCTCGCGATCGGCGGCACGAGCCTGGCCTCCAGCCCGGTCCCTGCGCGGCTGACGTACCGCAAGAACGCCGCGCTCAGCACGACCGAGCCGCCGAATTCTTATGAAGATATAACGACTTACAACAACTTCTACGAATTCGGTACAGGTAAGGCCGACCCGTCGCGCCTGTCGGGCAGCTTCCGGCCCCGGCCGTGGACCGTCGCCATCACGGGCGAGGCCGAGCAGACCGGCACGTACACGCTCGAGGACCTGCTGAAGCCCCACCCGCTCGAGGAACGCATCTACCGTCTGCGCTGCGTCGAGGCGTGGTCGATGGTGATCCCGTGGGTCGGCTTCCCGCTCGGCGACCTCGTGAAGCGGTGCCGGCCGACCTCACGCGCGAAGTACGTCGCCTTCCGGACCGTCGAACGGCCGTCCGAGATGCCGGGTCAGCGCTTCCCGGTGCTCGACTGGCCGTACGTGGAGGGCCTCCGCATCGACGAGGCGACGCACCCGCTCACGATCCTCGCCGTCGGCCTCTACGGCGAGGTGCTGCCGAACCAGAACGGCGCGCCGCTCCGGCTCGTCGTGCCGTGGAAATACGGGTTCAAGAGCATCAAGTCGATCGTCGAGATCCGCTTCACCGAACGGCAACCGCCTACGTCGTGGAACCGTTCGGCACCCCATGAGTACGGCTTCTACGCCAACGTGAACCCCGAGGTCGACCACCCGCGCTGGAGCCAGGCGCGCGAGCGCCGCATCGGCGCGGGAGTGTTCTCCGCCCGCCAGCCGACGCTGCCCTTCAACGGGTATGCCGATCAGGTCGCGGCGCTGTACCGGGGCCTCGACCTGAGGAAGAACTACTGACGCGCCGCGCCCTCAAGCCCGCGCTCTTCGTGCTGTGCGGCCTGCCGCTCGCGTGGCTGCTCCTGCGCCTCTTCGAGATCGGGGACTTCGGCCTCGGCGCGAACCCGATCGACGAGTTGATGGACCGGCTCGGCGAGTGGGGTCTGCGCCTCCTGATCGCGACGCTCGCAGTCACGCCGCTCGCGGTGACGCTCCGCAAGCCCTGGCTGATGAGCGTGCGGCGACTCCTCGGTCTATACGCCTTCACGTACCTCGCGCTGCACTTCCTCACGTGGTTCGTGCTCGACCAGTGGTTCGACCTCCGGTCGATCGTCGCGGACGTCGTGAAGCGCCCGTACATCACGGCAGGGTTCACCGCTTTCGCGCTGCTCGTGCCGCTGGCGGTGACGTCGACCGATCGCTGGATGCGGCGCCTCGGTCGCCGCTGGCATCGCCTGCACCGGCTCGTCTACGTGGCCGCGATCCTCGGCTGCGTGCATTTCTGGTGGCAGGTCAAGGCCGACTGGCGCGAGCCCGCCATTTACGCCACCGTCCTGGCGCTGCTCCTCGGGTGGCGCCTGCGCCGGGCGCGTGCGCGGTCGCGGCTCGCGAAGCCGGCGCCGGCCTCAGCCTGACGCGCTGGCCCGCACGCGCATCCACGCATGCACGAAGACGGCGGCCAGAATGACCGCGACGCCCGCGTAGAACGAAGCGCCGAGCTCGCGCTGCTCGCCGAGCAGCAGCACGGCGAGGACGATCGCGTAGACCGGCTCGAGGCTCACGGCGAGCTGTCCCGTGAACGCACTCGTATGCCTGAGTGCCCGCAGCGCGATCGCGAACGGCAGCAGCGTGCACACGATCGCCAGGATCGCGAGCAGCGTCGCGTCGCGGGTGTCCGGGACCATCGCCCACGGCCCGTCCCCGCGCCACGCGAACGCAACCCCCGTCAGGAGCACCGTGCCCGCGGCGAGTTCGATGCCGGTGACGAGCAGCGGGCTCGCCCGCTCGACGTAGCGCTTGTTGAGCGCGCTGAAGAGCGCGACCAGCGCGGCCGAGAGAATGCCGACGAACAGGCCCGGCAGCATGGCGGACGGCGTGCCGCCCGCGACGAGCGCGACGCCCGGCAGCGCCACGAGCCCGAGCAGCAGTTCGCGCCGGTCGAACGGGCGGCTGGCGATCCAGGGCTCGATGATCGCGAGGAAGATCGGCGCGACGGCCATGGAGGTCGCGGCCACCGAGGCGTTCGACAGCTTGATCGCGCCGTAGAACGTGAGCCAGTGCAGCGCGACGATCGTGCCGACGGCGGCGAAGACGGCGAGCGTGCGTCGGTCGAGCCGGCGCAGCTCGCGCCACACGGGCGGCCACGCGAAGACGGCCGCGACCACGATCAGCATGCGCCACCACACGAGCTCGAGCGCGGGCAGCGTGATGAGCTTGCCGAGGATCGCCGTGAAGCCCCACAGGGCCACGCAGAAGTGGATCTGCAGCAGCGCCTTCCGCTCGGGCGTCACGGGCGTCGGAACGGCGGCCGCGGCCGGGCCGTGGCGCGGATCAGGCGGGCTGCGCCTTCGAGTCGCGCAGCGCGTTCACGAGTTCGAGCGCCGTCCTGTCGCAGGGCGGCAACTCGACGTCCGACGTGCCCTTCGGCGTCACCCGGTCACCCCAGCGCACGAGGTGCGCGCACCAGGTGAGCCCGGCACCGAACGCGGGAAGCAGCAGCAGGCTGCCCGGCTGCACGCGGCCTTCTTCCAGCGCCTCGACCAGCGCGACGGGCACCGTCGCGGAGGACATGTTGCCGTAGCGGTGCACGTTGACGTAGACGCGCTCCATCGGCACGCCCGCACGCTTCGCGACCGCCTCGATGATGCGGAGGTTCGCCTGGTGCGGCACGACGAGCGCGACGTCGTCCGATGAGAGCTGGCGTTGCTCGAGCACGTCCGTGCAGGCGCCCGACATGCCGACGACCGCGCGCTTGAAGATCTCCTGGCCCTCGAACACCCACTCCGTGGTTCCGTACAGCCGGCCCTTGTTCGTGTAGCGGCCGCCCATGCCCTGGACCACGAGCGTGTCGCGGGCGTCGCTGTCGCAGCCGAGCCGCTCGGCGATCACGCCTTCCTCGCGCGGCGTCGCCTCGAGCACCACCGAGGCGCAGCCGTCGCCGAACAGCACGCACACGCCGCGGTTCGACCAGTCCATGAACGAGCTGATGATCTCGCCGCCCACGACGACGGCGTTGCGCACGACGCCGTTGCGGATGAGCGCGTTCGCCGTGCTGAGCGAATACAGGAAGCTCGTGCAGGCCGTATTGACGTCCATCGACGCGGCCTTCTTCGCGCCGAGGCGCACCTGGAGGCCCGACGCCTGGTTCGGCACCTGGTCGTCGAAGCTGCAGGTGCCGAAGACGATCAGCTCGACCGCGGCCGGATCGAGGCCCGCCGCCGCGAGCGCCCGCATCGTGGCGACGTAGGCCATCTCGCCCAGCGAGACGTGGGACACGCGCCGCTCCTTCATGCC
>RPQJ01000146.1 GCA_003819815.1 Lysobacterales bacterium
AGGTCGATCACCTCGAAGTTGTTGCACTGGAGCACGACGCCCACGATGTTCTTGCCGATGTCGTGCACGTCGCCCTTGACGGTCGCGAGCACGATCTTGCCGTTCGAGCGGCTCGCGCCGTCCTGCCCCTGCTCGAGGTAGGGCACTAGGTGGGCGACCGCCTTCTTCATCACGCGGGCCGACTTCACCACCTGCGGCAGGAACATCTTGCCCGCGCCGAACAGGTCGCCGACGACGTTCATGCCGTCCATCAGCGGCCCCTCGATCACCGCCAGCGGGCTCGCGAGCTCGACACGCGCGGCCTCCGCGTCCTCGACGACGAACTCGTCGAGGCCCCTGACCAGGGCGTGCTCGAGGCGCTTCGTCACCGGCCAGCTGCGCCAGGCGGTGTCCTCGACGCGCTTCTGCCCTGCTTCGCCGCGGTAGCGTCCGGCGACCTCGAGCAGGCGCTCGGTGGCGTCGTTGCGCCGCGCGAGGATGACGTCCTCCACGCGCTCGCGCAGCCCGGGCTCGATCTCCTCGTAGATCGCCAGCTGGCCCGCGTTCACGATGCCCATGTTCATGCCGGCGCGGATCGCGTGGTAGAGGAACACGGCGTGCATCGCCTCGCGCACCGGGTCGTTGCCGCGGAACGAGAACGACACGTTACTCACGCCGCCGCTCACCAGCGTGTGCGGGCATGCGGCACGTATGCGGGCGGTCGCCTCGATGAAATCGAGGCCGTAGCGGTCGTGCGCCTCGATGCCGGTGGCGACCGCGAAGATGTTCGGGTCGAAGATGATGTCCTCGGCCGGGAAGCCGACGGTCTCGGTGAGCAGCCGATAGGAGCGCTCGCAGATCGAGACCTTGCGCTCGACGGTGTCGGCCTGGCCCTGCTCGTCGAAGGCCATCACGACCACCGCCGCGCCGTAGGCACGCACGAGCCGCGCCTGCTCGAGGAACGCGCGCTCGCCTTCCTTGAGGCTGATCGAGTTCACGATGCCCTTGCCCTGCAGGCACTTGAGCCCGGCCTCGATCACCGACCACTTCGACGAGTCGACCATCACCGGCACGCGCGCCACGTCGGGCTCCGCCGCGACGAGGTTCAGGAAGCGGACCATCGCCGCCTCCGAGTCGAGCATGCCTTCGTCCATGTTGACGTCGATGACCTGCGCGCCGCTCGCGACCTGCTGGCGCGCGACGTCGAGCGCTCCGGCGTAGTCGCCCGCCTCGATCAGCCGGCGGAACTTCGCCGAGCCCGTCACGTTCGTGCGCTCGCCGACGTTCACGAACAGCAGCTCGGGACCGATGTTGAGCGGTTCGAGCCCGGCGAGCCGGCAGCGCGGCTCGGGCACGACCGGCCGGCGTGGCGGCAGCCCGGCGACCTCGCGTGCGACGTGGGCGATGTGCTCCGGCGTCGTGCCGCAGCAGCCTCCCACGATGTTGACGAAGCCGCTCGCCGCGTACTCCCGCACCAGCGCCGCGGTCTCGCAAGCCGGCTCGTCGTACTCGCCGAAGGCGTTCGGCAGCCCCGCATTGGGGTAAGCGCAGACGTATGCGTCGGCGATGCGCGACAGCTCCTCGACGTACGGACGCAGCTGCTTCGCGCCGAGCGCGCAGTTGAGGCCGATCACCTCGGGGCGCGCGTGGCGCACCGAGTTCCAGAACGCCTCGACCGTCTGTCCCGAGAGCGTGCGGCCGGACGCGTCCGTAATGGTGCCTGACACCATTATGGGCAGGTCGATCTGCAGCTCGTCGAGCACGCGGCGGATCGCGAACAGCGCCGCCTTCGCGTTCAGCGTGTCGAACACGGTCTCGACGAGCAGCAGGTCGACGCCGCCCTCGACGAGCGCGCGCGTCGCCTCGGCGTAGGTCGCCGCGAGCTCGTCGAACGACACGTTGCGGAAGCCCGGGTCGTTGACGTCCGGGGAGAGCGACGCCGTGCGGTTCGTGGGGCCGAGCGCACCCGCCACGAAGCGGGGACGACCGGTGCGCGCGGCCACGTCGTCGGCGGCGCGCCGCGCGATCTGCGCCGCGGCGAGGTTCAGCTCGCGCACGAGTTCCTGCATGCCGTAGTCGGCCTGCGAGGTCGCGTTCGAGTTGAAGGTGTTGGTCTCGACGATGTCCGCGCCGGACTCCAGGTAGCGCCGGTGGATCTCGCCGATCACGTCCGGACGGGTGAGCACGAGCAGGTCGTTGTTGCCCTTGAGGTCGCGCGCCCAGTCCCGGAAGCGCTCGCCGCGGTAGTCCGCCTCGCCGAGCCGGTAGGACTGGATCACGGTGCCCATCGCGCCGTCGAGCACGAGGACGCGCTCGCCGAGCAGGCGGCGGAACTCACGGACGCGTTCGGGTCTCAGCATGGCTCAGTCCTCCGCCGTCGTCCGTGCGGCCGGCGCCCGCACGCCGAGGGCGTGGCAGATGGCGTAGGTCAGCTCGGCCCGGTTCAGCGTGTAGAAGTGGAACTCGTGGACGCCGTGCTCCTGCAGCCGGCGCACCTGCTCGATGGCGAAGCTCGCGGCGATCATGCGGCGCGTCTCGGGATCGTCGTCGAGCCCGTCGAAGCGGTGCGCAAGCCAGTCGGGCACGTTCGCGCCGCAGCGCGCGGCGAAGCGCAGCATCTGCGGGAAGCGGGTGATGGGCAGGATGCCGGGAACGATCGGCGCGGTGATCCCGGCCGCGGCGCAGCGGTCGCGGAAGCGAAGATAGGCATCGGTGTCGAAGAAGAACTGAGTGATGGCGCGGCTCGCGCCCGCGTCGAGCTTGGCGCGCAGGTTGTCGACGTCCGCCCCGGCGCTCGACGCCTCCGGATGGACCTCCGGATATGCCGCGACCGAGATGTCGAAGTCCGCGATGCGGCGGAGCCCCGCGACCAGGTCCACCGCGTAGGGAAAGCCGTCCGGGTGCGGCACGTAGGCCGCCTGGCCCGCGGGCGGATCGCCGCGCAGCGCCACGATGTGGCGAATGCCGGCGTCGCGATAGGCACGCGCGATTTCGAGGATCTCGTCGCGCGGCGCGCCGACGCAGGTGAGGTGCGGCGCCGCGGTGAGCGGCGTCTCCTGCAGGATGCGCGTCACGACGTTGTGCGTGCGCTCGCGCGTCGATCCGTCGGCGCCGTAGGTGACCGACACGAAGCGCGGCGCGAGCGGCGCGAGGCGCTGGATCGACGACCACAGCACCTGCTCCATCTGCGGGTCGCCGGGCGGAAAGAACTCGAAGGACACCGTGACGGGCGGCATGCGTGGGTCTCTGGTGCGGGGACGCCGCGACCGCTCAGGCGGCGGCGGCCTCCGGCTCGGGGGTGGCCGTGGCAAGCAGCAGGTGCGCGCCGCTCACGTCGAATGGGTGCAGGCGCTGGCAGGCGAGGCCAGCTGCCGCGAGCCAGTCGCGCAGCAGCGCGAGCGGGTGACTGCCCGGCGCGCGACGCTCGAGGGCGTCGAAGTCCTCGACGAGCAGCAGGCGTCCGGAGCGCCGCAGCACGCGTGCCGCCTCGCGGAGAGCCTCCGCCGGCGCCGGCACGTCGGCGAGCGACCGGTCGATCACGACGAGGTCGAAGCCGTGTGACGGATGGGGGAGCGCCGTGAGTTCGCCGCGCTGCAGCCCGCAGTGGTTTAACCCCGCCGAGTGCAGCCGGGCCCGGGCGCGCTGCACGACGTTCCGGGACGGGTGCATGCCGACGGCGCGGCGCGCCTTCGCACCGAGCCGCGCGAGCAGTTCGTCGGGCGAAGGACCGAAGTAGAGCATCGCGTCCCTGCCCTGTCCCCCCAGTTCCGCGGCGATCAACTGCGCGACGTCGTCGGTGGCCGCAGGACCCGCGACCGCCTCTTCCACCCCGCCGCGGCCGGCCCGTGCCTCCAGCACCCGCTGCAGGCGCTCGCCGTCGGTCACGAGTTCGGGGTCATCGGCGTCGAGCTGCTCGAGGACGAGCCGCGTCAGGCGGCCGCCCTCGGTCTCGACCGGCACGCGGTAGTAGATCCAGTGCTGCTCGCGGAAGCGCTCGAGCAGCCCCGCGTCGTCGAGCAGCTTCAGGTGCCGGGAGATGCGTGGCTGGCTCTGGCCCAGGATCTCGGTGAGTTCGGAGACCGAAAACTCGCCGCGGGCCAGAACTGCGAGCAGGCGCAGGCGCGAGGGCTCCGCGATGGCACGCAGGCGGGGAAGCAACTGGTCAAACGGCTCGGCCATGGATCGCAAATATAAGGATGTCTTTATCCTTTGTCCAGAGGCCAGCACTGGTGCGCGCCGGGTACGATAGTGGCCGCCCCAGGGAGGATCGATGGCCAGAGGCGAATGCAACTGCCGCGCGGTCCAGTTCGAGATCGACGCCGACCTCTCCGACGTCTACGTCTGCCACTGCTCCATCTGCCGGCGTGCCACGGGCAGCAACGGCATCGCGGTCGTACTGGTCCCGAACGAGCGGCTCCGCTGGATCACGGGCCTGGAGCACGTCGCGACGTGGAAGAAGCCGGACGGGGACTGGGAGATGAGGTTCTGCCGGATCTGCGGCTCACCCGTGCCGGGCGAGAACGACCCGAAGACGATGTTCGTGCCGGCGGGCTCCATCGTGTCGGGCGCGGAGTCGCTCCGGGTGTCACACCACGTCTGGGTGGGATCCAAGGCCGCCTGGGACGAGATCGGGGATTCGGGCCGGCAGCACGTCGAGGGGTTCCGCGCCGGTCCGTCGTGAATGCGGAGCGGAGATGCGCGCGCGTGCGTACGACGGCGGCCTCCAGGTCCACGCAGGCAGCCCCGGCCGCGCTGCTATCATCGCCCGCCGCCATCAGCACGGGTTCACGGCTTCCTCGCCATGAGTTCAGCGTCCGACCGCCCCACCCCGCTCGAGAAGCCCGGCACTCCCGGTCGAGCCTTCGGCCGCGCCGAGCTCGAACGCAGCCCTCCCCGGATCCTGAGCGAGGGGCGCTGGGCCAACGCCGTGCTCTACCTGGTGCAGCATGGCGGCAACGAGTGGGTCGTCAAGGACTTCCGACCTCGCTCCTGGCTCGTGCGCAACCTGATCGGCCGCTTCCTCGTGCGCCGCGAATTCGGGGCGCTGCGGCGTCTCGCGGGCGTCGCGGCCACGCCGCAGGACGCCTTCCTGATCGACGCCCACGCGCTCGCCTACCGCTTCGTGCCCGGCCGCCCCATGCGCAGCCGGGGCCGGCGCGGCCCGCTGCCCGCGGACTTCTTCCCGCGCCTCGAGCAGAGCGTACGCGCCACGCACGCCGCCGCCGACCTCGTGCACCTCGACCTGCGCAATGCCGAGAACATCCTGATCACCGATGACGGCGAGCCGCTGCTGATCGACTTCCAGTCCGCCGTCAGTTCGCGGTGGATGCCTGCGCCGCTGCGACGCTTCGCCGAGACGATCGATCTCGCCGCGATCTACAAGCACTGGAAGAAGCGCAGTCCGGACACGATGGGCGCCGAGCGGGAGCGCGTCCTCGCCCGCATCACGCGGATCCGCCCGCTGTGGGCGCTGCGCGGGTATATTGGCGCGCCGCGCCGGAACGGCCGCCGCGGCTGAGGCCATCCGGTACGAGACCCTGGAGACCGACCGTGCTCGACGCCATCCACCGCCTGTTCAACGAACCGACGCTGCGCAAGCTGCTCCTGAAGAGCCGCGTGCTGCTCGGCGCGCTCGCGCTCGCGCTGATCATCTGGGCCATGGACGCGCGCTGGCTCGTGCCGGGTTTCCTGGTGTCGATGTTCGGCGAGGCGATCCAGCTCTGGTGCTTCGCGTCGCTCGACAAGGGCCGCACGCTCGCCTACAACGGGCCTTACGCGCTCGTGCGCAACCCGATGTACCTCGGCCGCTACTTCATCCTGCTCGGCGGCCTCATGCTGCTCGGCAGCGGATGGGTGCTCGTCGCGTTCACCGTGATCTACTACTTCTACATGGTGAACCGCGTGAAGCGCGAGGAGGACTACCTCCTTGGCGCGCTCGGCGCACCTTACGAGGAATACCTGCGCATCGTGAACCGGTTCCTGCCGGGCACGCCGCCGCCGGGCGCGAAGCTCGCGTTCTGGGACTCGCGCCTGCTCAGGAAAAACCACGGGCCCGCGAACCTCGCGGCGACGCTGCTCTTCTGGGCACTGGCCTGGGCATGGCTGCGGTTCGGGGGAGCGGCCTCCTTCGGCGGTTGAGCGGACGCGGCGGCGGATCGCCGCGTCAGTGCACGCCGCCGCGCGGCGGCTCGACGCCCGGCGCGAACAGCGCCGCCGCGTCGACGACGTCGTAGCGGTAGCTGCGGCTGCAGAACTCGCAGCGCACGTCGACCTGGCCGAACTCGGCGATCACCGAATCGACTTCATCGCGTCCGAGCGCGCGCAGCATGTTGCCGACGCGCTCGCGGGAGCAGCGGCAGCGGAAGAAGACCGGCACCGCCTCGAACATGCGCACGTCGTCCTCGGGGTACAGCCGGCCGAGCAGCGTGCGGTCGTCGAGCTGCGCGAGTTCCGCCGGCTTCACCGTATCGGCGACGAGCTGCACGCGCCGCCACGCGTCCTCGATCTCGTCCTCGCTGATGCCGCCGGCGCCGGATTCCGTCACTCCGTCCGGGCGCGACGTGACCGGCAGCCGCTGCAGCAGCAGGCCGGAAACGCTCTGCGCGTCGGCGCGCAGCCACAGGCGCGTGGGCAGCTGCTCCGACTGGCGGAAGTATTCGTCCAGGCAGGCGGCCATCCCGGTGCCCAGGAGCGGCACGACCCCCTGGTAGCGCGCGTTCGCGTCATCGCCGGCGATGGTCACCGTGAGCGTTCCGTCGCCGGAAAGCACGCGCAGGTCCCGAGTTGCGGGCGGGTCCCGGAAACGCGCGACAGCACGCATCGCGAGGCCGTCGGCGCACTCGACCAGCATCAGGTGCATCGGCCCGGCGCCCCGCAACTGCAGCGAGAGCAGGCCCCGGTACTTGAGCGTCGAGGCGAGCAGCGCGGTTGCCGCGACCGCCTCCCCGAGCACGTCGCGGATCTCGTCCGGGTAGTCGTGGTGCTCCATCATCGCGGCCCACGCGGGCCCCATGTGCACGAGCTGGCCCCGGATCGGGTAGCGCTCGAACACGAACCGCCGCAGCGTGTCGGCCTGGCTCATCGCGTCTGCGCGGCGCTCAGGCGACGCGCACCGGGATCCCGAGCGTGCGGATCTTCTCGGACCAGGCGGCAGGCGCCGTGGCATGGACCGAGGTGCCCTCCGCGTCCACGGCGACCGTGACCGGCATGTCCCTGACCTCGAACTCGTAGATCGCCTCCATGCCGAGATCGCCGAATGCGACGACTCGCGCGGCCTTGATCGCCTTGGAGACGAGGTACGCCGCACCGCCCACCGCCATCAGGTACGCGGCCCGGTGCTTCCTGATCGCCTCGATGGCGACCGGCCCGCGCTCGGACTTGCCGACCATCGCGATCAGGCCGGTCTTCTCGAGCATCATGTCCGTGAACTTGTCCATGCGCGTGGCCGTCGTCGGGCCCGCAGGGCCCACGACCTCGTCGCGCACCGGATCGACCGGGCCCACGTAGTAGATCACCCGGTTGGTGAAGTCCACGCCGTCGGGCAGCCCCTGCCCGCTCGCGTACAGGTCGGCGATGCGCTTGTGCGCGGCGTCGCGGCCCGTGAGCATCCTGCCGTTCAGGAGCAGTGTCTCGCCGGGCTTCCACGACTGCACTTCCGCTCGCGTCAGCGCGTCGAGGTTCACGCGGCGCGAACTGCTGCCCGCGGTCCACGTCACCTTCGGCCAGTGGTCGAGCGACGGCGGCTCGAGCACGGCAGGGCCGCTGCCGTCGAGCACGAAGTGCGCGTGGCGCGTCGCGGCGCAGTTCGGGATCATCGCGACGGGCTTCGAGGCCGCGTGCGTCGGGTACAGCTTCAGTTTCACGTCGAGCACCGTCGTGAGGCCGCCGAGCCCCTGCGCGCCGATGCCGAGCTGGTTCACCTTCTCGTACAGCTCGATGCGCAGTTCCTCGGCCTTGTCCTGCGGCCCGCGCGCCAGCAGCTCGTGCATGTCGATCGGGTCCATCAGCGCTTCTTTGGCGAGCAGCATGGCCTTCTCGGCCGTGCCGCCCACGCCTAGCCCAAGCATGCCGGGCGGGCACCAGCCGGCGCCCATGGTCGGCACCGTCTTGAGCACCCAGTCCACGATCGAGTCGCTCGGGTTCAGCATCACGAACTTCGACTTGTTCTCCGAGCCGCCGCCCTTGGCGGCCACGGTCACCTCGACCTCGCTGCCCGGCACCAGCTCGACGTGGAACACGGCCGGCGAGTTGTCCTTCGTATTCTTGCGCGCGAACAGCGGGTCATCGACCACCGACGCGCGCAGGCGGTTGTCGGGGTGGTCGTACGCGCGGCGCACGCCCTCGTTGATCATGTCGGCCAGGCTGCGCTTCGTGTCCCAGCGCACGTCCATGCCCACCTTGAGGAACATGTTGACGATGCCGGTGTCCTGGCAGATCGGCCGCTTGCCCTCGGCGCACATGCGCGAGTTGGTGAGGATCTGCGCGATCGCGTCCTTCGCCGCCGGGTTCTGCTCGCGCTCGTACGCGCGGCCCAGGTGCTCGATGTAGTCGACCGGGTGGTAGTACGAGATGAACTGCAGCGCGTCGGCGACGGACTGGATGAAGTCCGGTTCTTTGATGGTGGCCATGGCGTGCGTTAAGGGGGTGATGATCAGGGGGTAGGGGGTAGTGGCATTCTAATTGCCGCCTGGCCGGCAAGCTCCTTCTTCGCCCTCATCACCGCCGGTAGGACCGCACGGCCGCCTCATCCAGGCCGACGAGCGTCAGCAGTTCCTGGAAGCGATCCGCATGCCGCGGGTCGTCGCGCAGGACCCGTAACCGCGGGTCGATTCGCAGGAAGATGAGGCAG
>RPQJ01000147.1 GCA_003819815.1 Lysobacterales bacterium
CTCGGTATGGAATCCCGCCGAACAGAAGCGCGATCATTCAACGCAGCCGGCGCCCGCGGTGTCGGCGTACGCGCACATCGCTTACCGGACTCGACCGGCAGCCGTGCCGTTGCGCTTCCGGAACGGCCTCCTGCAGCGCTGGCTCCGAGAGGCTCTCGATGGCTTCAGGGGATGCACGCAGGCGAAACGCGGGCGTAGACTCGCGCTGCCGCGACAGCCCGCACGCCAGGCGACGCGGTTGCCACGGCGTTTCGTCACACTCGAACCTTCCGGAACCCCCGCGGAGTCAATCGTGCAGCGCAGATCCCTGCTCAAGGCCGCGGTGCTGGCCGGCGGTGCCGCCATCGGCGCCCCGGCCATCTCGAGAGGCCTGATGGAATGGCGCATGGTCACGAGCTGGCCGAAGGGCCTGCCGGGCGTCGGCGCCGGCGCCGAGCGGCTGGCCGCAAACATCACCGCGATGAGCGGTGGGCGCCTCACCGTGAAGGTGTACGCCGCGGGCGAACTGGTACCGGCACTGCAGTGCTTCGGCGCCGTCGCGAACGGCACCGCGCAGCTCGGCCACGACGCCGCCTACTACCACACCGGCAAGTCGGAGGGCGCCGCGTTCTTCACGGCGTTTCCTTTCGGGTTCACGACGGCCGAGATGGACGCCTGGGTCAAGTTCGGCAACGGACAGAAGCTCTGGGACGAGCTGTACCTGCCGTTCGGGCTGCGCGGCTTCCACGCCGGCAGCACGGGGACGCAGATGTTCGGCTGGTTCCGCCGGGAGATACGCTCGGTCGAGGACCTGAAGGGCCTCAAGTTCCGGACGCCCGGCAACCAGGGGCGCGTGCTTGCGAAGCTCGGCGTCACGCCCGTCAGCCTGCCGGGCGGCGAGATCTTCCCGGCGCTGCAGTCGGGCGCGATCGACGGCGCCGAGTGGATCGGCCCATACAACGACCTCGCCCTCGGGTTCTACCAGGTGTGCCGTTACTACTACGCGCACGGCTACCACGAGCCCGGGGGCGCGCTGCAGCTCACCGTGAACGAGCGCGCCTGGCAGTCGCTGACGCCCGAACTGCAGGCGATCGTGCGCACGGCCGCGGAGGCTGCGACTCGCGACATGATGGCCGAGTACAACGCGCGCTCGGGGCCGGCGCTGCGCACGCTGGTCCAGAAGCACGGCGTCGTCGTGCGCCCGCTGCCCGAGGACGTGCTGATGGCGTGCGGCGAGAAGTCGAGCGAGGTCCTGAACGAGATCTACGCGGCGGACGACTCGCCGAACCGGATCGTCAAGCGGATCATCGAGGACTTCCTCGCGTTCCGGCGGGACATCGTGCCGTGGACGCGCGTGGGCGAGCAGGCCTACCTGAACGCGCGCCGGCTGCCCTTCGAATTCAAATTGAGAAACTGACCGGTCCGCGGCGGCATCACGGCAGCAGGTCGCGGAAGTCGTCCCGATACGGTGGATTCCGGCCCGGCGTCGGTTCCTCGAACAGGTCCTCGAAATCGTCCGCCACCGGCGAGCCCGCGGGTGCCGTCGCGGCCGGGCCCGACTCCGACGCGGTTTCCAGCGGCATCGGTGGCATCGAGAAGAGCCTTTCCGGCAGCCGCGTCGCGAGCCCGGGTGCGGCCCACAGGATCGCGATTCCAGCGAGCTGCAGCGCGACGAAAGGGACGACGCCCCGGTAGATGTCCACGGTCCGGAGCAGCTTTCCGGCGACGCCGCGCAGGTAGAAGAGCGCGAAGCCGAAGGGCGGCGTCAGGAAGCTCGTCTGCAGGTTGACGCCGATCATCACGCCGAGCCACAGCGGGTCGACGCCGAGCTTCAGCAGCGCCGGCGCGGCGATCGGCACGACGATGAAGATGATCTCGAAGGTGTCGAGGAAGAACCCGAGCACGAAGATCACGAGCATCACGACCAGCACGGCCGTGAAGACACCGCCCGGCATCGAGGCGAGCGCGTCGTGGACCAGGTTCTCGCCGCCGAGCCCGCGGAACACGAGGCTGAAGACGCTCGCGCCCAGCAGGATCACGAAAACCATCGAAGAGATGGTGAGCGTGGTCCGCATCACCTCGCGGAGCACCTGCTGGTCGAGGCGGCGCTTGGCCGCCGCGAGCAGCAGCGCCCCGACTGCGCCGACGGATGCCGACTCGGTCGGCGTCGCGATGCCCGCGAGTATCGAGCCGAGCACGGCCAGGATCAGCACCAGCGGCGGCAGCAGTGCGCTGAGCACCCGACCCGCGAGTCCGGCGCGTTGCTCCGCGTTCATCTCGAGCGGAGGGCAGGATTGCGGATCGAAGATCGATTTCAACAGGATCCAGCCCACGTACAGTGCGACCAGCAGCAGGCCCGGCAGCATCGCGCCCGCGAAGAGCTCGCCCACCGAGATCGGGTCGGGGGAGAGGTTGCCGAGCTCGAGCTGGGCCTGCTGGTTCGCGCCCTGCAGGATGTCGCCCACGAAGATCAGCACGGTCGACGGCGGGATGATCTGGCCGAGCGTGCCGGCCGCGCAGATCGTGCCCGCGGCGAGCTTCGGGTCGTACCCGGCGCGCATCATCGCCGGCAGCGACAGGAGGCCCATCGTGACGACCGTGGCGCCCACGATGCCGGTGGAGGCCGCGAGCAGCGCGCCCACGAGCACGACCGAGTAGCCGAGCCCGCCGCGCAGCGAGCCGAAGAGCTCGCCCATCGTCGTTAGCAGCGCCTCGGCGATCTTCGACCGCTCGAGCATCACGCCCATGAAGACGAAGAGCGGCACGGCGACGAGCGTCTCGTTCGTCATCGTGCCGAAGTAGCGCCCCACGAGCGCCGACAGCATCGAGAAATCGAACACGCCGAGCGCGTGGCCGAGCGTCGCGAACACGAGGCCGACGCCCGCGAGCGTGAAGGCGACGGGGTAGCCGGCCATCACGGCGGCGAGCGTCCCGAGGAACATCGCGACCGCGAGGATCTCGCCGATCAGCACCGGGTTCACTGCAGACGCCTCGTGCCCGGCTCAGAGGCGCTCATCGGTCACCTTGTCCTCGTCGTGGTCGAGCATCGGGCGGCCCGCGAGGAACAGGGCGCGGCGTACCACGAGCGCGAGTCCCTGCAGGAAGAGCAGCGCGCAGAACACCCAGAGCAGCGACTTGAGCAGGTACAGGCCCGGCATGCCGTCCGCCGTGCTCGACGCTTCCCGCACCGACCACGACGACGCCACGAACGGTGCGGACGTCAAGGCGATCACCGCGAGCCACGGGAACAGGAAAAAGAGCGTCCCTGCGACGTCGATCCAGGCCTGGCGGCGAGCATCGAGACGCCCGTAGACGACGTCGACGTTGACGTGGCCGCGATGCAGCATCGTGTAGCCCGCGCCGGCCATGAAGACCGTGGCGTGCAGCCAGACGTAGAGCTCCTGCATCCACGGGTGGCCGGTGCTGAAGGCATAGCGCAGCACGACCACCGCGAAGCATGTGAGCACGCAGCCGAGCGTGAGCCATGCGACCGCGCGGCCGATCCAGTCGTTCAGCGCGTCGATGCCCCTGACGAACCCGGCGAGTCCGCCCATCGCTCCCCCTTTCGTCATCGGCCGATGGTACGGTCAGTCGAGAGGCCGGCGCTACCGCGGCGTCGCTTCGAGGACCTGCCGGTTGAGCTCCCAGAGTTCCCGGAGGCTGCGGACGACCGCCGCGTGCGCGCCCACGCGCAGCTCTAGCTTCGAGCCGGCGTAGGCAGGCGTCTCCACGACGATGACGGTCGGGGCCGAGGGTCCGGGCACGCGACGTCCGTCGACGAACACCTCGCGCGCCGAAAGCAGCTCGTCGATCGAGCCGTCGCGGATCGGGCCACCACGGTCGTCGCGGCTCACGACGCCGTCGACGATCGGCTCGCCGAAACGCGTGCGGCCGTCGCCCCGGATCGGGATCGCCGAGTCGCGCAGCAGACGGGTCACTTCCGCGACGACGGGGTTGCCGTCCGCACGGACGCCCTGCGAGTACACGTAGCCGCCTTCGGTCGACAGCTCGTCCTCGTGCAGGTCGATGACGAGGAGCGGCGGGTAGCGCCGCGCGAGGTCGAGCACGTAGCGCGTATAGGCCTCGGTCTCGGGGCCCGAAGGCCGGGCGGCACGGGGTGTGGTGCCCGTCTCCAGGTCCGGCAGCAGGTACTCGGAGTCGCCGACGCTGTACCCGCCCTGGCGCCAGTCGCGCTCGGCGGTGTTCGGATAGCGCCAGTTGCGGCGATAGGCTTCGGGATTCGAGACCGGCAGCAGCACGACCGGCACGCCCGAAATCGCGAGCCCGGCGACGGCCTCGATCTCCTGCGCGATGGCGTTCGGACCGGCCGGCTCCTCGCCGTGCAGCCCCGAGATCACCCAGAGGGCAGGGCCCTCAGACCGCGTGCGCCACGCACGGATGTCCGCCCCGCCGGCGGCCGGGTAGCGGTAGATCGCATCGGTCTGCCAGTCGTGGTCGGTCGCGAGGGTGTCGTAGCGCGCCAGGAGCCCGGCGAGCGTCTCGCGACCGTCCTTGACATATTCCGCGGCTGCCGCCGAGGCGGACAGTGCGACGAGCGACGCGGTCGCGAGCGCGACGGCGCGGACGGTAGCGTACACGGTGCGGGATCGGCGCATGGATCGGCATTCTTGCAGGCACGGCCTGCCGCATGCCACTCCGGCCGGCCGCAGGCACGCACGGCGTTCCGAGCCGCGACGGTGGCGGGAGACTGAATCTGCTCGCCGCCGGCCCACGAACCGATTTTCAAGGGCTAGAATCGGGTCGCCGACAGCCCGCCAATAACCAGCGATACTTCGGGGAGATCCCAGTGAAACAGACCACACTGCGCATGAGCGCCGTGGCTGCAGCCGCGGCCACGCTGGCCCTCGTCCAGCCTGCGTCCCAGGTGCACGCCGCTGCGCCCGGGGTGCCGCTGCCGTCCGTCGAAGGGCCGATCGCCGCGCCCGACCTGCCGGGCAGCCCGACCAAGAACTACACGTTCCTCGCCACGCCGATCGACCTCGCGGCCCGTGGCTACGTCGAGGAAGAGTTCTTCGTCTCCGGCACGGCCTGCCGTTACGCGGGCGTCGGGTTCGCCGCGGCCTCGATCGTGGACTGCAACTGGCCCTACCGTACCCGCATCGTCGTGCGGCGGCCGGCCGCGCCCGAAGCGTTCAACGGCACGGTGATCGCGGAGTGGCAGAACGTCACCGCGCAGTACGACGTCGATCACTACTGGCTCGAGTCGAGCGAGCACATCATCCGCTCCGGGTACGCGTGGGTCGGCATCTCGGCGCAGCGGGCGGGCGTGCAGCCGTTGCCGCCGCCGGCGAACCCGCTGGTCTCGATCAACACGCTCAGGGCGTGGAGCCCCGGTCGCTACGGCACGCTCGACGTGACTGCGAACGGCGCGATCGTCGACGACGCCCTGCGCTTCGACATCTACGCCCAGGCCGTGCAGGCGCTGCGTGCTCCGGCGGGCACCGGGCCGCTCGGTCCGCTCGCCGCCGAGGTCGTCGTCGCCGCCGGCACGTCGCAGTCCGGGAGCAATCTCGCGGCCTTCCACAACTCGGTCGCGCCGCTCTGGCAGCCGGTGGTCGACGGGTATTTCATCGGCGAGTCGCGCGGCCCACTGCGCACGGACCTGGCGGTGCCGGTGCTGCGGTTGCTTTCCGAAGTCGACGTGAGCGCAGCCTTCACGCCGCCGGACGCACCGAACTACCGGCACTGGGAAGTCGCGGGGTCCTCGCACGCCGACGCGGGCTTCATCGAGAACATCCAGCCGCTGATCGCGCGCGACGGGCTGTTCCAGATCCCGCCGACCTGCACGTTCAACCCGTTGAGTCGAATCCCGAAGCGTTACGCCTATCACGCGGCGTGGGATCATCTCGATGCGTGGATCCGGAACGGCACGCTGCCGCCGACCGCGCCTCGCATCCGCTTCGTCGACGCCGATCCGGGCCCGGGCACAACCCTCGTGATCGACCGGGACGCGTTCGGCAACGCCCGTGGCGGCATCCGTCTCTCGGAGCACGAGGTAGCGACCGCGCGCAACGGCGCGGGCAACGGCGGCAGCGGCGCATCCGCGCTGTTCTGCACGCTCTTCGGACTGCACCTGCCTTTCGACGAGGCGACGATCGCCTCGCTGTATCCGAACCACGGCCGGTACGTCTCGCAAGTGGCGCGGGTCAACGCGGCCAACGTGAGGGCGGGTTACCTGCTGCCGGTCGACAGCGAAGAGTCCACCGCCAACGCGGCAGGATCGGGGGTAGGCAGGCGATAACGACGAGGGCGCGCCCGTCCCGGAGACATACCATGCGCAAGATCCTGATCATGGGCGCGGGCGGGCGCGACTTCCACGACTTCAACGTCGTCTACCGGGGCGATGGGGGCTGCCGCGTCGTCGCGTTCACCGCGGCGCAGATCCCGGGCATCGACGACCGCCGCTACCCGCCGGAACTCGCGGGTCCGCTGTATCCCGAGGGCATCCCGATCCGGCCCGAGGACGAGCTGCCGCGACTCGTTCGCGAGCACGCCGTCGACGAGGTCGTCTTCGCGTACAGCGACCTGTCGCACGTCGAGGTGATGCAGCGCGCGTCGATCGCCATGGCCGCCGGCGCCTCGTTCACGCTGCTCGGACCCGACGCGACGATGCTGCGGTCCGCGAAGCCCGTCGTCGCCGTCTGCGCCGCACGTACGGGTTGTGGCAAGAGCCAGACCAGCCGGCGCATCGCGCGGCTGCTGCGCGATGCCGGGCTGCGCGTCGTGCTCGTGCGCCATCCGATGCCCTACGGCGACCTCGTGCGCATGCGCGTGCAGCGCTTCGCGAGCCAGGCCGACATCGACTCGTACGACCCGACGATCGAGGAGCGCGAGGAGTACGAGCTGCCGGTGCGCGAGGGGCTCGTGATGTACGCGGGCGTCGATTACGAGGCGATCCTGCGCCAGGCCGAGCAGGAAGCCGACGTCGTGCTCTGGGACGGCGGCAACAACGACTTCCCGTTCTTCCGTCCCGACGTGTACGTGACCGTCGTCGACCCGCTGCGGCCCGGCCACGAGCTCGCGTACCACCCGGGCGAGGTCAACGTGCGCCGGGCGGACGTCGTCGTCGTGAACAAGGTCGACTCCGCCGCGCCGGACGCGGTCGCGCAGGTGATCGCGAACGTCCATACGGCCAATCCGCGCGCGACGATCGTGCGCGCTGCCTCGCCGGTGCGTCTTTCGATTGCGGATTCCGAGCTCGGATCGCTCGTCCGCAAACGAGTGCTGGTCGTGGAGGACGGGCCCACGATCACGCACGGGGGCATGCCGTTCGGTGCCGGCACGGTGGCGGCGCATCACGCCGGCGTCGTCGAGTTCGTCGACCCGCGGCCGGTCGCCGTGGGTAGCCTCGCCGAGACTTATGCGAAGTATCCGCACATCGGCGCGGTTCTGCCCGCAATGGGCTACGGCGCGCGGCAGGTCGCGGACCTGGAGGCGACGATCCGGGCGTCGGGCTGCGACGTCGTCGTGAACGGCAGCCCCTTCCAGCTCGCGCGCCTCGTCGACGTCGGGCGACCCATGCTCGACGTGACCTACGAGCTCGCGGAGCTGGGCGCACCCGATCTCGCCACCGTCTTCGAGCCGTGGATACGCCGCTGGCGCGGAGGCTGAGCAGCCGCGGCCGCCGGGTCGTCGTCGTCCGGCCTAGAGCGACACGTCCCACTGCAGGCGCAACCGCTCCTCGACCTGCTGGCCCGGCGCTGCGAGCTCGTCCTCGAGCCAGCTCAGGTCGGCGCTCAGCTTGTTGCGGTGGCCGTCGAAGAACCAGTTGACGACGATGCTGGTCTCGGTCGAGAGGTCATCCCCGCGACGGTCGTCCGGGTCGACCTGCGCGTAGCGGGCGGCGACCTCGAGCGGCTTCGGGAGTGGTGCCCAGAAGGTGTGCGGGAAGACGCCCGCCTGAGCGTATCCGCCATCGAGCACCGTGGTGCGGCCCGCCTCGGTGTCCACGATCTCCTTGCGGTGCCATTCCTGCTGCCACGACCAGCCGCGGTACTGCCAGGCGGTCTCGACCAGGAACTGCTCGACGTCGTAGCGGCCCGGCCCGCCGGCATCGAACCCGTCGAGCTGTCCGCCGCCGCTCGAGGAGAACGCCGTGTACGGGCCGCGATAGCTCGCCGCGGCGAGCGCAAGCGACGCGGCGGGTCGCTCGCGGTAGCCGAGGTCGCCCTGCGAGAACCCTAGGTCGCGCCCGAGGAAGTTCCACTGCCAGCGTGCGAGCAGCAGCGGCTCGTCATAGTCGCCGCGACCGTCGCGGCCGAGCGGCTCGTACACGCCGACGTTGTACCAGGAGTCAGCGCGAGTACCCTCGAAGAGACGCCCGAACACGGCCCCGCCGCGCTGGCGGTCGAGCGTGAAGGCGGGCGTGGCGATCGAGCGGTCGACGAATTGCTGGCTGCCCGAGGAGTCGATGCGCTCGCGGTTGTAGGGAATCTTCCACTGGCCGAAGCGCAGCTGCAGCGCGTCCCAGCGCTCGACGGTGACGCGCAGGTCGAGCACGCGGTTGTCGACGAGGTCGTGCTCGTAGTAGTAGCCGAGCCAGGGGCGGCCTGCGTTTCCGCCGATCTTGAGGCGGGCGCGGTTGATCTCGAGCTCGTCCTCGGTGTCCAGCCCGTCGCCGTCCGCCGCGGGTTGCTCGACTTCGGACCACGTGTAGCGGCTCTGCACCCGCAGGTCCAGGTTGGCGAACCAGTTGCCGTCGGGGCTTCCGATCTCGAAGCCCTTCGGGCCGCGGCTGAACCAGGAGGGCGAGCCTTCGGCAGTCGACGGCGGCGACTCGGCGCACGCAGCGCCTGCGGAGATTGCGGCGAACCACGCGCAC
>RPQJ01000148.1 GCA_003819815.1 Lysobacterales bacterium
AGCTGGCCGCGCTTCGCGAAGCGCGGCGCGGACTTCGCCGAGGTCGCCTCCGTGCGTGCCTCGATCGCCCGGAGTTCCGCGACGAGCGCGAGCTGGTGCGCGCGATTCTCGGCCCACGCCTCGCCGCCAGCCGCAAGGGAGGTGACGAACGCAGGCACCGTCACTCCTCCAGCACGCGGGGCGTACGGGCGCGGTGGAAGCCGTCGTACTGAGGTGCGGGGGCCCCGCCCGCCATCTGCCAGTGTCGACGGGCGTTCGGGGCGCCACCGTCGATGCGCAGGCACGCGCCGGAGACGAATGCGGCCGCCTCGGACAGCAGGAAGACGATTGCGGCGGAAACCTCCGACTCGGTGCCAAGTCGCGCGGCCGGCACGTGGCGCGCCAGCCCGCGGATCAGCGGCTTCATCGCCTCGGGATACGTATCCATGCCGCTCGAAGCGATCCAGCCGGGAGCGACGGCATTGACCCGCACGGGGGCCCACTCGCAGGCCGCGGTTTCCGTGAAATTCAGCATCCCGGCACGCGCCGCGCCGCTGTGGCCCATGCCGGGCATGCCGTGCCACATGTCGGCGAGCATGTTGACGATGGCGCCGCCGTTGCGGCGCATCGACTGGACGTAGCACTCGCGCGCGACCAGGAACCCGCCCGTGAGGTTGGTCGCGAGCACGGCCTGCCAGCCCTTGGCCGAGATGTCGGCGAGCTGGGAGGGGAATTGCCCGCCCGCGTTGTTGACGAGCCCGTGGATGCGGCCGTGCGCCGCGACGACGCCCGCGACCATCGCCTTCACGGCATCCTCGTCGCGGATGTCGCAGGGCGCGCAGCTCGCGGCCCCGCCGTCCTCGCGCAATTCGGCGGCGACGGCCTCGATCTTCTCGGGCTTGCGGCCGACGAGGACGACGTGGGCCCCGAGCGCGGCGAGTTCGTGGGCGGTGCAGCGGCCGATGCCGCTGCCCGCCCCGGTGACGACGACGACCTGGCCGGCGTACAGGCCGGGCCGGAACACGCTGCGGTAGTTCATGGGCCCGATCCTAAATCAAGCGCTTGCTTGAATAAAGGGCTGCGCCTAGCATGCGGCCATGGAGGAACTGCGGCTCAACCCGGCGTACTACAAGCCGGAGCACCTCGCGCTGCGGGAGACCCTGCGGCGTTTCGTGGCGCACGAGATCACGCCGCACGTCGCCGCCTGGGAGGCACAGGGCGGATTCCCGCGGGAGCTTTACGCGAAGGCGGCCGACGTGGGCCTGCTCGGGCTCGGATTCCCGGAGGAGTTCGGCGGCGTGCCGGGCGTCGACTCGTTCGGCCGGCTGATCGCCGGCATCGAGCTCGCGCAGGCCGGTTCGGGCGGCGTGGCCGCCTCGCTGATGTCGCACACGATCGGCCTGCCTCCGATCGTGGTCTTCGGCAGCCCGGCGCTGCGGCAGCGCGTACTGCCCCCCGTCCTCGCAGGCGAGCGCATCGCGGCCCTCGCGATCACCGAGCCGTCGGGCGGGTCCGACGTCGCGGCTCTGCGGACCACCGCGGTGCTCGACGGCGCGCACTTCGTCGTGAACGGCGAGAAGACGTTCATCACCTCCGGCCTGCGCGCCGACTACCTGACCGTGGCCGTGCGCACCGATCCTGCGGCCCGGGGCGCGGCGGGCCTCTCGCTGCTGCTCGTCGAGGGCGACACGCCGGGGCTCACCCGCACGCCGCTCGAGAAGATGGGCTGGTGGTCGTCCGACACCGCGCACCTGCGATTCGACGACTGCCGCGTGCCGGCGGAACACCTGATCGGCCCGGAGGGCGCCGGGTTCCTCGCCGTCATGCAGAATTTCAACGCCGAACGCTTCTCTCTGGCCGCGAGCGCGATCGGCTTCGCCTGGGTCTGCTACCAGGAGGCGCTCGAATGGGCACGCGCCCGCCGGACCTTCGGCAAGCGCCTGGTCGACCACCAGGTCGTGCGCCATCGATTCGTCGACATGCTGGCGCGCATCGAGGCTTCGCGCGCGATGCTCGAGGAAACCGCCTGGCGGCTCGACCGGGCCGCACCCGGAGACCCGCAGCTGATCGCATCGATCTGCATGCTGAAGAACGTCGCGACGCGGACGATGCAGTACTGTGCCGACGCCGCCGTACAGACCCTCGGGGGCATGGGCTACATGCGTGGCACCGCGTCCGAGCGCATCTACCGCGAGGTCAAGGTGAACATGATCGGCGGCGGCGCCGAGGAGATCATGAAGGAACTGGCCGCGCGCCAGCTCGGGCTGTGAGCGCGAAGGCGGACGACGCAGGGCGCCGCGGCCAGCTCGTGCGCGAGTCGGCGCGGCTCTTCCGCGAGAAGGGATACGACGCCACCTCGGTCCGGGACATCGCGGCCGCCACCGGACTGCAGTCCGGCAGCTGGGTTTACCACTTCAAGACGAAGCAGGACATCCTCGCCGCGGTGATGGAAGAGGGGCTGCAGCGGGCGCTCGGTCGCATCGAGGCGATCGGCCGCGAAGGACTCACGCCGCGCCACCGGTTCCGTGCGCTGCTCAGGACCCACATCGACACGCTGCTCGGGCCGGGGCAGGACTTCATTCCGGTGCTGCTCTACGAGTGGCGCTCGCTCGAGCCCGCCGCGCGGCCCCGCATCGTCGAACTGCAGCGACGCTACGAGGCCGTTTGGGACGAGGTGATCGGCCAGCTCCAGGATTCCGGCGAATGGGCCGGGCCTACGCGCCTCGACCGGCTGCTGATGTTCGGCGCGCTCAACTGGATCGCGCACTGGTACCGGCCGGACGGCCCGCTCGACCCGGCGACGATCGCGGCCGAGGCCGAGCGCTTCATGCTGCGCGCGCCGGCGCGTCGAACGAGCCGGTCCGCGGCGAGCCGCGAACCGAAGTCCTCGGGCCGCTGAGCCGGCCGGCCGGCCGGCTCACCCGCCCGCCGTGCTGCCTTCCGCGGGCTGCCGGCGCGGCTGGACGAACCGTTCCATCACCGCCTGCTCGAGCAGGTCCGGCGGCAGCAGGCCCTGGTCGATCACGAAGTCGTGGTAGGCCTTCGCGTCGAATCGGGGTCCGAGCGCGAGCTCGGCCTTGGCCCGCAGCTCGAGCTGGCGGCGGTAACCGTAGAAGTAGGAAATCGCCTGGCCGGGCGCATTGAAGCTGTAGCGGTCGACTTCCTGCTTGGCCATGGGCTCGGAGAGCCCGACCTCCTTCATGAGGAATTCCTGGACGGCGGCCGGCTCGATGAGGCCCAGGTTCACCATGGGATCGAGGAACGCGCGGGCCTCGCGCAGCATCCGCATCTGCAGCGTGCCCATCTGGCCCTCGAGCGGCAGGTATCGCTTGACGAGCGACTCGGCGTAGAGCGCCCAGCCTTCGACGTTCGCGCTGTTGAAGGCAAATATCGCCCGCGGCACCGAGACGCCGTTCTCGATCATCTTCGCAAACTGCAGCTCGTGCCCGGGCCGGGCCTCGTGCGCCGTGAGCGTCCACGAGATTGCGTCGTTCGTGAAGTCGTCCATGCTCTTGCCCGGCGCCGCGTTCGGGTTCTCGAGCGGCAGCACGAACTCGGCCGACTCGCCGGTGTTGCCGATGAGCCGCGGCGGGCTCAGGTACGGCGCAGGCTGCGATGCGGACTCGGCCGGAGTCGCCAGGCGGATCACCGCCGCGCGGTCGGGCAGCGAGACGATCGCCTCGCGCCGGATGATCTCCTCGAGGCTCGCGAGACGCGACTTGTAGGTCTCGAGCAGCCGGTCCTTCGGCACGGTCTCCTGCTTCAGCCGCGCGAGCACGTCGCGGTAGTCGGCGGACGGGTACCCGCGCTGCTTCGCGACGAGCCCCGCGATCGTCTGCATCTCCTCACGGGTCTGCACGAAGCTCGTCATCGCCTCGTCCTTGATCCCGCGGGGATCGGCATCTACGCCGAAGTTGCGCAGGTTGTCCGCGTAGATCTCGGGCGGCAGGCGGTTCGTCGTTCGCGCCCGCGGCAGCAGCTCGGCCCGGAGCCAGCGCTCGTGCTCGGCGAGCTGGCGGTCGAGCAGCTTCAGGTCCTTCTGCCAGCCGTCGAGACCGCTGCGCACGAAGAGCTCGCGGATGCCCTCGACGTAGCGTGCGCGATTCTTGAGGTTCTGCTCGACTTCGACGGTCCACGGTCCGGTGACGCCGGGCACGGCGAAGCGCTCCTCGAGCCGCGCCTCGGCGAGGCGGGCGATCGGCTCGTATCCCGGGACGCGGCCGACGTAGCGCGCGAGCCGTTCGAGCGCCGCGGGTCGACGCTCGCGTGCCACGCGCTCGTCGAGCAGCGAGTTGAACGACTGGAACAGCAGCTGCGGCAGGTCGACGTACGGCAGCATCAGGCGACGGTTGAGTTCCGAGGTCCTGCGCTGGTCCTGGACGGCCGTGATCAGGATCTCGAGGTCGGCGCGCACCCGCGGATCCTTTTCGGTGCCCAGGCGGGTCGCGAGGTCCGCCTCCACCCGCGCGAGGTCGGCTTCGAAACGCTCGGCGACGCGCGGCTTCAGGTCGATCACGGCTGCATCGCGGCGATCGACGCCGAGGGCCGACGCAGTCTCCGGCTGGTAGGTGGCGAGCACCTCGAGGAGGGGTGCCGCGTTCGCATTGCTGCGCGCGACCCAGTCGGCGTCCTGGCCGGCGGCGGCCGCCATCGACGACAGCGCTAGCCCGACGAACGCGAGCGACGCGCGCAGGAACTGGACCATGTCTCGACTCCGGTGGATTCGACGGGACACGATTGTTGCACGCTCCCAACGGCGGACGCCGGCTCTTTACGTGGACGATCATCGCCGGTAACGTTCCGGCACGCCCCGGGGGAGTGGGCGAGATCGGACACGATAACGAACACGCAGCGGTGGCACGGCCGTAACGCGTACAGGACGACCCGATGAAACAACTGTCCGGAATGGACAACATGTTCCTGCGGCTGGAGCACGGGTCGCAGTACATGCACGTCGCGGCGCTCGGCATCTACGACCCGTCGACCGCACCGGGCGGATTCGTCCGCTACCGCGACATCCTCCATTTCTTCGAGTCGCGCCTCGACTCGGCCCCGGTGTTCCGTCGACGGCTCGTGACGGTGCCGTTCGACCTCGACCGTCCCTACTGGATCGAGGACGAGCACGTCGACGTCGAGTTCCACGTCCGCCACATCGCACTGCCGCATCCGGGCGACTGGCGGCAGCTGTGCATCCAGGTGGCACGCATCCACTCGCGGCCGCTCGACCGCAGCAAGCCGCTCTGGGAGGCGTACGTCATCGAGGGCCTCGACAACATCCCGGACGTGCCGAAAGGCAGCTTCGCCTTCTATACGAAGTTCCACCACGCCGCGATCGACGGCGAGGGCGGGACCGAGGTGCTGAAGGCGATCCACTCGCTGTCGCCAGGCGACGAGCCCGTGCCGCAAAGACGCCCGCGGGTCCGTGACCGCGAGCCGCTTCCGGCGGAGCTCTACGCGCGCGCCTTCGCGAACACGGTGCAGCGCGTGCCGAAACTCGCCAGGTTTTCCGTCTCGACCGCCCGGCGCCTCGCCGGGCTCGGCGCGGGCTACATGGCCGAGTTCGGCGAGATGCTGCAGGAGGCCGGCGTGCCGACGGCGGCGACGCTCCGCGCGAAAGTGCGCCGGCCACCCGTCACGCGCTTCAGCGGTCCGGTCTCGGCGCACCGCGTCGTCGAGCTGATCTCGCTGCCGCTTTCCGACATCAAGGCAATCCGGCGCCACGTCGAAGGCGCCACGGTGAACGACATCTTCCTCGCCACGGTCGGCGGCGCGCTGAACGGATACCTCGGCGCCAAGGGCGAGCTGCCGGATCGCACGATGACGGCTCAGGTCCCGATGACGCTGCGCGGCGAGGACAAGGGCGGCGACCGGGGCAACCAGGTCGGCGTCGTGGTGATGCCGGTCCACTCGGAGATCGACGACCCGCTGCAGCGCCTGGCCGCGATCCGGGTGGGCGCCGAGAAGGCGAAGGCGCTCGTCGCGGCGGTCGGCAAGGAGCTGACCCAGCACGTCTACGACCTGCTGCCTGCCGTCGCGTCCGAACTCTTCACCACCAAGGTCATGCTGCCGACGATGAACGTCATCGTCTCGAACGTGCGCGGACCGGACGTGCCGATCTACCTCGCGGGCGCGCGCCTGGTGGCTTTCGCGCCGGTCAGCATCGCGCTCAACGGGATCGGGCTCAACGTCACCGGGTTCAGCTACGACGGCAAGCTCTGGGTCTGCATGGTCGCCTGCCGCGAGATGATGCCGGACCCGGGGGCGTTCGCCGATTCCCTGCGCGAGGCATTCGGCGCGCTGGTCGCCGCAGCAGTTGCATTGCCCGGGCGCGACGCGAAACCGGAGCCAGCCGCGCGGCGCCCGCAGCCCCGGGGATCGCGCGTGAAGTCGCCCGGCGGCAGGCGCGCGCCCTCCCGGAGTGCGGGCGTCGGCAAGAAGTCCGTGCCGCAAGGCGCGGACCCGTCGCGGCGCCGAGGAACTCGACGAGGGGCACGGACGTGATAGTGCAGTGCAACAAATTGCTGCATGGCAAAACCGCAACGCACGAGCGTGTTGTAAGCGCGCGGCGACGCTGGCAACCTTGCGGATGTTGCGCAAATGGCAGTGACAATTCGGATACTCCGAAGTGATGCGTGGATCGGCGGGGGATAGCCTCCGTAGCAATCGCGCCCGACGACGGGGCAACCGGCAGGTACCGATAGACGGTCTCGCCCCGGCGAGGCGCTGAATCACCAAGGCAAACGGGGGACTTACATGACGAGCGAAACCATGGTCCAGGGTCGGCGCAACACGGTGCTCGCAACCGTGATCGGTGCGGTGCTCGCAGGCTACGCGGGCAGTGCCGCCGCGCTCGAGTTCGAACTCGACAACGGTGCCACGATCAACTGGAACACGACCGTATCCTTGGGCTCCAGCTGGCGCGCGCAGGACGCCGACCGCCTGCTGTACACGCGGGCCGACGGCTCGCTGATCGGACGCTACTCCGGCATCCCCTATTTCCCCGGCACGCCCGCGCCTCGCGGTCGCGGTGACGGTCTCGCGGGCAACCACGCGGCCTCGAGCGCCAACCTGAACTGGGAAAAGAACGACGCCTTCTCGCAGCCGCTGAAGCTCATCAGCGACGTCGAGTTCAAGAAGGACAACTACGGCGCGCTCGTGCGCTTCAAGGCGTGGTACGACATCGCGCTCGAGAACGACGAGGTCATAGTCGGCAACCAGGCGAACGACTACAACGGCACGCGGCCGGGGCTCGGCCCCTATCCGACCGGCTATCGTCCCTGTTCGTCGACCACTCCGGCGGGCGTGCCCTGCCTGCCGATCTCCGGGCCGGGCGCCAACAACTGGCCGAGCGAGAAGCTGAGCGACGACGGTTTCGAAGACGAACAGAAGTTCTCGAACGTCTACCTGCTCGATGCCTACGTTTACGGCTCGTTCGAGGTGGGCAGCTCGAACGTGCAGGTGCGCCTCGGCAACCAGGTCGTGAACTGGGGCGAGAGCGTCTTCATCCAGGGCGTCAACCAGATCAACCCGATCGACGTGCCGGCCGCCCGGCGCGCGGGCGCGGAGCTGAAGGAAATCCTGCTGCCGGTCTGGATGGCGTATGCGAACTGGGGCTTCGACTTCGGCTCGGTCGAAGCGTTCTACCAGTTCAAGTGGAACAACACCTCCGTCGACGGCTGCGGCACGTACTTCGCGACGGTCGAGACCATCATCTCGACCGACCCGGGCCGCTGCGGCAGCGCGACGGTCATCGCCAACGTTCTGGGCGGCGCGGCCCCGGGCACGACGAACCCGCTGATCCCGCAGCTCGGCTCGAATCCGTACGCGCAGGGGGCGGGCGCGTTCGTCCCGCTCGTCAAGGGACAGGAACCGAGCGACTCGGGCCAGTTCGGCCTCGCGTTCCGCTTCCCGGTCGACAAGATCGACACCGAGCTCGGCGTCTACGCGATGAACATCCACTCGCGCCTGCCGATCATCAGCTCCAAGGCCGGCTCGCTGCCGACGACCCCGCTGGTGCTGCCGCCGGGCACGCTCGGCGCGGCCCAGACGCAGCCCTACGTCGTCGCCGCGATCAACCCGGCGGACGGCAACCCGTTCTGGCGCATCCCCGGCTCGGGCGCGAATCCGCTCGATCCGAACGACGACACGGCGTTCCGCGGCGCGCTGCCGCTGCACGCCGCGCTCGGCGCACAGCTCGGTCAGACCATCGTGCCGGGCCGCGCGTTCTGGGAATATCCCGAGGACATCCAGATCTACGGCCTGAGCGCGGCGACGAACCTCTTCGGCTGGTCGGTGTCGGCCGAGGCGAGCTACCAGATGGACGTGCCGGTGCAGGTGAACGGCAACGACCTGTTGCAGGGCTTCCTCGGCTTCGTCGGCCCGAACCGGACCCGCGGCCGCGAAACGGCGCTGCGCGGCGTCGACGCGGTGCTGCACGGCTACGATGCATACGACAAGACGCAGCTGCAGCTCAACACCGTCAAGACGTACAGCAACATCCTCGGCGCGGCGAACATGCTGATCGTCGCCGAAGTCGGCCTGCAGATGAACAACGTCGGAGACTACACGGAGGGCGGCGTGCGCTACGGCCGCGGCTTCATGTACGGCAA
>RPQJ01000149.1 GCA_003819815.1 Lysobacterales bacterium
TACTACGAGGAAGTGCTGGTCGTGCGGGTGCACGAGGCCCTGCTGCGGGGCCAGAAGCTGCCGCCGTCGCTCGTGGGCAAGTCGATCTGGAAGGAGCGCTACGAGGACATCGGCGCGTTCGAGCGCTACCTGGCGCGCAACGGCACGCTCATCCTCAAGTTCTTCCTGCACGTCTCGCGGGACGAGCAGAAGAAGCGCTTCCTCGAGCGGCTCGACAACCCGGACAAGAACTGGAAGTTCGAGATGGGCGACGTGCGCGAGCGCGGCCACTGGCCGGCCTACATGGAGGCGTACGAGGACCTCATCCGCCACACGGCGGCGAAGCACGCGCCCTGGTACGTCGTGCCGGCGGACAACAAGTGGTTCACCCGTCTCGTCGTTGCGGCCGCGATCATCGATGGCCTCGACTCGCTCGGTCTCCACTATCCAGAGGTCGACGACGCGAAACGGCGCGAGCTCGAAGAGGCACGGGTCGCGCTCACGTCCGAAGGGAAGCGAGGGCGAGCGTCTCGACGTGGTGGGTGAACGGGAAGAAGTCGTACGGCACGATGCGCTCGACGTCGTAGCCGGCCGACTCGAGTACCGCGAGGTCGCGCGCCAGTGTGCCGGCGCTGCACGAGAGGTAGCCGATGCGACGCGGGCGCAGCTCGTCCGCGAGCGCCGCCAGGACCGGGGCCTCGAGCCCGGATCGCGGCGGGTTCACGTAGGCGACGCGAACGCCGTCCACCGAGCGCCACCAGTCCCGCACCTGCGGCAGACGGTCGACGCACGTGCCCCGCAGCACGGTCGCGCCCGGTGCGTTGCGTGCGGCGAGTTCCACGGCCTCCCCTGAGAGCTCGACGCCGAGGGCCGGGCTGCCCGCCGTGCGCCACGCGCGCAGGCTCGCACCGATGCCGCAGCAGAGATCGAGCACAGGCGTTGCGGGTCCGGGCTCGAGATGGCCCGCGGCTTCCGCGAGTGAGCGGCCGTGCAGAGACGGCATCGCCTGCATGAAGGCCGTCGGTCCGTGCCAGAGCCCACCCGCGTCGCGCGAGCGCGGCGCGCCCCACGCGAGTTCCCAGCCGCTGCGGGCGAAGAGTTTGCGCCCCGCGCTCGGGTGATGATGCAGCCACAGGCCCTCGATACCGAGCGCGGCGAGCGCAGGCGTCACCTCGCCGAGCACCTCGGGCGACGTCGTCCGCGCCTTCACGACGAGGACGGCCTGCGCGCCGCTCACGTGCAGGTAGGCGAGCGGCCAGTCGGGCAGATACGGCAACCGGCCCGCGAGCAATGCAACGAGCCCGCGCACCCGTCGCGTGTGCACCGGGCAGCCGTGGATGGGCACGTGCTCGTCGCGTCGCATCAGCCCGAAGCGCCAGCCCTCCCCGGCCGAACCGCGCACGGTCAGCGTGACCCGGTCGCGGTAGCCGAGCCGAGCCGCCGCGGGTGCCGGCACCACCGGCGCGACGCGGTCCACCCAGGGCGCGAGCGCCCTGGCGAGATACCCCTGTTTCTGGGCGGCGCTGGCTGCTGCGTCGAGCCTGCGATGGCGGCACGCGTGACAGGCCGGCTCGCAACCGGGAGGCAGGGTTTCGTGTACGCTCACGGCCGCATGGTGCGATGAAGAGGAGGGCGCGCTCAATGCCTGCCGAGGACCCGGGTCGGGTACCGGTCTTCGACGACGTGCGTGCGGCGGCCGGGAGGCTCGCCGGACGCGCGCGCAGGACCCCGCTGCTCGCCGGCACTCCGCTGGACGAGCGCACCGGCGGGCGCATCCTGCTCAAGCTCGAGACGCTGCAGCATCTGGGCTCGTTCAAGTTCCGCGGAGCGTACAACCGCCTGTCGCAGCTCGACGACGCGGAGCGTCGCGGCGGCGTGGTCGCGTTCTCCTCCGGCAATCACGCCCAGGGCGTGGCGGCCGCGGCACGCCTGCTCGGCATGCCTGCAACGATCGTGATGCCGTCCGACGCGCCGCAGGTCAAGCTCCGCAACACGCGCGCGCTCGGCGCCGAGATCATCGCCTACGATCGCCTGCGCGAGAGCCGCGAGGAGATCGCGGCCCGGCTCGCGCGCGAGCGCGGCGCCGTCCTGGTCCCGTCGTTCGACGACCCCGACGTGATAGCAGGCCAGGGCACCGTCGGAATCGAGATCGTCGAGCAGGCGGCCGAGGCCGGCGCGGCGCTCGACGAGGTCGTCGCGTGCACGAGCGGCGGCGGGCTCGTTGCGGGGATAGCGCTTGCCGTCGAGGCGCTTTCGCCCGGCACACGGGTCTGCACCGCCGAGCCTGCGGGCCACGACGACCACCGACGCTCGCTCGCCTCGGGACGTCGCGAGAGGAACGCACCGGGCACGCGCTCGATCTGCGACGCGCTGCTCGCGCCCGAGCCCGGCAAACTCACCTTCGAGATCAACCGGCGTCGGCTCGCGGGCGGCTATGCCGTCGACGACGACGAAGTGCGCGCCGCCATTGCCTACGCGGCACGCACGCTGAAGCTCGTGGTCGAGCCGGGCGGCGCCGTGGCGCTCGCCGCCGTGCTCGCCGGCAAGGTCGACGTGGGTGGACGCACGGTCGCCGTGGTGCTCTCGGGCGGGAACGTCGACGACGGGCTGCTGCGCGAGGTGCTCGCCGCATGAGCGCCGAGACGGCCGCCGCACTCTCCGCCTGGCTCGCCGCGCTGCCGGTGCTGCTTGCAGTGGCGGCGGCGACGTGGGTCGTTGCCACGCTGAAGCGCAACGTGACGATCGTCGACACCGTGTGGCCGCTGTTCTTCGTGCTGGCCGCCTGGCTCTACGCCGGCGCGCACGAGGTGCCGGACGCGCGCACGGCTCTGGTCGTGTTCGTGATCACGGCCTGGGGCCTGCGCCTGGCCACGTATCTCGCGTGGCGCAACCGGGGTCACGAGGAAGACCGCCGCTACGCTGCGATCCGTTCGCGCAACGAGCCCGGCTTCGCGTGGAAGAGCCTGTACCTGATCTTCGGCTTCCAGGCACTGCTCGCCTGGATCGTCTCGATGCCGCTCGCGGGCGCGATCACCGGCGATCGCCCGCTCGGGATCCTCGACGCGCTGGGCCTCGCGCTCTGGGCCGTCGGCATGGTCTTCGAGGCCGGCGGCGACTGGCAGCTCGCCCGCTTCAAGCGCGACCCGGCCAATCGCGGCCGCGTCATGGACCGCGGCCTGTGGCGCTACACGCGCCACCCCAACTATTTCGGCGACTTCTGCGTCTGGTGGGGTTGCTACCTGATGGCGCTGTCGGCCGGGGCGTGGTGGACACTGCCTGGCCCGGTCCTGATGTCGTTCCTGCTCATGCGGTTCTCCGGAGTACGGCTGCTCGAGTCCGACATCGGCGAGCGGCGCCCCGAATACGCCGACTACGCGCGGCGCACGAACGCCTTCTTCCCGGGGCCGCCGCGGAGCTGAACCCCGGATGGTGTCGGGACTCTTCCTGTCGGCGCTCGCGCTCGGGTACCTCGGGCTCCTGTTCGCCGTCGCGTTCTACGGAGAACGCCGGTCCGTCTATCCCGGCCGCGCGCGGCTGCGGCCGTACATCTACAGCTTCGCGCTCGGCGTGTACTGCACCACGTGGACGTTCTTCGGCGCCGTGGGCACCGCCGTCCGCGACGGCTGGTCGTACCTGCCGATCTACCTCGGCCCCGCGCTCGTGTTCATCTTCGGGATGCCCTTCCTGCTGCGGCTCGTCGCGGTCGCGCGGGCGCACAACATCACCTCGATCGCGGACCTCATCTCCTCGCGCTTCGGCAAGAGCCCGGCGCTCGGCACGCTCGTGACCCTGATCGCGCTCACGGCCGCGGTGCCCTACCTCGCGCTGCAGTACCAGGCCGTGGGCACCAGCATCGACGTGCTCACGGGCTCGAGGCACGCGGAGGCGTCCTGGTACGCGGACGCCTCTCTCTGGGTGGCGCTGCTGATGGCGCTCTTCGCCGTGCTGTTCGGCACGCGGCAGCTCGACGTCACCGAGCACCACGAAGGCGTGATGCTCGCGATCGCCTTCGAATCCGTCGTGAAGCTGCTCGCCTTCGTCGCGGTCGGCACCTACGCGCTCCTGAACCTCGACGGTTCGATCGGGCTGGGCGCGACGAAGCTCGCCGACCTGCAGGGCATCTTCAGCCTGGATTTCGCGGCCTCGACCGTGCTCGCCGCCGCCGCGATCTTCTGCCTGCCGCGCCAGTTCCTCGTCGGCGTCGTCGAGTGCGCCGACCCGGCGGACCTGCGCACCGCACGCTGGGTCTTCCCGGCGTACCTCGGGCTCTTCTCGGCATTCGTCGTGCCGATCGTGCTGCTTGGGCTCGGCAGCGGCCTCGCCGACCGCCACCACCCGGACGCATTCATGCTGGTGCTGCCGATGGAGCGCGGCGCACCGGCACTCGCGGTCCTCGCCTTCCTCGGCGGACTCTCGGCGGCGACCGCCATGGTGATCGTAGCGAGCATCGCGCTCGCGACGATGATCACGAACGACCTGCTCATGCCGCTGCTCTGGCGCAGCCGGTGGCTGCGCTCGGCGTGGGGTCCCGACGTCGGGACCGTCGTGCTGTGGTTGCGCCGCGCCACGATCGTCGCGCTGGCGCTGCTCGCCTATGGCTACCACCGCATGACGAGCGCGCCGGCGAGCCTGGCCTACATCGGCCTGCTGGCTTTCGCGGCCGTCGCGCAGTTCGCCCCCGCGATCGTCGCGGGCCTCTACTGGCGCGGAGCCACGCGCGCCGGCGTCCTTGCGGGACTGCTCGTGGGGTTCATCGTCTGGATCGACCGCCTGCTGCTGCCGGCCTTCGGCACGAGCGCGATCGCGGCTTCGCCGCTGCTCGAGGGTGCGCTGTACGCGGTCGCCGCCAACGTCGCCGCGCTCGTGCTCGTGTCCCGGATCCGCGGCGTCACGTTCCGCGAGCGTATGAACGCGACGACGTTCCTGCGCGGCGCCCTGCCCGCCTACACGACGGCAGATGCCGGCGGCGCGCGCGTCGGCGACCTGCTCGCGGTCGCGGAACGCATCCTGGGCCCGCAGCCGGCCGAGCGGGCGATGCGCGACTATTTCGAGCAGGCCGGGCGGCGCCCGCCGCGTCCCGGGGACGCCGCGGACCGCGGGCTCCTGCAGACCATGGAACGCGTGCTTGCGGGCGCGATCGGCGCGTCCTCCGCGCGGCTGATGTTCACGCACGCGCTGCGAGGGCGCGGCATCGCCGCCGAGGAAGTCGCGGAGCTGCTCGACGAGACCACCCAGGAGCTGCGCTTCAGCCGCCAGCTCCTGCAGGCCACCATGGAGAACGTGTCGCAGGGGATCGCGGTCGCGGACTCGGACGGGCGGATCGTCGCCTGGAACCGCCGCTACATCGACCTGTTCGACTATCCCGAAGGCACCGTGCACGTGGGGTGCCCGGTCGCCGACCTGATCCGCTTCAACGCCGAGCGCGGCGAGTTCGGCGACGGCAACCCGGACGTGCAGATCGGCAAGCGGCTCGCGCACATGCGGGCCGGCACCGCCTACGTCGTGCAGCGCGAGCGCCGCAACGGCCGGGTGTACGAGATGCGCGGGCAGCCGATGCCGGACGGCGGGTACGTCACGACGTTCACGGACATCACGGACTTCAAGCGCAAGGAACAGGAACTGCGCGAGGCCAAGCAGACGCTCGAGCAGCGCGTCGAGGAGCGCACGCGCGAGCTGCAGTCCGCGCTCGAGGCGCAGCAGGACGCGAAGCAGCTCGCCGAGCACGCGAACGAGACGAAGACCCGCTTCGTCGCGGCGGCGAGTCACGATCTCCTGCAGCCCCTGAACGCCGCACGGCTCTTCGCCTCGGCGCTCGTCGAGCGCTCGGGCGACGCCGGGGTGCGCGAGATCGCCGGGCGCATCGACAGCTCGATGCGCGCTGCCGAGGAGGTGCTCGACGACATGCTCGACATGGCGCGTCTCGAGAGCGGCACGATGCGCGCCGACCTCATCGACTTCCCGCTCGCGGAGGCCTTCGAGCACCTCGAGCGGCAGTTCGGTCCGCTCGCCGAACGCCGCGGGTTGCGCCTGCGGGTGACGCGCCCGCGATGGCACGTGCGCAGCGACCGCGTGCTGCTGCGCCGGATCCTGCAGAACCTCGTGTCGAACGCGCTGCGCTACACGCAGCGCGGCGGCGTGCTGCTCGGCTGCCGTCGGCGCGGCAACCACCTGGTCGTCGAGGTGTGGGACACGGGGCCCGGCATCGCGGACCAGCACCAGCGCGCGATCTTCGAGGAGTTCATGAAGCTGGACCGGCCCTCCCCGTGGGGCGAGCAGGGCCTCGGCCTCGGCCTTTCGATCTGCGATCGCATCGCGCGGCTCCTCGACCTGCAGCTCGGCCTGCGGTCGATCGCGGGACGGGGCTCGGTGTTCAGCGTGCGCATCCCGCTCGGCGTCGAGCGGCCTGCGGAGGCACCGGAGTCCGCCGTGCCGGCCGGACCCGTGCTGCCCTCGAGCCTCGTCGGCCTCACGGTGCTCTGCATCGACAACGAGCCCGAGATCCTCGACGGCCTGCGTTCGCTGCTGACGCGCTGGGGCATGAAGGTGCTCACGGCCACGGACGCGATGTCCGCGCTGCGTCACGCGGCGTCCGACCGGCCCTCGCTCGTGCTCGCGGACTTCAGGCTGTCGAAGTCCGATCCGGACGGCCTCGAGCTGCTGGTGGCGCTGTGCGGTGAAGGCAACGGCGGGCCTTCCGGCGTCCTCGTGACGGCGGACCACTCCGCCGAGCTCGCGCAGCGGGCCCGGGACCTCGGCTTTCCGATGCTGCGCAAGCCCGTGAAGCCCGCGGCGCTCCGCGCGCTGCTCGGCGCGCTCGCCGCGCAGCACGACACCCCGGCCAGCTGACTACTCGGGTTCCTCGGGCGGCGGCTTGATGCTCGCGCGGTCGACCGCGAGGCGGCCCGCCGCGAGCACGGCCTGCGTGCGCGTCGTGACGGCGAGCTTGCGCAGGATCGCGGTCACGTGGGCCTTCACGGTCGCCTCGGACACGTCGAGCTCGTAGGCGATCTGCTTGTTGAGCAGGCCCGAGCACAGCATGCCGAGCACGCGGAACTGCTGCGGCGTGAGGTCCGCGATTCTGCGGGCGATCCGCAGGTCGTCGTCGGACTGCGCATTCGTGCGCGGGGCGTGGTAGCCGCTCGGGGTGTAGATCTCCCCCGACAGCACTGCCTCGACCGCGCGCCCGATCTGCCCGGCCTCGGTCGACTTCGGGATGAAGCCCTGCGCGCCGTAGCGCAGCGCCCCGGCGATCGTGTGCGGATCGTCGTCGGCGGATACGACGACGACGGGCAGGTCGGGCCGGCTGCCGCGCACGTGCACGAGCGCGTTGAACCCCTGCGCACCCGGCATGTTCAGGTCGAGCATCAGCAGGTCCGCGTCGGGCTCGCCCTCGATCGCCTCGAGCAGCGCGGCGACGGTGCCGGCCTCGACGAAGCGCGCGCCGGATTCGAGCCGCCCCACGGCCGCCTTGAGCGCCTCGCGGAACAGCGGATGATCGTCCGCTACGATGATCTGCCGGGTCATGGGCGCGAGCCTAACGCTCTCGCCGCTGCATTGTCAGTGTCCGAGCGTTCGACCAATGGCGAATACCCGCGGTCCGAACCGCGGTAGCACCATCGTGGCAGTCACACCACGGGGGACGCTACATGCGCAATACGACCGGGCGCGGATCCATGCTCCGCAGGATGATCACGACGACCCTGGCGGCCGCTGCCCTCGGCACGTCGCTCGCCGCCGCCGCGCAGACCGACAAGGAAGCGGCGCTCGAGTCCCGCATCGCGGAACTCGAGAAGCAGGTCCAGGCCCTGCTCGCCGCGCAGAAGGCAGCCCCCGCCCCCGCCGCGGCTCCGGCCGCGGCGACCGCTGCCGCTCCGGCGAAGCCCGCACCGGCCCCGATCCAGGGCGTGTCGATCACGCCGAACGCCGCGCCGAATACGACGTTCCAGATCACGGGCTACGTCAAGGCCGACGCGCTGTTCACCAACACGTCCGACGGCGAGATCGCCGACAGTGCCTCGGGCCGAGACTTCTACGTGCCGGGCCAGACCCCGGTGGGCGGTCTCGACGAAGGCACGGACCTGAACGCGCACGTCAAGCAGTCGCGCGTCAATTTCGGCACGGACACGATCCTCGCGGGCGGCGACAAGCTCTCGACACGGTTCGAGATCGACTTCTTCGGCTCCGCGCTCGGCTCGCAGAACGTCAGCAACACCTATGCGCCGGTCGTGCGCCACGCCTACGTGACCTGGCACGAGTGGCTGGTCGGCCAGACCTGGTCCAACTTCATGGATCCGGCGACACTGCCCGACGTACTCGACTTCATCGGCCCGACGGACGGCACGACGTTCGTCCGCCAGCCGCAGGTCCGCTGGACGAAAGGTGGCTTGTCGTTGTCCGCCGAGAACCGCGAGACGACGATCACGCCGTATACGGCGGGAACCCTGCCCACGCCGCCGGCCGCGCAGCCGGGCCGGTCGTTCAGTTCGGACGACGGCGCCGTGCCGGACCTCACCGCGCGCTACGCGTGGAA
>RPQJ01000150.1 GCA_003819815.1 Lysobacterales bacterium
CATGCGAGTACTGCGAGCAGCGGCAGGCCGGCCGCGAGCCACGGCCACTCGACGCACCAGGCGATGGCGCCCCAGAACGCGAGGTTGACGACGAAGTGGTCGAACACGTCGCTGAAGCGCGATTCGGGTCGTGCGCGTCGGTCGGCGTGGCGCCAGGCGAAGATGACTGCGGCGCAGGCGAGGGCACGGGCGCCGAGCTCGGGCGTCGAATACGAGACGTGCAGCGCGTCGCCCAGCGTGCCGCCGACGCCGAACCAGCCCGCGAGTGCGGCGAGGGAGGCGGCCAGCACGACCGGTGAGGTGAACGTGTAAGCGATGGCGGCGTGCACGACCGCGAGCAGCAGCAGGTGCCACGACCACGAAGGCCCGAGCAGCGCGAACTGGCGCTCGGCGTAGGCGAGGTCCGCGCTCAGCAGCAGTGCGGCGAGCAGCAGCAGGTACTCGGCCGCGGTGGTGAGCGTGCCGCCCGCGCGCCGCGCACGGATCGCGGGAATGGCGCACGCTGCGGCGGCGAGCGCGATCCCGAGCACGATGCCGATCGGGCCGATGCGGTCGAGATTGCGCGCGAGTACGATGCCGACGCCGGCCATGACGAGCAGCACGCCGAGATACAGCACGACGCGCAGTTCGGCGTGCACGGAGAAGACCTGGCCGCCGTCGCGAGCCAGCGCGCGGGCCGCCGTCGCATCGTCGATCACGCCTTCGGCGTGCAGCGCGCGGAGCTCCGGTTCGAGGGTGTGCATCCCGAAATGGTGCCTGACTTATTTTCCGGCCGAAATGGTGACTGACACCTTTTCCGGCTAGGCTCGGTTCATGTCATCGACCCTGCGACTCGTCCTCGCGGTGCTCTCGTTCTTCGGCGCCTGGTTCATCGCCTGGATGCTGATGCTCGTCATGCTGCCGGTCGCGGCGGCGTGGCTCGGCAGTCTGCTGGCGTTCGCGGCCGCGATTTACGTGGCACGCCAGGTCTGGAACGGCACGGCCGAAGGCGCCGCCTCGGTGCCCGTGATGGCAGGCCTGGGCGCCGTGATCGTGGGTGGCCTTGGATTCGTGGCCGGGTTCTTCGGTCCGATGATCTTCGCCC
The DNA here is from genome assembly GCA_003819815.1 of Lysobacterales bacterium. Lineage (GTDB taxonomy): Bacteria > Pseudomonadota > Gammaproteobacteria > Steroidobacterales > Steroidobacteraceae > RPQJ01. The sequence continues at coordinate 1,085 of RPQJ01000150.1, forward strand.
CCGAAGCCAACCAGGGGCCGATGCTCGGTCTATTCATCACCGGCCCGGCGGGCGTCGTGATCGGGGCAATCGCGGGAGCGTGGTACGGGATGCGGCGGTAACGCCGGTGAATCGCGCCGGATCCGCTCGATTCATGACTCTCTTCCCGAGCATGGAAGGTCGATTCTGCGCAGCATGCCCGGCGATCGCTTCCCGATGACCGAGTACTTCCGCGCAGTACGGACCCGTCCGGACCGACTGCTGATCCAGGACGAGTGGATACTTCGTGCCATCGAGCGCCCTGCGCGGCAGGCGATACAGGCCGGCGGTCGGCTCAGGCGGTGGACGGTGGTGCCCGAGGCTGGAGGCAGGGCGTTACGTGTCATACTGCTTGCGGACCAGGAGACCGTGCACAACACATTCTTCGACCGGTCCTACGTGCCATGAAGATCACCTGCTACCAAGACACCGACACGCTGTACATCGAATTCCGGGAAGCGGAGGTCGCGGAGACGCGGGAATTTGATGAGAACACCCTGTTGGATCTGGACGAAGGCGGCAACCTGTGCGGCCTCACGCTGGAGCACGCCCGGGAGCGCGCGGACATCCCGCACGTGACCTTCGAGCAGGTAGCCGCCTGATCGGGCACACCCGCGTTGAGCCGTAAGCAGGGCAGGCCGTAAGCTCCGCGGATGCCGGCAGAATCTCGGTTGCTGCAGCTCGAACTCCTCCGCTGTCCCCGCTGTCTCGGCCGGATCGCGTCTGCAGGCACTTTTTGCTGCTCCTCCTGCAGCACGACATTCCCTACCCTCGCCGGCGTCCCCTGGCTCTTCCCCGACCCTGCCGCGGCGCTCGGCGAATGGCGCGCCCGCACGCACGGCTTCCTCGCCGCGCTCGAATCCCAGGCCACGCATTACCGCAACGCGCTGACGGACGACGTCACCCGCGCCGCCACCCGCAATCGCCTCAAGCTCCTCGCCGCAGCCTGCACCGACCACGCGCGCCGCCTGCGCGCACTGCTCGCGCCGTTGCTCGACGACGCGCCGGCCGCCGCGCCCGAGCTTTATTCCGCGCTCGGCGCGACGCTGCCCGCGGGGCAGGGGCTCACGGGCTACTACGCGAACCTGCATCGCGACTGGTGCTGGGGCGAGGCCGAGAACGAAGCCGCGTTCCGTCTCGTCGACGACGCACTGGGGCAGGCGCCGCCCGGTCGCACGCTGCTGCTCGGCGTCGGCGCGGGGAGACTTGCGTACGACCTGCACTGTCGTCGCAACCCCTCGACGCTCGTCGCCGCCGACATCAACCCGCTCTTCCTGCTCGCGGCGAGCCGCCTCTACGCGGGCGAGACGCTCGAGCTCTACGAGTTCCCCATCGCGCCGCGCGACGTGGCGAGCCACGCGATCCTGCGCAGGCTGCAGGCACCGGCCCCGGCGGGCCCCGGCCTCCACCTCGTCTACGCCGACGTCACGCGCGCACCGTTCGCGGAAGGCGCGTTCGACACGGTGATCACGCCGTGGCTCATAGACGTGCTCGACGACGACCTCCCCGTGTTCGCGCGCCGCGTGAACCGCTGGCTGCGGCCGGGCGGGCGCTGGGTCAACTCGGGGTCACTGTCCTTCTCCTCGAACGATCCCGCGCGCCGCTACGCACTCGAGGAAGTCCGCGAGCTCGTCGCGGAATCGGGCTTCGAGGCGCCGACGCCCACGGAGGCGGCCGTCCCGTATCTCTGCTCGCCCGCGAGCCGCCACGGCCGCACGGAATCGGTGGTGACGTTCGCGGCCACGAAGATCGCCGAAGTCGAACGGCCCGCGCCCGCGCGACGCGGCCCCGAGTGGCTCGCGCGCGCAGACGTGCCGGTCCCGCTGCTGCCCCCGCTGCAGCGCCGCCAGCTCGAGGTGCGCGTGATCGCGTTCGTCGCGGGGCTCGTCGACGGCCGCCGCTCGGTGCAGGACATCGCGGCGGTGCTGGTCGAGCGCCGCATGATGACGGCGGAGGAAGCCGTGCCCGCGGTCCACGGCTTCCTGCGCCGGCTGCACGACGAATCGACGGCGGATCGCGGCCCCAGTCCGCCGTTGTGATCGCGACGCCTCGCCAGTAGTCTTGCGGCGCCCGCCCGCCGCCCTGGAGTTCCCGTGCGCATTTCCGCTCCGCGTCTCGTCCCGCTGCTCCTCGCCTGCCTGCTGCCCGTCGGGGCCCACGCCGAGTGGCACGTGCGCGAAGAGGCGATCATGGGCACGCGCGTCGCGGTGGAGCTCTGGTCCGAGGACGCGGCGCTCGCCAGCCGCGCGATGGACGCGGTGATGGAGGAGATGCGCCGCACCGACGAGCTGATGAGCACGTACAAGCCGGAGAGCCAGCTCTCGCAGGTGAACGCGCACGCGCACGAGCGGGCGGTGCCGGTCGACCCGGAGATCATCAAGGTCGTCGAGCGCGGCCTCGAGATGTCGCGCCTGAGCGGCGGCGCGTTCGACATCACCTACGCGAGCGTGGGCTACCTCTACGACTACCGCGCGCACCAGAAGCCCTCGGACGCGGCGATCGCCGAGGCGCTGCCGGGCGTCGACTACCGGCAGGTCGAGGTGGACCGCGAGAAGAACACCATCCGCTTCCTGCACAAGGGCGTGCGGGTCGATCTAGGCGGCATCGCGAAGGGCTATGCCGTCGATCGTGCGGTCGAGCGGCTCGAGGCGCTCGGCATCACGAACGCGATGGTGAACGCAGGCGGCGACACGCGCCTCCTCGGCGACCGGCGCGGCAAGCCGTGGGTGGTCGGCGTCCGGGATCCGCGCAACGAGGGCAAGCTCGTCACGCGCGTGCCGCTCGAGGACGCGGCGATCTCCACCTCGGGCGACTACGAGCGCTATTTCGAGGAAGACGGCGTCCGCTACCACCACATCCTCGTGCCGGGGACGGGGAAGTCCGCGCACGAGGTGCGGAGCGCCACCGTCATCGGCCCGCCCGACTCGACGCTGATGGACGCGCTTTCGACGACGGTGTTCGTGCTCGGCGTCGAGCGCGGCATGGCGTTCGTGAAGCAGCTCGAGGACGTCGAGGCGGTGATCGTCGACGCGCAGGGACGGCTCTATTACTCGGACGGTCTCGCGCCGCCGCAATAGCCGCGCACGGCCGCTCCGGCCGGCGTTATGTGACACAGGTCCTCCTGCGGGAATCTTCCCGGCCCGTTCGTTGACACTGCCGCCGCGGGGCGGCAACGATGCGGCCGACTGTAAAGGGCAAACCCGTCGAAAGACGGGGACGCAAAGCTTCCGGTCTTCGGGTACCACCCATGACAGCGGGGTTGCCAGAGTGCAATTCAACGACCACCGGGCGCGCGCCAGGCTGACGGCGCTCGTCCAGACCCTGGCCCTGGCGGCGGCCGTGATCGCCGGCATGGCCGCGTTTCCATTGTTCGCGCGCGCCGCGCCGGGGCCGTCGACGGTCGCGCCGGATTTCGCGCTCAAGGACCTCGCCGGACGCAACGTGCGGCTCTCGGAGCAGCGTGGCGATCTCGTCGTGCTCACCTTCTGGGGCAGCTGGTGCGGGCCGTGCCGCGAGGCGCTCACGACCACCGACGCCGTCGTCGCCCAGGCGGGCGAGGGCTCGGCCGTCGCGCTCAACGTGAACCTCGACGGCGACGCGGGCCGCGCGGGCTCGGTCGCGGGCTCCCTCGGCCTCGAGCAACTCACGCTCGTCGACGCGCGGCAGTCCGTTGCGCGGCTCTACGACGTCGATCACCTGCCGCTCACGCTGCTCATCGATCGCGAGGGCGCCGTCGTCGCCTCGTGGGAGCGCGAGCCCGTCGCCGCCGCGGAACTCGCGCGGCACCTGAAGGAGCTGAACCCGTGAACCCGTCCGCCCACTCGCTCGCGGCCCGGCGCCTGCGCCTCTGCGCCGGGATGCTGATCCTCGCCGCCGCCGCGCTCGTCGGCCCTCGCGCGCATTCGACCGACGCAGCGGCCGAGATCCGCACCGTCGACCAGGACGTGCAGGCGCTCAAGAAGGAGCTCGTCACTCTGAACCGCGACCTGTTCCGCCTCGAGGAAGAGCTGCTGTACCCGGCGAGCACGCAGGTGGCGGTGTTCCTCTCGGTCAACCTCGGCACGTTCTTCGCACTCGACTCCGTGCAGCTCACGCTCGACGGCAAGGAAGTGACGAACTACCTCTACACCGAGCGCGAGGTCGAGGCGCTGCACCGCGGCGGCGTGCAGAAGCTCTTCCTCGGCAACCTCAAGGCGGGCGAGCACGAGCTCGTCGCCGTGTTCACGGGCAAGGGACCGCACGACCGGGACTACCGCCGCGGCACGACGGTGAAGTTCGACAAGGCGGTCGGCGCCAAGTACGTCGAGCTGCGGATCACCGACCGGGAAGCGTCGCTGCAGCCCGAGTTCACCGTCCGGCAGTGGGAATAGCGCGCGAGGCTCACGGATGGCTGTGTGGCGCAATCGTGGCTGGCTGACGGCCGTCGCCCTGGTGTCGCTCGCGGCGCCGGGCGGTGCTGCGTGGGCAGAGGAGGCCGCAGCGCCGGCACGCGACCTGCCGCCGCCCGGCAAGGTGCGCGACCTCGACTACGGCGACGTGCTGTTCCACTTCTTCCAGGACGATTACTTCGAGTCGATCGTGCGCCTCGAGGCCGCCCGCGACATGGGTCGGCTCGAGCACCATCGTGGCGACGCAGAGCTGCTCTCGGGCGGGCTGTACCTGTCGCTCGGCATGCACGCCGAGGCGTCGCGGATCTTCGCGGAGCTGCTGCGCGGCCCGGTCCCGCAGTCGGTGAGCGACCGCGCGCACTTCTACCTCGCGCGCATCGGCTACCAGCGCGGCTACTACCGCGAGGCCGAGACCGCGCTTTCGCGCATCAAGGGAACTCTACCCGGCAAGCTCGAGCCCGAGCGCCGGCTGCTCGCGGCCAACGTGCTGATGGCGCAGCAGCGTTACGCGGAGGCTGCGGCGCAGCTTGCGACGTGGACCGACGGCAGCCGCTGGGCGCAGTACGCCCGCTTCAACCTCGGCGTTGCGCTCGTCCGGTCGGGCGACGCGGCGCGTGGCCGCCCGTACCTCGAGGCGGTGGGGACGATGGTCCCGCGCGACGACGAGGAGCGGGCGCTCAAGGATCGCGCAAACCTGGCGCTCGGCTTCGCGCTGCTGCAGGAGCGCGCGCCGGACCCGGCCGCGGCCGCGCTCGCGCGCGTGCGGCTGGACGGCCCTTACACGAACAAGGCGCTCCTCGGGCTCGGGTGGGCCGAGACGGATGCCCAGCGGCCGGACCGGGCGCTCGTGCCATGGCTCGAGCTGCGCGAGCGCAAGGTGCTCGATGCGGCGGTGCAGGAGTCGTACCTCGCGGTGCCCTACGCCTACGCCAAGCTCGCCTCGAACGGGCAGGCCGCCGAGCAGTACCGCCACGCGGTCGCTGCTTACGAAACTGAAACCCGGCACCTCGATGAATCGATCGCCGCGATACGGGCGGGGGGCTTCCTCGACGCGATCCTCGAGGCGGCACCGGCCGAGGACGGGGTCGGCTGGCTCTGGCAGCTCAAGGCGGCCCCAGAGGCGCCGCACACGCGGTACCTGTATCACCTGCTCGCATCGCACGAGTTCCAGGAAGGCCTCCGGAACTACCGTGACCTGCGACTGATGCAACGCAACCTCGAGCGCTGGTCGTCGTCGCTCGAGGCGTTCGACGAGATGATCGCCGCGCGCGTCGCGGCCAACGAGGACCGTGGGCCGAAGGCGGCGCGTGCCCTTGAGAAAGTCGACCTCGACGGGCTGGCCCAGCGCCAGGCCGACCTCGCGGCGAAAGTGGAGGAGGTGGCGGCGTCCCGTGACGTGGCGGCCCTCGCCACGCCCGCGCAGGCGCAGCAGTGGGCCGCGCTCGCGGAGCTCGAGCGCCGCATCGCGGGGCTGCCGGAAGGACCGCAGCGCGAGGCGCTCGCCGAACGGCACCGGCTGCTCCGCGGCAGCCTGCTCTGGGAACTCGACTCCGCGTACAAGCTGCGGCTCTGGAAGGTGCGCCAGGGGCTCCGCGAAACGGACGTCGAGCTGGCGCGGGCCCGCGAGCAGCGCGGGCTCGTCGACGAGGCGGGCATCGCGGCGCCGCGGTCGACCGAAGGATTCGCGGCGCGGGTCGGGGAACTGGGCGGCCGCATGAGCGACCTGCAGCCCCGCATCGACCGGGCCGCGGCCGCGCAGGAGCGCGTGCTCGCGAACGTCGCCGTCGCCGAGCTCGAGGCGCAGAAGGCCCGGCTCGCGAGCTACGCGACGCAGGCGCAGTTCGCGCTCGCCGCGCTCTACGACAGCGCCGTCGCGGCCGGAGGCGGGCAGTGAGCCGCCGGGTCGCCCTCGCCGTGCTCGCCTGCCTCGCGGTTGCCCACGCGGCCGAGGCGGGCCGCAAGTCGAAGGAGCCGGCGACGCTCGCAGAACTCGCAAAGCGCACCGCGCCCGTCACGGGCAGCCCCATCGTGGACGCCGTGCCTGCGCAGGCGGCCCAGGGTTACGAAGCATTCCTCGCGATCGAGGGTGCGGATCCTGCGCTCCGCGCACAGGCATTGCGGCGCCTGGGCGACCTGCGCCTGGCCGAGGCCGACGCCGGCGCGGCGGCCGGGGACGAGGTGACGGCCGCAGGCGATGCCGCCCGTGCGATCGAAGCCTACCAGCGGCTGCTCGCCGAACAGCCGGACTACGCGGGCACCGACGCCGTGCTGTACCAGCTCGCCCGTGCACGCGAGATCACCGGCGACGCCGCGGGTGCGATGGCGACGCTCGACCGACTCGTCGCGAGTCACTCGGGCAGTGCCCACTACGCCGAGGCGCAGTTCCGCCGCGGCGAATCGTTCTTCAGCGCGCAGCGCTACGCCGACGCCGAGCGCGCGTACGGCGCCGTGCTCGCGCAGGACCGCGACACGGCGTTCCACCAACAGTCGCGCTACAAGCTCGGCTGGTCGCTCTTCAAGCAGTCGCGCGACGAGGAGAGCAGCGCCGCGTTCCTGCAGCTCCTCGACGAGGTGCTGGTCGCGGACGGTCGGCTGCGGTCCGTGGCGAGCCTCAGCCGTCCCGAACAGGAAATCAGCGACGACGCGCTGCGCGCGCTCGCGATCACGTTCGCGGCGGCCGAAGGCCCGGCCACGCTGCAGCTGGCGGTCGCGCGCCACGGCGCCACAGTCTACGAATCGCGGCTGTACCAGGCGCTCGGCGACCTGTACGTCGAGAAGGAGCGCTACCAGGACGGCGCCGAGGCGTACCGCGCGTTCGCTCGCGCCCGCCCGATGGACCGCGAGGCGCCGCCGCTGCTCGTCAGGGCGACCGAGGCTTACGCCAAAGGCGGCTTCACGTCGCTGGTGCTCG
>RPQJ01000151.1 GCA_003819815.1 Lysobacterales bacterium
CAGGTGCGACTGCACGTCGCACGCGGCGCCCGGGTAGCTGTTGTCGCGCCAGGTGCCGCCGACGTCCGTGCCCTTCTCGAGGATCACGAAGTCCGTGCACCCCTCCTCGATGAGCTTGATAGCCATGCACAGCCCGCCGAACCCGGCGCCGACGATGACGACGTCGTAGTCGCGTTTCATGTACTTCCCCTGCGTGTGTACGTTGTCGATGTCGGGAGGAAGTGTGCGGGACGCGTGATCCGCGTCGCCATGCTGGCCGCGACCCGTGCATTGATCTTTTCGGCCAACCGACCGATGATGCCGGCAGGATCCGGAGGTTCTTCCACCGCATGGCACGCCGCTCCGCTGCCGCGTTGATCCTGCTGCTCGACGGATTGCGCCGTGCCGGCGAGGACGTCGCGCACGTCCTGGAGCGCTACGGCCTCGACGCGGCACGCCTCGATCCGCACGCCCTGCTCGACCGCGACCTCGAGCGGCGCCTCAACGTCGCGATCGCCGAGTCGCTGCGCAACCCGCTCGCCGGACTCGAGGTGGGCTCGAACCTCGGCATCGGCAGTTACGGGCCCTACACGCTGCTGCTGCTCACCGCGGACCACATGCTGGCCGCGATGCGGGCGGCCGTCGAATTCCAGGCGCTGTCGTTCCTCTCGAGCCGCCTCGCAGTCGAGCCGGGCCGCACGCACACGGCACTGGTGCTGACGCCCGCGCCGTTGCCTGGGCCGGCGTTCCGGTTCCGCGTCGACCTGGAGGTCGCGGCTACCTGCAAGCTGATGCGCGAGTTGCAGCGCACGGCCCAGGTGCACACCCAGCCCGCGCGGATCGTGATGCCGTATCCCGAGCCACCGGAGGCGGCCCAGTACGCCGCGCGGCTCGGAAGCCCGATCGCCTGGGGCGGCAGCAGTGCGCGCCTCGAGGTCGACAACGAGCGCCTGCGCACGAGGTTCGCAACCGCGGACCCGAGCGCTCACCGGATCGTGCGCGCGCAGTGCCGCCGGCTGCAGGTGGACCTCGAACGCCAGGCGGCCGGCGTCGCGGCCACCATCGAGTCCCACCTTGCGACGAGCTCGGGACCGTATCCCAGCATCAGGGAATCCGCCGCCGTGCTCGGCCTCAGCGAGCGGACGTTGCGACGGCAGCTCGAGGCGGAGGGAACGAGCTACCGGCGCGTACTCGAAGGCGTGCGGCGCAGCAAGGCACTCGGCCTGCTCGAGGACCCGCGGCTGCCGGTCGAGGGGATCGCCCTCGAGCTCGGCTACAGCGAGCCGGCCGCGTTCATCCACGCCTTCCGCCGCTGGACCGGCACCACGCCGGCCGCCTGGCGCCGTGGCGGCCCCGGGAAGCCTGTGGCATAACGGCGGCGGGGAGACCGGGAAACGCAAGAACATGAACCTCGAGAAAGTCATCTTCGGCTTCTTCATCGTGCTCGCCGCGACCCTCAACTTCGGGTTCGTCTACGGCGACCCGGCGGACCCGGAGCATCACCACCTCTGGGAGTTCTTCGCGGCGTTCGTCGTGAACGTGATCGCGACCGCGCTCAAGTTCGGCGACCGTACGCAGATCGGCGCCGTGCACCTCGCCACGAGCCTCGTCGCGGTGCTGCAGCTCGCCGCAGCGGCGCTCGTGTGGTTCTTCGCGCCGCCCGGCCCGCTCGACGCGGGCACGACCGTCAGCATCGTCTCCCTGTCGGCAGGAGCCGCACTCGCCAACGTGGTCTCGGTTGTGATCCTGATCGTCGAGACAATCTCGATGCGCCGGTAGAGCCGTGAACAGCTCGCTGCTGCTCACGCTGCGCCGGCTGCGCGCGCCGATCATCTTCCTGATCGCGGTGTTCGCGCTCGGCATCGTCGGCCTGGTGCTGATCCCGGGCGTCGACGAGAACGGCGAGCCGTGGCGCATGACGGTGTTCCAGGCTTTCTACTTCATGACGTACACCGCGAGCACGATCGGGTTCGGCGAGATTCCGCACCCGTTCAGCGACCGGCAGCGCCTGTGGGTGGCGTTCATCATCTACCTCTCCGTGATCGGCTGGGCCTATCTCGTCGCGAGCCTGCTCGCGCTCGGCCGCGACAAGGCCGTGCGCAAGGCCTACGTCGAATCCCGGTTCCGCCGCCAGATCGAGGCGCTCGTCGAGCCCTTCTACATCATCTGCGGGTTCGGCGAGACCGGGCGGCTGGTCGCGAGCGCGCTCGACCTGCGCGGACGCCGCTTCGTGGCCGTGGAGATCGACGAATCCCGTGCACTGGCGATCGACCTGATGGACTTCCACCAGGTGCCGCTCGCGATCGCCGCCGACGCGAGGCTGCCGGAGAACCTCGTCGCGGCCGGCCTGCGCAAGGACAACTGCCGCGGCGTGCTCGCGCTCACGAGCGACGACCGCGTCAACCTCGCCGTCGCGATGACGGTGCGCCTGCTCGAGCCCAACGTGCCGATCCTCGCCCGGGCGATGCATCGCGACACCGCCGCCAACATGGCGTCGTTCGACACTCACCACGTGATCAATCCGTTCGCACGCTTCGGCGAACAGCTCGCGCTCGCCGCGGCGGCGCCGGCGAACTATCGGCTCGTCACGTGGCTCACGGGCCTCCCGGGCCGCGAGCTGCAGGAGGAGGCCGCCCCGCCGCGCGGCGCGTGGGTCGTGTGCGGCTACGGCCGGTTCGGCCGCGAAGTGGTGCGCGCCTTCCACGCGCAGGGCCTCGAGGTCACCGTGATCGACCCGAATCCCCCGCAGGACGCGGACCTGTCGACCGTGAAGGGCACCGGCACCAACGCCGAGCCGCTCGTGGCCGCCGGCATCCGCGAGGCCGTGGGGATCGTCGCCGGCACCGACGACGACGTGAACAACCTCTCGATCGTGGTCACGGCGCGCGAGATCAATCCGCGCCTCTTCACCATCGTGCGGCAGAACCTCACCGCCAACCAGCTGCTGTTCGACGCGTTCGATGCCGACATGAAGATGGTCTCGAGCGAGCTGATCGCCAGCGAGTGCCTCGCGGTGCTGCGCGCGCCCCAGCTCGGCAGGTTCCTCGAGGCCGCAAGGCGGCAGGATCCGTCCTGGGCGGCCGGGGTCGTCGACCGCCTGGTCGATCGCCTCGGCACGAAGGTGCCGGCGATCTGGGGCATCACGCTCAACATCAGCGACGCGCCCGCGTTCCATCGCCACCTGATGAGCTACGGCGACGCGACGGTCGCGGACCTGTGCCGCGACCCGTCGGACCGCGACCGCACGCTCGCCTGCGTGGCCCTGCTGCTGGACCGGAACGGCAAGGTGGAACTGATGCCGGACGACGATTTCGAGCTGCACGCCGGGGACCAGGTCCTGTTCGCGGGTCGCGTGGGCATGCGCGACCGCCAGCGACACCTGCTGCAGAGCCCGAAGGTGCGGGATTACGTGCTGCGGCTCGATCGACGACTGGCAGGAGCACGCTCGTGATCCGGAGCCGCCGCGCGGTCGTCGGGCTCGTTGCCGTGGCCTGCCTGTCAGCGGCCACCGTGAGTGCCGAGACTCCGCGTGCGCGGGACCTCGGGGTGCCGTTCGACGGGCGCCCCGGCTCCTTGAACGCGATCACCGACGTCGCCGGCGTCACGGTCGGGCAAGTCACCCTGATTGACGACCTCGCCGACGGCCGCAAGGTCCGCACCGGCGTGACGGCGATCCTGCCGCGAGGCCGCGAGAGCCTGGTCGCCTCCGTCTACGGAGGCTGGTTCGCCCTCAATGGCAACGGCGAGCTGACCGGAACCACCTATCTCGACGAACTCGGCCAGATCGACGGCCCGGTCATGCTGACCAACACCCATAGCGTCGGCGTAGTACACGACGCGGTGATCGCATGGCGGGTCCGCGCGGGACCCGCGGACTCGAGCGGCTATTGGTGGTCGTCGCCGGTCGTCGGCGAGACCTGGGACGGCGACCTGAACGACATCAACGGCTTCCACGTCCGGCCGGAGCACGTCGACCGCGCGCTCGACACCGCGCGGGACGGACCTGTGGCCGAAGGCAACGTGGGCGGCGGCACCGGCATGGTCTGCCACGAGTTCAAGTGCGGGATCGGCACGGCCTCGCGCGTCGTCGGGATCGGCGATGCCTCATACACCGTGGGCGTGCTGGTGCAGGCGAACTACGGCGTGCGCGGGACGCTGCGCATCGCCGGCGTGCCGATAGGCGAGCACCTGCCGACGAAGACGGAGCCGCGACGCAGCGAGACGGGCTCGATCATCGTCGTCGTCGCGACGGACGCGCCGCTGCTGCCGCACCAGCTGAAGCGCGTCGCACGCCGCGCGTCGCTCGGGCTCGGCCGCATGGGCAGCTACGCGGGCAACGGCTCGGGCGACATCTTCATCGCGTTCTCGACGGCGAACGCCGCGGCGCTCTCTGGCGCGGCGCTCGCGCAGTCGACGTCGCTCGGCAACGGCGAGCTCGACCCGCTGTTCCTCGCGACCGTCGAGGCCACCGAGGAAGCAATCGTCAACTCGCTCGTCGCGGCGCGGGACATGCACGGCAACGGTGGCTCGTTCGTGCCGGCACTGCCCCACCCGGAGCTCGTGCGGCTGCTCGAGCGCTACGGACGACTGGCGCCCCGCCCCCGCTGAGCGACGCGCCTCAGCCCGGCCGCGCCGCGAGCACCTCGGCGAGGCTCTTGCGCAGCATCCCCACGGCCTCGTCCACCTCCGCCGTGCTCACGGAGAGAGGCGGCATGAAGCGCAGCGTGCTCACGCCGCAGGCGAGCAGCAGCAGCCCGTTTCGCCACGCCTGCGTGACGAGCGCGTCGCAGAGCTGGCGGGCCGGCGTGTGCGCGGCGTCTTCCTCGATCAGCTCCATCCCGATCATCAGGCCCTTTCCGCGCACTTCGCCGATGCATCGGAAGTCGCGCTGCAGCTCGCGGAGTCGCGCCATGAAGTGGTCGCCGACGCGTGCCGCGTTGGCGCGGAACTCGCGGTCGACGAGATCGATCGTGGCGCTCGCCGCGGCGCACGTCACCGGGTTGCCGCCGTAGGTGTTGCCGTGCGCGCCGCGCTTCCACCGCTCCATGATGCGGCGCTTCGCGACGATCGCGCCGATCGGCAGGCCCGAGCCCAGTCCCTTCGCGGAGGTGACGATGTCAGGGTGCACGCCCCAGTGCTCGCACGCGAACATGCGGCCCGTGCGGCCGATGCCGGACTGCACCTCGTCGCAGATCAGGAGGATGCCGTGCTCGTCGCACAGCGCGCGCAGTCCCGGCAGGAAGCTGTCCGGCGGCACCAGGTAGCCGCCCTCGCCCTGGATCGGCTCGACCAGGATCGCCGCGACCTCGCCTGGCGGCACGTTGCGCTCGAACAGCATGCGGATCCAGGCGAGCACGGCCTCGCCCTGGTCGCCCCCCGCGAGCAGCGGGCGATAAGGATTCGGGTACGGCACGTGCGTCACGCCGGGCATCGTCGGCGCGAATCCCTGCTGCTGCGTGTACTTGCTCGACGTGAACGAGAGCGAGCCCATCGTGCGGCCGTGGAATCCGCCGAGGAAGCCGATGTAGCGCGGACGTCCGGTGACGTAGCGCGCGAGCTTGATCGCGGCCTCCACGGCCTCGGTGCCGGACTGGCAGATGAAGCTCATCGCGGGCTCGCCCACCGGCGCGTGCTTCGCGAGCCGCTCGGCCAGCGCGACCCAGTTCTCGTGCCAGTAGTCACTCGAGATGTGCAGGAAGCGCTCGGCCGCGTTCTGGACGGCGGCCACGACCTCCGGGTGGCAGTGCCCGGTCGAGCACACCGCGATGCCCGACATGAAGTCGAGGAAGCGGTTGCCGTCGACGTCCCACACCTCGGTGCCGCGGCCGTGCGACATCACGAACGGATAGTCGCGCGGGTACGACGGCGAGACGACCTCGGCGTCGCGCGCGAGCAGCGCGCGAGCCTTCGGGCCGGGCAACTCGGTACGGATGTGGGGATGCGACACGGCGGTCTCCTGGTTTTTTCTGGGTAGCGTGCGGATCATGTCAGCGGCAGCCGGACCGGCTGCGCGTGGGCGGCGCGCGTGCGCGCATGCAGCGCCCGCAGGGCCTCGAGCTCGGCAGGCGTCGGCGCTGCAATCCGTTCGATCACGGGCGCCAGCCGCAGCGGCCAGCCGACCGCGGCGCGCGCTTCCTCCTCGGTCGCGCCGGGGTAGAGCTCGCTCAGCACGAGTTCGTCGCTGCCGTCTTCAGGCGTGAGCACGCCGAAATCGGTGATGACGGCCCGCGGACCGCCGCCGCGCATCGTCGTGCGGGCACGAGCGCCGCGCCCCTCGAGGAACCCGGCGCTCGTGCGGAAGTCGAGGCGCTCCACGAGGCTGCGCCGGGTCGCCTTGATCACGACGAAGGTCTGCCGCGCGTGCGCCGCGATCTCGGTGGCGCCCCCGGCCCCGGGAAGCCGCGTCGACGGAGCGTCGTAGGGACCGATGACCGTGCTGTTCAGGTTGCCGTGGCGGTCGACCTGCGCGGCACCGAGGAAGCCGACGTCGACGCGGCCCGCCTGCAGGAAGTACGCGAAGATCTCGGGCAACGGCACGACGCACGCGGCGGTGTCCGCGAGCTCGCCGTCGCCGATCGAGAGGGGCAGCACGTCGGGGCGCGTGCCGAGCGTGCCCGACTCGTAGACGAGCACGATGTCGGGCGCATGCGTGAGCCGCGCGAGGTTGCAGGCGGCGCTCGGCAGGCCGATGCCCACGAAGCAGACGCAGCCGTTCCACAGCCGCCGCGCAGCTGCGATCGTCATCATCTCGTCGCGGGTCCACTCGCTCACGCTGACGCCCCGAGGCTCGCGAGGAACGAGGCGTGGTCCGGCGCGCCGAGCACGTGCCGCTCCATCCAGGAGCGGAAGGTCCCGCGATCACGCGAGACGGCGTCCCAGCGCTGGTAGAACGCGTTGTCGCGGCCGTAGCGGCCCTGCACGTAGGAGGGATAGGCGCCGCCCGGGCAGAGCGCCACGGCGCTCACGACCCAGTGCGGCAGCACGATGCCGTTCATCGCGGGCGGCAGCTCGTCGACGAGCTCCTCGACCGTGACGACCAGGGCCTTCGCGGCGAGCCCCGCCTCGCGCTGCGCGCCCAGTATGCCCACGATCTCCACGTTGCCGCGCCGGTCCGCACGCTGCGCGTGCAGGAAGGTCACGTCCGGGTTCAGCGCTGGCACGGTGGCGATGCGCTCGCCGGTGTAAGGGCACTCGACGCTGCGGATGCGCGGGTTGACCTGCACGAGATCAGTGCCGAGATAACCGCGCAGCAGCCCGAACGGCAGGCGAGCCGCGCCCGCGCAGTAGGCCGCCGCGACGCCCGCGTGGGTGTGCTCGTCGATCTCGAGCGGCAAGGGCCAGCCGTGCTCGATCGCGTCGCGCAGGCGGTGCGCGGAGCCGACGCCGGGATTGCCGCCCCACGAGAACGTGAGCCGACGCGCGCATCCCATCCCGATCATCTGGTCGTAGACGAGGTCCGGCGTCATGCGGACGAGGTGCAGCTCGCGCCTGCGCTGGCGCAGGATCTCGTGCGCGGCCGCGAACGGGATCAGGTGCGTGAAGCCCTCGAGCGCCACGGTCATGCCGTCCGCGACGTGGCGCGCGACCGCCTCGCCGAGCGACACGACCTTCCCGACACCGCTCACGCACCGCCCTCCACGACCGTGCGCGACTGCTCGCGCAGGTACTGCGCGAGGTAGTGGAACGAGGCGATGGCCTTGCCGGTCGAGCCCGAGCCCTTCCAGCCGCCGAACGGCTGGTAGCCCGGCCACGCGCCCGTGGTCGCGCCCTGGCGACGGTTCGCGTACGTGACGCCGGCCTCGATGTGCTCGTGGAACCACGGCACCTCGTCGGGCGCGCCGTAGAATCCCGCCGTGAGCCCGAGGTCGGAGTCGTTCGCGAGCCGCATCGCGGCGGCGCGGTCCGGCACGCGGTGGACCATCAGGATCGGCAGGAACATTTCGTGGCGCCAGAGCGGATGCTGCAACGGCGCTTCCGCGAGCACCGGCCCGACGTAGTGTCCGTGCGCGAATGCGCCATGCTCGAGCGCGCCTCCGCCTGCAACCAGGTGCGCCCCGCCCTTCGCGAGTTCATCGACGTAGCGGTGATGGCCCGCTGCCGCGGCCGCATTGATGACGGGCCCCAGCCACGACTCGCGCAGGCACGGATCGCCGACGCGGATCGCGGCGATGCCGGCACGCAGCCGCTCGATGAGCGCGTCCGCCACCGGTTCCTCGACGTAGAGCCGCGAGAGCGCCGAGCACTTCTGCCCGCCCATGCCGTAGGCGGACCGCACGATGCCCGCCGCC
>RPQJ01000152.1 GCA_003819815.1 Lysobacterales bacterium
CGCGAGGTCGTCGACCAGCAGCGCGAAGTCGAGGTCGCCGCCCTGCGTGCCGACCTTCTTCGAGTCGGCCTCGAGCGCGGCGAGCTGGTCCTCGAAGATCATCTTCGAGTCGTAGAGCAGGCGCCCGATCAGCGTCGACTTGCCGTCGTCCACGCTGCCGCACGTGATGAACCGGAGCAGGCTCTTGTGCTCGTGCTGGTGGAGGTAGGCCTCGATGTCCTTGCCGATCAGGTCCGAGATGTGTGCCATGGTCTGGTGTTACTCGATTCGGTTCGTGGTTGCCGGCGCTCGCGGGCTCAGAAGTAGCCTTCCTGCTTCTTCTTCTCCATCGACGCGGCCTGGTCGTGGTCGATCATCCGGCCGGCGCGCTCGCTGCCGCGCGCGAGCAGCATCTCCTGGATCACCCGGGGCAGCGTGTCCGCCTCGGACTCGACCGCGCCCGAGAGCGGGTAGCAGCCGAGCGTGCGGAAGCGGATGCGGCGCATCTGCGGGTGCTCGCCCGGGTTCAGGCGCATGCGATCGTCGTCGACCATGATCAGCTGGCCGTCGCGCTCGACGACGGGACGCTCCGCCGCGAGGTACAGCGGCACGATCGGGATCTGCTCGAGCAGGATGTACTGCCAGACGTCGAGCTCGGTCCAGTTGCTGATCGGGAAGACGCGGATCGATTCGCCCCTGTGCTTGCGCGCGTTGTAGAGCTTCCAGAGCTCGGGGCGCTGGTTCTTCGGGTCCCAGCGGTGCTGCGCGGTGCGGAAGCTGAAGATGCGCTCCTTCGCGCGGCTCTTCTCCTCGTCGCGCCGGCCGCCGCCGAACGCGGCGTCGAAGCCGTGCTCGTCGAGCGCCTGCCGGAGGCCGCGCGTGCGCCAGTAGTCGGTGTGGATCTGCGAGCCGTGGTCGAACGGGTTCACGCCCATCGCGACGGCTTCCGGGTTCAGGTGCACGAGGATCTTCACGCCGTAGCGGCGCGCCATCTCCTCGCGCAGCGCGTACATCTCGCGGAACTCCCACGTCGAGTCGATGTGCAGCAGCGGGAACGGGATCGGCGCGGGATGGAAGGCCTTCCGCGCGAGGTGCAGCATCACCGAGCTGTCCTTGCCTATCGAGTAGAGCATCACCGGCTTGTCGCACTCGGCCACGACCTCGCGCAGCACCTGGATGCTCTCGGCCTCGAGGCGCTGCAGGTGGGTCAGGTGAACGGTGTCGCTCCCGATGCCCGTCACGATGGGCGGTCCGCCGCTCATCAGAAATAGCCCTCCTGCTTCTTCTTCTCCATCGACGCCGACTGGTCGTGGTCGATGACGCGGCCCTGCCGCTCCGAGCTCGTCGTGAGCAGCATCTCCTGGATGATCGCGGGCAGCGTGTCCGCCTCGCTCTCGACCGCGCCGGTGAGCGGGTAGCAGCCGAGCGTGCGGAAGCGCACCTTGCGCAGCATCGGCCGCTCGCCCGGGTGCAGCGGCATGCGGTCGTCGTCGACCATGATCAGCGTGCCGTCGCGCTCGACGACCGGGCGTTCCGCCGAGAAGTAGAGCGGCACGATCGGGATGTTGCGGATGTAGATGTACTGCCAGATGTCGAGCTCGGTCCAGTTCGACATCGGGAAGACGCGGATCGACTCCCCCTTGTGCTTGCGCGTGTTGTACATGCGCCAGAGCTCGGGGCGCTGGCTCTTCGGGTCCCAGCGGTGCTGCGCGTTGCGGAAGCTGAAGATGCGCTCCTTCGCACGGCTCTTCTCCTCGTCGCGGCGCGCGCCGCCGAACGCGGCGTCGAATCCGTGGAGGTCGAGCGCCTGCTTGAGCGCCTGGGTCTTCATCACGTCGGTGTGGATCGCCGAGCCGTGCGTGAAGGGGTTGATGCCCTGCGCGAGGCCTTCGGGGTTCGTGTGCACGAGCAGGTCGAAGCCGTGCTCCTCGACCATGCGCGCGCGGAACGCGTACATCTCGCGGAACTTCCACTTCGTGTCGACGTGGAGCAGCGGGAACGGCAGCTTCGCGGGATGGAACGCCTTGAGCGCGAGGTGCAGCATCACCGCGCTGTCCTTGCCGATCGAGTACAGCATCACCGGCTTGTCGCACTCGGCCACGACTTCGCGCAGGATCTGGATGCTCTCGGCCTCGAGGCGCTCGAGGTGCGTGAGCGTGTGAGTGGGCAGCGAGCCAGCTTTGACGTCGTTCATGCGATCCTGACCACGGTGCGGCCGACCACCCGCCCCTCGATGTACGGTGGGAAGCAGGCCGGCAGGTCTGCGAACGGCACGACGCGCGTGCAGACGTGGTCGAGCCCGGCGGCGCTCAGGTCGGTCGCGATGCGCCGCCAGACCTCGAGCCGCAGGTCGCGCGGCGTGAGCACCGAATTGATCCCGAGCAGGCACACGCCGCGCAGGATGAAGGGCATCACGGTCGTCGCGAGCTCGTGGCCGCCCGCGAGGCCGACGCTCGCGATGTTGCCCCACTGGTCCGTCGTCCGGGTGAGCCACGCGAGCAGGCTGCCGCCGACGTTGTCGATGGCGCCGGCCCACAGCGCCTTTTCCATCGGCCGCGAGCCGGGGTCGATCTCCTGCCGGCGCAGGATCCGCGCGGCGCCGAGCGCGCGCAGGTAGTCGTCGGCCTCGGGCTTGCCGCTCACCGCGACCACCTCGTAGCCACGGCCCGCGAGCATGTTGATCGCGAGGCTGCCGACGCCGCCGGTGGCTCCCGTCACGACGACCGGGCCGCGTGACGGCGCCTGGCCGTTCTGCTCCATCCGGTGGATCGCGAGTGCCGCTGTGAAGCCCGCGGTGCCGTACTTCATCGCGTCGAGCGTCGTCCAGCCGTCGGGCAGCGGGACCACCCAGTCGCCCTGGACACGGGCGTACTCCGCGTAGCCGCCGTCGTGGGTCTCGGAGAGCCCGCAGCCGGTGACGAGCACCGGCTGGCCCGGCGAGTAGCGCGCGTCCGCGGAGCGCTCGACAGTGCCGGCCAGGTCGATGCCGCCCACGAGCGGGTAGCGGCGCAGGATGCGCCCGGCGCCGGTGGCGGCAAGGGCGTCCTTGTAATTGACGTCCGAATACTCGACGCGGACGACGACGTCGCCCGGACCGAGCTCGTCGAGGCCGATGTTGTCGAATCGCGCGGCGATGCGGCCGTCGATCTCGTGGATGCGGTATGCGCGGAAGGAGGTCATTCGTGCGAAGTCTAAGGCCCGTCCGGCCCCGCAAGCGGCATGCAGTTCACGGTTCCGGCCCGGCTCAGGCGGCCCGGTTGAGCCAGACCTCGAGCCCGGCGGTGTTCAGTTGCACGTCGCCGTCGATCAGCGCGTGGCGGGTGGCGAGGTCGCCCGGGTAACCGGCCTCGTCGAGCCGGACGCTCAGCCAGCGGAACATGTCCGCCTCGATGCGCGCGCGGCGGTCCGGGGCCATCGCGTGCAGGCGCGCGATGCGCACGAACTCGACGATCGACGCGTGCAGGTCGCGCGCGAGCCGGTCGAGGTCGGTCACGGGTCCGAAATGCGTCTGGAAGACGCGCCGCGGACGATACGACATCAGGCGGTCGATCGTCGCGTGCAGCGCGTCCGGCTCGAACTGCACCGGCGTCGTGGTCGGCAGCATGAACGGGCCCTTCGGCGTGTCGAGCTCGGGGTAGCAGATGCCGAAGTTGTCCCCGGCATAGACCTCGCGGTAGTCGAGGTCGACCGGGCAGTGGTGGTGCCTGGCGTGGCCGGGCGCGTCGAAGAACTCGAACGTGCGACCCGCGAGCCGGAGCCGCTGGCCGTCCTCGGTCACGACGACGCGGTCGGCCGGGACGGGCAGCAGTTCGCCGTAGAGCTGGCGGTAGAGCGCCTCGCCGTAGACCTGGATCGAGCCTGCGATCAGCTTCGTCGGGTCGATGAGGTGGGGCGCCCCGCGGGGGTGCAGCACCGCCCGGGCGTTCGGCAGGACCTGCATCAGCTGGCCCGCGCCGCCGGCGTGGTCGAGGTGGACGTGGGTGAGGAACAGGTAGTCGACGTTCTCGCGCGGAATGCCGAGTTCGTCGAGCGCGCCGAGCAGCCTCGGAGCCGCGGGCCCGGCGCCCGTGTCGACGAAGGCCGCACGGCCGTCCTGCACGATGAGGTGCGCCGCCGCGAGACCCGGGCGCACGTAGAGTGTATCGATCAGGTAGACGCCGTCGCCCAGCGGGTGCGCAAGCGGCGCGTCGGCTCCGCCGCGCGGGCGCGCGGCCGCGAGGCTCACGTGCCCTCGCACCGGCCCCCGTTGCGGATCTGATCCGTCGAGCAGAGGCTCGGCCGCTGGTTCGAGTAGTACTCGGCGAGCTCCGCGATGTCCCGGTCCGTGAGCGGGGCGGCCATCCCGGCCATCACAGCGTTCTTGCGCTGGCCACCGCGATACGACTTGAGGGCGTGGCGGAGGTAGTCCGCGTGCTGGCCGGCGAGGTTCGGGTATTCCGGCAGGATGCCGATGCCGTCGATGCCGTGGCAGGCGACGCACGTCTGCGCCGCCTTGGGCGCCGTGCCGATGCCCTTGCCGGTGGGCTTGAGTTCCTGCCCGGAGAGGTACGCGGCGACGTCCTGCATGTCCGGCTCGGACATCGTGACGGCGTGCGAGTACATGGTCGGGTGGGCGCGTTCCTGGTTCGCGTACGCCTTGAGCGCCACGACGAGGTACGCTGCGTGCTGGCCGCCGAGTTTCGGCACGTTGAAGATCGGATAGGAGTTCTTGTACTTCGGGATGCCGTGACAGCCGTGGCAGGTGTAGCCCAGCTTCTCGCCGCGCGCGGCGTCAGCGGCCGCGGCGAGTCCGGGCGCGACGATGGCCGCGATGCTCAGGCTCAGAGCGAGCCAGGCCGATCTCGAGTGCATCGAAAAACTCCATGGAGACAGCGGCCTGTCGCCGAAAGGCCGAAGGGCGCGAATGTTAATCAAAAGCGTACCGTGAGTCCAAAGGCTCTAGACTTCGGGCTCCCCGAGCTGTCAGGTGCCTGCCCATGAGCCGCCGCCTTCGCCCCGCGATCCTGATCCTGGCTGCCTTGCTGCCGCTCGCCGCGCACGCGGCCGACGACCGTCCCCGGACCGTAAGCGTCACGGGTTCGGGCGAAGTCTCGGCGTCTCCCGACCTCGCGCAGGTCACCCTCGGCGTCGAGGCGCGCGCCCCCACGCTGGCGGCGGCGCGCTCCACCGTCGCGGCCACGGTCGAGAAGGTGCTTGCCCTCACGCGTTCCCTGGGGATCGACCCGAAGCTCGTCAACGCGACCCGCCTGCAGGTGCAGCCGGACTATAGCTGGGACGACCCGACCCGCAAGCGGACCCTCGTCGGCTACGTCGTCGGCCGGCAGGTGCAGGTCGAGCTGCGCGACCTCGAGCAGCTCGGGCCGCTGCTCGAGCGGGCCGTCGACGCGGGCGTGAACCAGGTGGGCGACCCCGCGCTCGACTCGAGCCGTCGCAAGGACCTCGAGCGCGAGGCGATGACCCGTGCGGTCAACGACGCACGCCAGAATGCCGAGACGCTGGCCCGGGCTGCCGGCGTGCGGCTCGGGCCGGTCCGGACCCTGAACGGGGGCGGCGCGCCGCCGCCGATGCCGATGTTCCGCCACGTCGCGATGGACGCCGCGGCCGCGCCGGCGCCGGAGGCGACGTACCAGACCGGCGAGCTCCGATTCACCGCCAGCGTCAGCGCGGAGTACGACCTGCTGGTCGGGCCCTGAACGCACTGCGGGCCGCTGGACCGGCCTCAGCTGTCAAATTTTGCTTGGTGAAATGGGCGCTGGCCTGTTGTTCTTCTGCCAAATTGCCAATCCTGGCTGAACACTCTGTCGGAAGGCCGTGGTAGCCGTCGGCGCGGGCAGGGCTCACAGCGCCGCTGCGATGTCGCCCATCAGCCCACGATCGTCGGGCCGCGTTCCCGACGGGTAACGCGCGATCAGCCGGCCGTCGCGGCCGACCAGGAATTTCTCGAAATTCCACTCGATGTCGCCCGGCCGCCCGTTCGCGGGCGACGTGAGCCAGCCGTACAGAGCATGACGCCGCGGGCCGTTGACCTCGAGCTTCGAGGCGAGCGGGAACGTCACGTCGTAGCGGGTCGAGCAGAAGTCGCGGATCTCGGCGTCGGAGCCGGGCTCCTGCGCGCCGAACTGGTTGCACGGAAAGCCGACGACGGCGAACCCCTCGGACGCGAGCTCCTGGTGCAGGCGCTCGAGCCCGGCGTACTGCGGGGTGTACCCGCAGCGGCTCGCGACGTTGACCGCGAGCACCACCTTGCCGCGCAGGGGCCCGAGGAGATCGGGCTCGCCCTGGATGCCCGTCACGGGGATGTCGAAGAAGGTGGTCATCGGTTGCTCCGCTCGCGGGTCGGGACGACCCCGCGGGAGTTCGGACCGGACCCCTTTAAGGATTCCGGATCAGCCGGGCAGGCGGTCGACGATCAGCACCGTGCCGTCGACGCCCGTGATCCGGACGCGCGAGCCGGCGGGCACGTTCGGACCCCGCAGCGTCCAGCGGTGCTGGCCGAGCTTCACGCGGCCGGTGCCGTTCTGCAGCCCTTCGGAGAGGGTGAGCACCTGCCCGATGTAACGCTCGCCGGTGCGGCGCGGCGAGGAGGCGCTCTCGAGGTCCTGCTGCTGGATGCGATGCTCGCGCCAGAAGTACAGGCCGAAGACGGTGCAGGCGAAGATGACGAACCAGGCCATGGCGTGAGCGATCTACCGGGATGGCGCATTGTCGCCACGGGATCCGGGCGACTCAATCCGGCCGCGCCTGCGCCCTGACGAACTGTGACCCAGCGCTCAAGGCGCCGGGGCGAGCGAGAGGTCCCTCGAGTACTGGACGTTCATGACGTTGTCCGACCAGCCCAGAACGTACGGTTTCACGAGGTGCTTGTTGACGTAGAAGTAGAGCGGCAGCACCGGGTGGTCGGCGAGCATCAGGCGCTCCGCCTCCTCGAGCAGGGACCGGCGGCGGGTCGGGTCTGGCTGGCGGGTCGCTTCGGCCAGCAGCGCGTCGTAACGGGGGTTCGAGTAGCCGGTCAGGTTGATGCCGAACCCGCCCTGCAGCAGCTGCGCGAAGCTGTAGGCGTCGTCGTAGTCGGCGACCCAGCTCGACCGGAAGACCTGCGTGTCCTTCCCGGCCTGGATGCTCTGCAGCAGGGCGCGGAACTCCTCGGCATAGAGTCTCGTCTCGACGCCGAGCGCTTCCTTCCACATGGCCGCGATGGCGACCGCGAGCCGGTTGTGCACCTCGCCCGAGTTGTAGCGGATCTCGACCTGGAGCGGCCTCTCGGCGGAGTACCCCGCGCGCCGGTAAAGCTCGCGCGCCTCGGCGACGCGTTCCTCGTACGGCCGGTCGGCGTAGTCGAAACGCTGGGGCGTGTAGTTCGCCGTGCCGCGCGGCACCCACCCGTAGGCCGGCGTCTCGCCGACCCCGGTCACCTGCTTCGTCAGCCGGTCCCGGTCGATCACGAGCGACAGTGCGCGGCGCAGGTCCGGGTTGTCCTTGAAGGGAGCGCGCGCGAGGTTGTATCCATAATAGTAGACGCTGAGCTGCGGCGAGACGTGCAGCTCGCCGGGCAGGTTCGCCTGGATCCAGGCGTACTGCTGGGGCGGCACGACGTAGGTGACGTCGAGCTCGCCGGCGCGGTACTGGCGGAACTCCGAGCCGGCCTCGGCGTGGTGCACGTAGCGCACG
Source organism: Lysobacterales bacterium (assembly GCA_003819815.1). Classification (GTDB taxonomy): domain Bacteria; phylum Pseudomonadota; class Gammaproteobacteria; order Steroidobacterales; family Steroidobacteraceae; genus RPQJ01. The sequence goes on from RPQJ01000152.1 coordinate 7,648, forward strand.
CGCGCGAGCCGCGTCGCCGCATCGTTCCAGTAATTCGCGTTGCGCGCGGCGACGATGTGCGAGCCGACCACCCACTCCTCGAGCACGAACGCCCCGTTCGAAACGAGCTTCCCCGGCTGCGCGTACTGCGCGCCGTGCAGCGCGAGGGACGCCGCGTGCACCGGAAACGTGCCCGGCTGCGCGAGCAGGCCGAGCAGGTACGGCGCCGGGTTCGACAGCTCGATGACGACGGTGCGGTCGTCGGGCGCGGAGACGCCGAGCGTGTCGGGCGCCGCCTCGCCCCGCACGACGGCCGGCGCGTTTCGTATGGGCTCGATCACCTGCGCGTACGGCGAGGCCGTCTTCGGGTCGACGAGCCGCCGCATCCCCGCGACGTAGTCCTCGGCCGTGACCGCGTCCCCGTTGGACCATCGCAGGCCTTCGCGCAGCTTGAACGTGTACGTGAGTCCGTCGGGGCTCACGGTCCACGACTCGGCCGCACCCGGCACGACGTCGCCGGCCGGGCCGATTGCGGTGAGCCCCTCGAACAGGTCGCGCAGCACGTTGAACGACGAGTCGGTGCGCGCGCGCTGCGGGTCGAGCGTGTCGGGCTCGGGGCCGTTGCCGCGGCGGAGGGTC
>RPQJ01000153.1 GCA_003819815.1 Lysobacterales bacterium
CGCGAGGCCGATGGCCGTCATGATCAGCGCCTCGCCGACCGGGCCCGCCACCTTGTCGATCGAGGCCTGGCCGGCCACGCCGATCGCGACGAGCGCGTGGTAGATGCCCCACACCGTGCCGAAGAGGCCGATGAACGGCGCGGTCGAACCGGTGGTCGCGAGGAACGGAAGCTGGGTCTGCAGCGCGCTGCCGATGCGGGCCACGCCGCGCGCGATGACGTTGTCGATCCACTCGTGCAGCGGTACCGACTGCGAGAGGCGCGTGTCGTGGTGCTCGGCCGCGTCAATGGCCTCGGACGCGATCGCCTTGAAGATGTTGCCCTTGCCGGTGAGCTTGCCGACGCCGCTCTTGATGTTGTCGGCGGCCCAGAACTGCTTCTCGGCTTCGGCGGCCTGGCTGAGCAGGCGGCGCTGCTCCCACCACTTCGTGAAGATGATGAACCAGGAATAGGCCGACATCAGCGCCAGGAGGATCAGCACGCCCTTGGCGATGAAATCTCCCTGCGCCCAGAGGGCCTGGAGTCCGTACGGGTTTTCGACAGTTACGCTTTCGGTGGCCATCTGGGGACTTCCTCTGGAAAGACGGTTGTGCTCTGTAGTCGTTCGGGCGGCGGGGGCGGATCCGGGTCCGCGGGATCAGTCGGTGAGGCGGAACGTGACGGCGAAGGTGTGCCACATGGAGGTGGGCTTGCCGTCCTCCTTGCCAGGCACGAACCGCCAGTTGCGCTTCACTTCGTTGATGGCGGCCTCGTCGAGCTTCGGGAATCCGCTGCTCTTCGCGACCTTCACGTCGCCGGCGCGGCCGTTCTCCTGCACGAAGACCTGCAGGGTCACGGTGCCCTCCTCGCCTGCGCGGCGCGAGGCCGGAGGATATTCGGGCTGCGTGATGCGTGCGCCCTTGCCCTGCGTCGAGGGCGGGGTCTTCACCACCTGGCGCTCGACCGGCTTCGGGGCGGCCACGGGCGGCGGCGCTGCAACCGGGCGCTCGCTGGTGACGTTCGAGATCGCTGTCGTCGGGCCCGTGTCGACCGGGATGTCGATCGAGATCTCGGGCGGCGGCACGTACGGCGGCGGCGTGTCCATTTCGGGCGGCGGCGGCGGCGGCTCGTCGTCCTCTTCGGGCAATTCCTCGATCAGCTTGGTCTCGACCGGACCGAGCACGACCTCGACGACCTTCTTGCCGAGCCCCGAGGCCAGCACCCACACGAACAGCACGTGGATGAGCACCACCAGCGCAAACGCGGCCGCGCGCTTGCTGTTCTTTGCAGGATCGTCGATCGAATAACTGTAGGCCACATCCCCTCCAGCGCCTGGGGTCTTCTTGTGCATCCCGCGAGGGCTCGCCCCCCCGGCGCACCCTTCCGGACCCGACACTACAGAACGAGGCCGACCCTCGCAACCCCGTGCGCGGGCGCGAACTCTACCGGCGGCGCCCCGCTAAGACAACCCCGGGTCGCGATCGGTCACGGCGCCGAGCGAGGCGCTGCTCACGGTGGCCGCGTACTTGGCCAGCACTCCGCGCGTCGCGTACGCCGCAGGAGCGCGCCACCGGCTGCGTCGCCGCGCGAGCTCCGCCTCGTCGACGCCGAGCGTCAGCGTGCGCGCGACGGCGTCGATCGCGATGCGGTCGCCGTCCTCGATCAGTCCGATCGGCCCCCCGAGCGCTGCCTCCGGCGACACGTGGCCGACGACGAAGCCGTGGCTGCCGCCGGAGAAGCGGCCGTCCGTGAGGAAGGCCACCTTGTCGCCGAGTCCCTTGCCCATGATCGCCGCGGTCGGGCTCAGCATTTCGCGCATTCCCGGGCCACCGCGCGGTCCCTCGTAGCGCACCACGATCACGTCGCCCGCGACGACCCGCCCGTCGAGGATCGCCTGCAGCGTGGCCTCCTCCCCGTCGAACACGCGCGCGCGTCCCTCGAACGACAGTCCCTCCTTGCCGCTGATCTTCGCGACCGCGCCCTCGGGCGCGAGGTTGCCGTAGAGCACGACGAGATGGCTGTCCTTCTTGATCGGGTTCGCGAGCGGCCGGACGATGGTCTGGCCCACCGGGTACGGCTTCACGGGCCTCAGGTTCTGCGCAAGCGTCTTGCCCGTGACGGTGAGGCAGCCGCCGTGCAGCAGTCCCTCCTCGAGCAGGAGTTTCATGAGCGGCTGGATGCCACCGATCCGGATCAGATCGCTCATCGAATGGCGGCCGCTCGGGCGCAGGTCCGCGAGGACGGGGATGCGGGCACCGATCCGCGTGAAGTCGTCGAGCTCGAGCGCCACGCCGGCGGAGTGCGCGATCGCGAGCAGGTGCAGTACCGCGTTGGTCGATCCGCCGAGCGCGATCGTCACGGCGATCGCGTTCTCGAAGGCTTCGCGGCAGAGGATGTCCGAGGGCCGGATGCCGCGCTTTACCAGGCCGACGACCGCGCGCCCCGCACGCTCCGCGTCGAGCCGCTTGGTGCGCGACACCGCCTCCTGCGCCGAGCTGTTGGCGAGGCTCAGGCCCAGCGCCTCGATCGCCGACGCCATCGTGTTCGCGGTGTACATGCCGCCGCAGCTTCCCGGTCCCGGGATCGCGGTGCGTTCGACCTCCTTCAGGCCCTTGTCGCTCAACGCGCCGCGCGCGTGCGCCCCGACCGCCTCGAACACCGAGACGATGTCGCGCCGCCCGACGCCCGGGCGGATCGTGCCGCCATAGACGAACACGGCCGGACGGTCGAGCCGCGCGATCGCCATCATGCAGCCCGGCATGTTCTTGTCGCAGCCACCGATCGCGACGAGGCCGTCGAAACCCTGCGCACCCACGACGGTCTCGATCGAGTCGGCGATGACCTCGCGCGACACGAGCGAGTAGCGCATGCCGGGCGTGCCCATCGAGATGCCGTCGGAGACGGTGATGGTGCCGAACACCGTGCCTTTGCCGCCCGCGGCGTCGGCGCCCTTGCGAGCGGCTTCCGCGAGGCGGTCGATGTGCATGTTGCAGGGCGTGAGCGTGCTCCAGGTCGAGGCGATCCCGACCTGGGTGCGGCGGAAGTCGCGGTCCTCGAAGCCGACGGCGCGCAGCATGGCGCGGCTCGGGGTCTGCTTCACGCCGTCGAAGACGACGCGCGAATGAGGCTGCGGATCGGGTTTGCGCTTGGGCATGGATACTCCTCCGGACCGGTGAATTCTGCCTCAACCGCCGCGGGCCGGAACGAAAATGGCGCGGAAGTCGTTGACGTTCGTGCGCGTCGGCCCCGTGGCGAGCGAGTCCCCCAGCGCCTCGAACAGGGCGTGCGCGTCGTTGGCGTCGAGGTGGGCACGCAGGTCGAGACCGAGTCCAGTGGCACGGGCCGCCGTGTCGGGCGACCACGTCGCGCCGGCATAGGGCGCCGTGCCGTCGATTCCGTCCGTGTCCGCGGCGAGCGCGTGCACCCCCTGCCCCGGCTCGAGCGCGAGGCCGAGCCCGAGGAGATACTCGACGTTGCGTCCGCCGCGTCCGTTGCCGCGCACCGTGACGGTGGTCTCGCCGCCCGAGAGCAGCACGCACGGCGGCGCGCACGGGCTGCCATCGCGGAGTACCGACGCGACGATCGCGGCCTGCGCCGAGCCGACCTCCCGCGCCTCGCCCTCGACGCGATCCGAGAGCACGCACGCCTGCACGCCGTGCTGCCCGAGATACCGGGCTGCCGCGGCGAGCGAAGTCGCGGCCGACGCGACGATGCGCACGTCCGGCGTCGCGAGCCGCGGGTCGCGGGGCTTCACGGACTCGTGCGCGCCGTTGCCCCACTCCCCGCGAAGTCGCTCGCCGATCCCGATGCCCCGGCGGTCGACGATCGCGAGCGCGTCGTGCGTCGTGGTCGGGTCCGGCACCGTCGGGCCCGACGCGATGTCGAGGGGGTCGTCGCCCGGCACGTCGGAGATCGCGAGCGTCACGAGCCGCGCGGGTTGGCAGGCGACGCCGAGGCGCCCGCCCTTGATCTGCGACAGGTGCCGGCGCACGCAGTTGATCTCGCGGATCGGGGCGCCGGATCGCAGCAGAGCGGCCGTGATCCGCTGTTTCTCCTCGAGCGAGACACCGGCCACCGGCCAGGGCGCGAGCGCGGACCCGCCGCCCGAGAGCAGGCAGAGCACCAGGTCGTCGCGGCCGAGCCCCTGCACGCGGCTCACGATGTCCCGTGCCGCCTCGAGCCCCGCCGCGGTCGGCAACGGGTGGCCGGCCTCGCGGACCTCGATCCGGCTGCAGGCGCACCCGTGACCTGCAGCCGTCACGACGAGGCCCTCGAGGTCGCCGCGCCAGTGACGCTCGACCGCGAGCGCCATTTCGGCGGCCGCCTTGCCCATGCCGACGACGACGGTGCGTCCGCGCGGCGGTTCAGGCAGGGCGGCAGGCACGCAGAGGTGCGGTCGCGCGGCGTCGACCGCAGCATCGAACGCACCGCGCAGCAGTCGTCGCGGATCGGCCGTGCTCATCCGGCAGCGCTCCGTGCGCCGGTCGACCTGCGCATCGAGTTGAACTGCAGGGTACCGGACACGATCATCACGACCGGCAGCAGCAGCACGTAGCCTTCGTGCCCGGGCAGCCAGCGGCGCAACCCGTGGTAGATCAGTATCGCGACCGGCGGAGCGAGCAGGCCGCGCAGGCCCGTGAGCGTGACGTGCACCGCCATGTAGCGGGTCTCCTCCCCGCGCGGCGCGAAGTCGTTGTGGCCGAGCGACCAGCCGAGACTCCCGGCCGCGAGCGAGATGCCCATGAGCAGCGCGCCGGGCCAGACCAGCACGGGCACCCCGAGGATCACGGCCAGCGCGAGCAGCGACGATCCCGCCACCGCGACCCACGCATGCACCGCGCGGTAGACGACGACGTGGTGACGGTCGAGGAACCGGGCCCACGGCTGGATCGCGAGCGGCATCATGAGCACCGGGATCGCGGTCGTGACCGCGATCTGCACGAGCTCCGGCGCTCCGAGCACGTCGTCGAGGCACACGACCACCAGCGGGCTCAGCGTGAGGTGTCCCGCGCCGAAGATCGTCATGGCGATCATGTAGCGCCGGTAGCCGGCGTCGCGACCGAGTACCTGCCGGATGCCCGCGAGGTCGAAGCGGGCGCCCTCGCGCAGCCGCTCGCGCTCGTCGAAGAGCAGTCGCGCTTCCTGGCGCACGCGCAGGCGCTTCAGCACCACGCTGCCCGCGATCCCGCAGGCCGCCGCCGCGAGCAGCGCGGCGCGGTACCACGGATCGTCGTGCTCGAGCAGCCAGCCGAGCGCGAGCCCCGACACCGCGAGCGCGATCGAGCCGTTCACCATGATGCGGCCGGTCACGCGCGCCCGGAGATGGCGCGGATAGTTGACGCTCCAGATCACCGAGCGGACCGTGTCGACGCCCGCCCACAGCAGGCGCGCGCCGCCGTACAGGACGAGGAATCCAACGAGGCCCGTGCCGCCCCCGGGCAGGAGCGCGAGCGCCGCGACGCAGACCGCCATCGCGACCATGAGCGGACGCAGGAACTGGATCTTGGGCTGGCCCTGGGCACGGCGCGCGTAGACGAGGCTCGCGAGATTGGCCCACGCGGGAGCGGCACTGACGAGCGCGAGCACCAGGTCGACGACGAGCGGCGTCGAAGCCGTGCCGAAGAGCGAACGCACCATGACGGCCGCGGTGCCGCCCTCGATGACGCCGAGGCACAGGTAGACGAGCGTCCAGGCGCGGCGCTCGAGCCTCAGGTCCAACCGTAGCGTTCCGCGAGCATCGAGTAGAGCGCCCGCACCGCCTGGGCCTCGCCGCCTGCCGGCCGGCCCGGGCGGTCCTTCGGGTTCCACGCGTAGAGATCGACGTGCAGCCAGTCGGGCGAGCGCGTGACGAAGCGCTTGAGGTACAGCGCGCCGATGATCGAGCCCGCGAACGTCGAGGCGGAGGCGTTGTTCGTGTCGGCGATCTTGCTCGCGAGGTCGTCCTCGTAGCCGCTCCAGAGCGGGAGCGGCCAGAGCGGGTCGGCCGTGCGGCGGCCGTGGCGCAACACGGCCTCGACGGTCTCGTTACGGGTGCCGAAGAGTGCCGGCAGCTCGGGGCCGAGCGCGACGCGGGCGGCGCCCGTGAGCGTGGCGAGGTCGACGAGCAGGTCCGGCGACTCGTCGTCGGCCGCGGCGAGCGCGTCGCAGAGGATCAGGCGGCCCTCGGCGTCGGTGTTGCCGATCTCGACGGAAAGCCCCTTGCGGCTGCGGAGCACGTCGCCGGGCCGGAAGGCGTTGCCGGCGACGGCGTTCTCGACGGCCGGCACCAGGAGACGCAACCGCACGCGCAGGCGGTTCTGCATGACGAGCCGGGCGAGCGCCGTGGCACAGGCCGCGCCTCCCATGTCCTTCTTCATGAGGAGCATGCCGGCGGCGGGCTTCAGGTCGAGGCCGCCCGTGTCGAAGCACACGCCCTTGCCGACGATCGTGAGCTTCGGGGCGGTCGGATCGCCCCAGCGCACGTCGACGAGGCGCGGCCGGCACGACGAGGCCCGACCGACCGCGTGCACGCACGGGAATTCTTCCAGCAGCGCGTCGCCTTCGACGACGCTTGCCTCCGCCCCGAAGTCCCCGGCGACGGCCACCACCGACGCGGCGAGCCGCTCCGGCGTCATGTCGCTCGCCGGCATGTTGATCCAGTCGCGGGCCATGGCGGTCGCTCCCGCCAGGCGCTGCGCGAGTTCGAAATCCGCCGCGGCCGGCACCACGAGCCGGGCCTGGCCCGACGCGGCCCGGGGGTCGGGCGCGGTCTTGTACGAGTCGTACCGGTACGCCCCGTAGGCCCAGCCGAGCGCCAGCGTCGCGGCCGCTTCGGCGGCCACCGGTCCGTTCGCGAGTTGCCAGCGCGTGGCGGCGGGCAGGCGCTCGGGCAGTCCGGCGACGTGCCAGAGTTCGAGCTGCGCGAGGTCCGGGAGCGCACCGAGGCCGAGCGCGGCTGCAAGGACTTCGCCGCCCGGACCGGGGATCAGCGCGAGTTGCTGTTTTTCAGCCCGAAACCCCGTGGCTTCGAGCCACGCCCGCGCCGAGGCGTCGAGCCGTTCGAGCCAAGCCGGCAGGGCCACCTGCGTGACGAGCCAGAGATCCCGGACGACAGGTCCGGGCGCCGCTGCAGTGTGATCGATCAGGAAGTCCACGGTCCGGTAGCTTAGCCGGTGCCGGGTTTAAGTTCCGCAAGCAACGCCACGCGGCCGGCTCCGGCCCTGGCCGCGCGGCGTTGCTTGCGGAACTTAAACCCGGCACCGGTCGGACCCGCAGATCGCGGTGGCGGTGATCCTGAGTATCAGGTCGTCGGCCTCCACGAGCTGCGGATCCGGAACCGTGTCGACGCGGACGTCCCGTGCGCCGTGCCAGACGAGAGCTTTCATGGCCGACAGCGTGCGGTCGCCCCGCGTCCGCGCCCGTCGCCCGCAGGCCCCGTGCGGGGGTCAGGACCGGCCGACCCTTTTTGCACTGCGGTTGACAATCGGTCGGGCGCTATGCTGCTATCCACAGGTCGTGCCGACCTTCCGCAAGCAGGCTAAAGATGGAGTTCGAGGCCCTGGCCGCTGAGACCCTCACCCCGCCGACGGCACAGCCGTCCGGCCTGCTTGCGCTGCTCGTACTGCTTCCGCTCGGGAGGGGCGGGGTCTCGGGCTGAAGGCGCAACGGCGCAGACGGACACGAGAAACCCCGCACCGGACCCGATCCGGGCGGGGTTTCTGCGTTTTGGGACCCTTCAATCGCTCAGGTTCAGGAGTTGCTCTAATGCGCGCTTATTCGAAGAAAGACGTCGACAAGAAGGCCCTCAAGGGCGCACGCATCGCCGTGGTGGGATACGGCAGCCAGGGGCGCGCGCACGCGCTCAACCTGAAGGACTCCGGCTACGACGTCGTGATCGGCGTGCGCAAGGGCGACAGCTGGAAGAAGGCGAAGAAGGACGGCCTCGCCGTCGCCAAGCCGGCGGACGCGGTCGAGGGCGCGCAGCTCGTCGCGCTGCTCACCCCGGACACCACGCAGGCCGAGAACTACAAGGAGATCCTCCCGAACCTCGCGCAGGGCGCCACGCTCCTCTTCGCGCACGGCTTCAACATCCACTTCGGCCAGATCAAGCCGCGCAAGGACCTCGACGTCGTGCTGATCGCGCCCAAGGGCCCGGGCGACCTCGTCCGCCGCCAGTACAGCCAAGGCCGCGGCGTGCCGTGCCTCGTCGCGGTCGCGCAGGACGCCTCCGGCAAGGCCAAGGCCAAGGCGCTCGCCTACGCCGACGGCATCGGCGGCACGCGCGCCGGCGTCATCGA
>RPQJ01000154.1 GCA_003819815.1 Lysobacterales bacterium
GACGACGGGCGTGCCGCGGAACCGCTCGAGCAGCGGCAGCACCGCGTGGTCATTGACGCCGCGTCGCACCACGGCATTCACCTTGACGGGCTCGAGGCCCGCGTCGAGAGCCGCCTCGATGCCCGCGAGCACGGCGGCCGGCGAGCCGTAGCCACCGCTCATGCGACGGAAGACTTCCGGGTCGAGCGCGTCGAGACTCACCGTGACCCGGTGCAGGCCGTGGCCCTTGAGTTCCGCCGCGTGCTGGGCGAGCAGGACGCCGTTCGTGGTGAGCGCGAGATCGTCGATCCCGTCGAGTGCGGAAAGCTCGCCGACGAGCTCGGCGAGACCGCCGCGCAGCAGTGGTTCGCCGCCCGTGAGCCGCAGCTTCCGAGCACCCAGCGCCGCGGCGGCACGTGCGACGCGCACGATCTCGTCGAAGTCGAGTCGCTGGCCGGCCGCCAGGAAACGGTAGGCGTCGCCGAAGGCTTCCTTGGGCATGCAGTAGGGGCAACGGAAGTTGCACCGGTCCATGACCGAGATGCGCAGGTCGCGCATCGGGCGGCCGAGCCGGTCGCGCGGCCGGTCCGGCGCAGGCCGCTGGATCACGTGGACCGTTCCCTGCGCCACGGGAGCGGCCCCGGGCGCTACTTCTTCGCGCCGAACGCCTTGATCTCCTCGCTCCAGCGGCCGGCCACGGCCGTCAGTTCGTCGAGGGCGGCGTTGTGCTTCTTGGCGTGGATCGCCTCGATCGCGCCCTTCTTGGTCGCATACTCGGGATCCGCCGCGTCGAGCGTCGCGAGCGAGTCGTTCTTTTCCTTCTCGAGGCAGGGCAGGTACGCCTCCTCGACGGCCGCGCGGTAGGCCTTGATCTCGCCCTGGGCCGCGAGCATCTGGTCCTTGGTCGCCTTCGAGCCATTCGGGATGTCCGACGGGGCTTGCGGGTATGCGCAGTCGGCCTGGGCAGCCGCGCCGAGTGCGAGCAGAGCGGGAAGGGCGAACAGGGCGGTCGTACGCGTCATGACGGTGTCCTCTGCAACCGGGTCGCCGGGGTGCCGGCAGGATGGGGCGACGACTATAGCAGAGGCCTGCGTGACGGCATCCCGCTGGCGGCCCGGGGGCGTTCTGGTGTCCAATGTCGCCCCCCGGGCGGGCACACCCGGCGAGATTCCCTTGAGGAACCCAGGATGAGCAACCTTTCCACCGCGGCTACCGCGGCCGGCGCGACCTTCAGTCTCGGGCATTTCGTCGACGGGCGGCACGTGCCCGGCACCTCGGGACGCAGCGGGCCGGTCTACAACCCGGCCACCGGCGCGCTGCGGGGCCACGTCGCGTATGCGAGCGCCGAGGAAACCCGCGCCGCCATTGCTGCTGCCGAGGCTGCGCTGCCCGCGTGGTCAGCGGTGCCGCCGCTGCAGCGCGCCCGCGTGATGTTCCGCTTCAAGGCGCTGCTCGAGGCCCACGCGGACGAGCTTGCGCTCACCCTCACCTCCGAGCACGGCAAGGTCCTGTCCGATGCGCGGGGCGAACTGACCCGCGGCCTCGAGGTGGTCGAGTTCGCCTGCGGGATTCCGCAGCTCCTCAAGAGCGAGTTCACCGAGAACGTCGGCACCGGCATCGACAGCTGGGGAATCCGCCAGCCGGTCGGCGTCTGCGCCGGCATCACGCCGTTCAACTTCCCGGCCATGGTGCCGATGTGGATGTTCCCGGTCGCGATCGCGTGCGGCAACACGTTCGTGCTGAAGCCGTCCGAGAAGGACCCGAGCGTGCCGGTCCGCGTCGCGGAACTGCTGAAGGAGGCCGGGCTGCCGGACGGCGTGTTCAACGTCGTGAACGGGGACCGCGAGGCGGTCGACACGCTGCTCACGGACCCGCGCGTCGCCGCGGTGAGCTTCGTCGGCTCGACGCCGGTCGCCGAGTACATCTACCGGACCGCCTCCGCGCACGGCAAGCGCGTGCAGGCCTTGGGCGGCGCGAAGAATCACATGGTGGTGATGCCGGACGCGGACACGCGCAACGCCGCGAGCGCGCTCGTGGGCGCCGCGTACGGCTCGGCCGGCGAGCGCTGCATGGCGATCTCGGTCGCCGTTGCCGTGGGAGACGCCGGTGACCGGCTGGTCGCGGCGGTGAAGGAGCAGCTCGCGGAACTGAAGGTGGCCCCGGGCACCGTCGAGCGGGCGGACATGGGGCCGCTCGTCACGCGCGAGCACCTCGAGCGCGTGCGCGGCTACGTCGACCTCGGCGTGCAGGAAGGCGCCCAGCTCGTGGTCGACGGCCGCGGCCTGCGGCTCACCGGGCACGAGCAGGGCTATTACCTCGGGCCGTGCCTCTTCGATCACGTGAAGCCCGACATGCGGATCTATCGCGAGGAAATCTTCGGGCCGGTGCTCTGCGTCGTGCGCGTGCCGGATTTCGAGACGGCGCTCGGGATCGTCAACGCCCACGAGTTCGGCAACGGCGTGGCGATCTTCACCGCGAGCGGCGAGGCCGCGCGCAGCTTCACGCAGCGCGTGCAGGCGGGCATGGTCGGCGTCAACGTGCCGATCCCCGTGCCCATGGCGTTCCACTCGTTCGGCGGGTGGAAGCGCTCGCTCTTCGGTCCGCTGCACGTGCACGGGCCGGACGGGGTAAGGTTCTACACGCGGCTGAAGACGGTGACCTCCCGCTGGCCGACCACGGCCCGCGAAGGGGCGCAGTTCGTCATGCCGACGATGAAGTGAGTTTTCGTGCGCGGCCGTAGCTCAGTTGGATAGAGCATCAGGCTTCGAACCTGAGGGTCGGGGGTTCGAATCCCTCCGGCCGCGCCAAGTGAAACGAAAATGGGCTCCTCGCAAGGAGCCCTTTTTCGTTTCACCGGCGCCGCCGGCGGGACGTCAGGAACCCCCGACGGCGTCGGGGGTTCGACAACCGCGCGCTCGCGCGGTTGGACGTCGCGGCGTCGCGCCGCGGGGAGCGATGCCGCGACGGCCCCACCGGGGCGCCGCAGGAGCGGAGCGGCGGCGCAATCCCTCCGGCCGCGCCCGGTGACGCGCCCGCCAGGCTCACCGGGCGAGCCCGAGCCGACGCTAGTCTCGCCCGATGATCGATCTCGGCACCCTCGCCGGCCTGCACGAGCACGGCCACCAGCTGCACGCATACTGCGCACCGTGCGGCCGCTGGTCGATGCTGGACCTCCAGACGATGGTGCGGATCGGCCAGGGAAGTCGCCGGTTGCCGATCCGGGTCCGCTGCGCGACGTGCGGCTCGCCCGGCGAATTGCAGGTCCGGCCGCCGATGCCGCTCTGGACCAACGCGCGCGGCTGGATCGCGGCGAAGGGCTGACGTCAGGAGGCGGCTCGATGTCGACCGTGCCACGCCCGCAGCTCGGCGAGCCCCACGCGCGGGCTTGCGGTTCCGACGGCAGGAGTCCACCCGCTGGCTGACCCGAGCCCCGGTCCGACGGCCAGCGCCCCGGGCACCGGATCGTCGGGAAAATAGCGGCTGCGCGTGATCACGCAAGGCACGCCGGCGCAGGTTGCCGCCCGCAATCCCGCGGGCGAGTCCTCGATCGCGAGCGCATCGCGGCCCTGGACGTAGAGCCGCTCGAGGGCGATGCGGTACGCCTGCGGATCCGGCTTCTTGTCGGGCGCGTCCTCGGCGCCCACGATCGTGGCGAATCGTTGCGACCAGTCGCTGCCGAGCTGCGCGGACAGCAACGCCTGCACGTTGCCGCGGCTCGTCGTCGTGACGACCGCCATGCACACGCCCGCGGCGGCACACTCGTCGAACAGCTCGCGCACGCCCGGCCGCAGGGGCAACGCTCCGCCCGAAACGAGCTGCGAGTAGCGTTGGTTCTTCACGACGTGGATGCGACGTGCGAGCGCGCGCCGGACATCCTCGTCGAGCTCGCGGGTCGACGGCTGCGTTCGCAGGTCGGCGAGCAACCGCTCGAACCCGCCCGCGACGCGCAGCAGCTCGCCGTAGCGCTCCGGGCTCCAGCGCCACGGCTGCTCGAGCGCCTCGAATGCCGCGTTGAACGCCACGAGGTGGCCGTCGAGTTCGGTCTCGGCGAGCGTTCCGTCCACGTCCCAGAGCAGGGCCTGCATCGTTCTCCTCATGTCGCGCTATCCTGCCTCGAAAACCACTCCGTGGGGACACGCCGGTGCGCTTCCGTGTAATGGCCGCAGCTGCGACCGCACTCGTCATGGCTGGCGCGGGCATCGCAGGCTGCGCATCGGAACATGATTCCACCGAGCGATCCTCGACCGTGCGGGTCCACGGACGCGACGGCTGGAAACTCGTGCTCGAGCACGGCACGGTCGTGCCGCTGAACTGATCGCCGTCGGCGTCCGGGCATCGGTCGCGCGACCCGCACGCGCTGCGTCAGCCTCGGCTGACGCCGACGCGCGGAGGCTGCCCGTCCCTCCAGACCGCGCTTCGCGCCGAAGGTGATCTTCCCCTCGCCGCGGAAGACCACTCATGAGCGCAGTACGTGACGGCGCCCAGTCGCAGTCCGACCGGGACCGCATCGACCCCGTCTGCGGCATGACCGTGGGCCCCTCGTCGCCGCACCGCGCCGAGCGCGACGGCCGCGAGTATCGGTTCTGCTCTGCCGGTTGCCGCACGCGCTTCATGGCGGCGCCGGCGCAGTTCCTCGGGCAGCAGGTACCCGCCGCTTCCGGCGCCGGCCGGACCGCTGCAACGACCGATGCATCGGGTCGCACGCGCTACACCTGCCCGATGCACCCGGAGGTGATCCGGGATCGCCCGGGCACGTGTCCGTTCTGCGGCATGGCACTCGAGCCGATGATGCCGAGCCTGCTCGAGGAGCAGAACCCGGAGCTGCAGGACTTCCGCCGCAGGTTCTGGTTCACGCTGCCGCTCACGATCGGCGTGCTGCTGGTCGCGATGGTCGGTCCGCAGCTCGGATTCCTCACACCCGAGGCCCGGGCCTGGCTCGAACTCGTGCTCGCCGTGCCGGTCGTGCTTTGGGCCGGATGGCCGTTCTTCGTCCGGTGGGTACAGTCGATCGTACGGCGCAGTCCGAACATGTGGACGCTGATCGGGACCGGCGTCGGCGCCGCGTTCGTCTACAGCGTGATCGGCACCGTGGCGCCCGAGGTGTTTCCCGCCTCGTTCCGCCACGAAGGGCGCGTCGGCGTCTACTTCGAGGCGGCCGCGATCATCGTCTCGCTGACGCTCGTCGGGCAGATGCTCGAGCTGCGTGCGCGCTCCAGCACGTCGGCGGCCCTAAGGGCGTTGCTCGGGCTCGCGCCGAAGACCGCGAGGCGGTTGCGGGCGGACGGGGGCGAGGAAGACATCCCGCTCTCGCACGTGCACGTCGGCGACCGGCTCCGCGTACGCCCGGGCGAGAAGATCCCGGTCGACGGCGTCGTGCTCGAGGGGCGTTCGAGCGTCGACGAGTCGATGGTGACGGGCGAGCCGATCCCGGTCGAGAAGACGCGCGGCCTCCCGGTCATCGGCGCGACGATGAACGGCCTCGGCTCGCTCGTGATGCGTGCCGAGCGCGTCGGCTCGGACACGGTCCTCGCGCAGATCGTCCAGCTCGTCGTGCAGGCGCAGCGGTCGCGCGCGCCGATGCAGCGCCTCGCGGACCGCGTGAGCTTCGGCTTCGTGCTCGCGGTGCTCGCGGTCGCGGTCGCGACGTTCTTCACGTGGGGTCTATTCGGCCCGGAGCCTGCCTGGACGTACGCGCTCGTGAACGCCGTCTCGGTGCTGATCATCGCGTGCCCCTGCGCGCTCGGGCTCGCGACGCCGATGTCGATCATGGTCGCGACCGGGCGCGCGGCGCAGGCAGGCGTGCTGTTCCGGGATGCCGAGGCGATCGAGCGGCTGCGCACGATCGACACGCTGGTCGTCGACAAGACAGGGACGCTGACCCAGGGCCGACCGGCGTTCCGGGCGGTGCTCGCCCGGAACGGCCAGCGCGAGGACGAGATCCTGTCGCTGGCGGCGAGTCTCGAGCAGGGCAGCGAGCACCCGCTCGCGGCGGCGATCGTCGCCGAGGCGAGGCGCCGCCGGCTGCCAGTCGACCGGGCCGAGGAATTCGAGTCGCTCACGGGCGCCGGCGTGCGGGGCCGCGTCCGCGGTCGGGCCGTCGCGCTCGGCAACGCTGTGCTGATGAAGCAGCTGGGAGCCGACCTGCTCGAGCTGCGCGCGGCCACGGAAGGGTTGCGAGCCGAGGGGGCGACGGTCGTCTACGTCGCCATCGACGGCCGCTCGGCCGGGCTGGTGGCCGTGTCGGACCCGATCAAGGAGGGCACGGCGGCCGCCATCCAGAGCCTGCGGGCCGAGGGCCTGCGCATCGTGATGGCGACGGGAGACAGCCGCGCGACCGCCGATGCCGTGGCACGGACGCTCTCCATCGACGAGGTGCACGGCGAGGTGCGTCCCGAGGACAAGGCGGCGCTCGTCGCCGGGCTGAAGGCTTCGGGTCGCCGCGTCGCCATGGCGGGCGACGGCATCAACGACGCGCCTGCCCTCGCTGCGGCCGACGTCGGGATCGCGATGGGGACCGGGACGGACGTCGCGATGTCCGCGGCCCCCGTGACGCTCGTGAAGGGCGACCTGCGCGGCATCGCCCGTGCCCGCGCCATATCGCGGGCGACCGTGGCCAACATGCGCCAGAACCTCGCGTTCGCATTCCTCTACAACGCGCTCGGCGTGCCGATCGCGGCCGGCGTGCTCTACCCGGCGTTCGGGCTGCTCCTGAGCCCGATGATCGCGGCGCTGGCGATGAGCCTCTCGTCGGTTTCGGTGGTGGCGAACGCGCTGCGCCTGCGCAACGCGCCGCTGCACGGCGTTTCGCTGTACAGTCGCGCGCATGAGCGCCGGCCCGCCGATGAGACCCCGCAGCGACCTCGACGAGTTGCGTGACGCGCTGCGGACCTTCGCCGCCGAGCGCGACTGGGAGCAGTTCCACACGCCGCGGAATCTCGCGACCGCGCTGATCGTCGAGTGTGCCGAACTGCTCGAGCACTTCCAGTGGCTGGGCGATGGCCCTGCCGCGCGGCTGCCGGTCGACAAGCAGGCCGCGGTACGCGAGGAACTGGCCGACGTGCTGCTCTACCTGGTGCGGCTCTCGGACCGGCTCGGCGTCGACCTGTACGCGGCGGCGCTCGAAAAGCTCGAGGCCAACGCGCGCAAGTACCCGGTCGAGAAGGCGCGCGGCCGCAGCACGAAGTACACGGAGTGGTGAGGGAGGCGCGATGCGGTTCGTGGGACAGGTGTTCAGCGGCGGCGAAGTGACGCTCGACTACAACGAGTTCGTCGACTGCGAGATCAGGGACTGCATGGTGCTCTACCACGGCGGCGAGTTCTCGCTGGTGCGGACCAAGCTCACGAACGTGCGCTTCGGTCTCGGCGGCGCGGCCAACAACACGCTCGCGTTCCTGAAGCTCGTGCGTGCGAACGGGCAGCACCTGCTCGAATCGCTGCTGGAGCAGGGCAGCCAGCCCGTCTCCGGGCAGGACCTCACCGTCAATTGAGCCCGCCGCTGCAGCGGCCGTTCCTGTCGGCGCCGCGCGTCGAAGTCTCCGCGCGCTTCGAGCGGGCCGTCGTCGAGCGCGACGCGGTGGCCGCCGCGCACTGCATCCACGAGCTCTGGATGCGCCACGAGCCGCCGATGATCGTCGAGGCGCTGCTCGAGCGGTTGTGGGCCGCGGCCGCGGCGTCCGTGCCGGAATGGCTGCCGATGCGGTACGTCGAGTGGCTGCCGCTCGCCTACGACGTGGCAGCGCGCTTCGAGGCAGGCCGCCGGGGCCGCTCGAACCTCTACCTCGTGCTGCTGGATTACGCGGACGGCGCACGCGGCCCGTACGGCGTGTACGTCGGCGCGACGAAGTACTCGCCGGCCGAACGCTTCGACCAGCACAAGGCCGGGATCCGCGCCGCAGGCAGCGTGCTGAAGCGGGGGCTCGAGGTGCTGACGGGGCCCGTGCTGCACCTGCAGGGCATCACGGCCGCGCGGGCCGCGGAAGTCGAGGAGCGGCTCGCGGAAGCGCTCGCGGCCGAGGGCCTGATCGTGCAGGGCGGTCACTGACGGCTTCACGCCGCGGGCTCGCCCTCCGGCCGTCCGCGCCACAGCCGCGTCCCGATCGCGCCCAGCATCCACGCGCCCACGATCAGGCCGGTGACGACGAACCCCCTGAGGCCGAGCCCGTCCGCCCGCGCGATTCCGTCGAGCGCCAGGAAGGCGATGCCGGCACTCACGAGCACCGAGCCCGCGAGCACGCGCGGGGTCGACGGCGCGAAACCTGCCGGCAGC